>DASZCK010000274.1:0-24803 GCA_035943195.1 Steroidobacteraceae bacterium
CCCATATCGTCACCAGCGAAGTCGCTCCCGCGCGGCGCGGGCTCGCGATCGGGATGCTCTCCACCATCGGTCTGTTCGCCGTACCGCTGCTCGGACCGCTGCTCATGGTTGGCATCGGGACACTTTGGGGCTGGCGCCACGCCTTCTGGATTGCCGGCGGACCGGGGCTGCTCGTGGCGCTTCTGATGTGGTGGTTGGTTCGCAATCCCGAGCGTGATGCGCCTGTGCAGGAAATGCCCCACGGCGGCATCATTCTGTTGGTGAAGCTTCGCAACATCCGCTTCACGATGACGTTGGCGACACTGCAGATGACCTTCTTCGTCGGCGTCAGCGGTTTCCTGCCGCTCTATCTTGTGAAGGTGCTGGGCCTGAGCAATCCGATGATGGGTGTGGTGGTCACCGTCCAGGGGGCAGTAATGGTCGCCTTCGGCTTCATCGGACCGATGCTGTCGGACCATTTCGGACGCAAGCCCGCGATCGTCGGCAGTTTCCTGGTTGCCATGCTCGGCTTTCTGGTCCTCGCCTTCAGCGGCGGCTCGCTGGTGGCGGTCTTTGCCGGCAGCATTCTCGCCGGTGGCACCGCCGGATCCGCCATCCTGATCATGAATGTCATCCCGGGCGAATCCGCCCCGCAGCATCTGAAGGCAACGGCGATGGGCTTCAACGCGGCGTTTGGCGAGCTGCTCGGTGCAGGCGCGATGCCGGTCTTCATTGGCTGGGCAGCCGACAAGGCGGGCCTTGGCATTCTCCCCTGGGTGCTCAGTGTCTTCGCGGTCCTGGCCATTCTGGTGACGCTTGGGCTGCGCGAGACGGCGCCCAGGCTGGTCCCTGATCTGCTTGCCGAAGCTGCCTGATCCGGCTCAACAGTCCGGCGCTAACTGATGGCCGGCTCGTCTGAGGCATAGGGGCTGATGGCTTCGGCCTTAAGGCCGGGCAGCGTCCTGATGTGGCGAATTCGTGGCACGCGCCAGGCCAGGGCGGCCAGCAAGAGGCTCGCGACACCGGCGCATCCCAAGGGCACGCGCAGCCCGAAATGCTGGCCCAGGAAGCCACCGATCAATGCTCCGGGTCCGGCGGGAAGCATGATCAGCCAGCGCATGGTCGAGGTCATGCGCCCGAGCATGCGCCCCGGCGTCACCGACTGCCGCATCGCCAGGAAGTTGACGAAGATGAAGACGGCGCCGACGCCGAACATGAATAGCATCAACGCGTAGGCGCCCATCCCCATCTGGTTCGGGGGGGCCAGTGCCAGCAGCAGCCAGCCGCTGCCGGATACCGCCATCCCCAGTATCATCATCGGACCCGGTCCGATGCGGCGCGCCAGGCGATAGCCGACGGAGCTTGCGATAATGGTGCCGAGGCCGAGGGCCACATAGCTCAATCCCACACCCCGTGCGCCCAGGCCCAACAGGCGCGTGGCGAACAGGATCTGCACCACCATGGCGGTCTGATTGCACACCTGCCAGGCGCCGACGGCGGTGGCCAGCACGGGCAGCAGCGCCTCGTTGCGCACGAAGTTCAGGCCCTCGCGCATGGCCGGCCAGAAAGGGGCGTCCAAGCTCTTGGGCGGTTCCTTCGCCGCCACGCCCCGCAGGTTGGTCGCTGAGATCAGCAGCAGCACGGCGGTCGCCAACAGCGCGAGCGGTGCTCCGGTCAGTTTGATCAGCGCGCCCGCCGCCCCGGGGCCAGCCACCTCAGCAGTCGAAGAGGCCAGCGCATTCTTCGCATGGGCTTCGACCAGCCGCTCGCGCGGCACGATCTGCGTCAACACAATCTGGGCGGCGCTGCCGGCCGTGGTGTTCACCGTGCCGATGACGAACGCCGCAATGTACATCCACGGGATGGACAACCAGCCGTACCACCATGCCAGCGGGACGCTCGCCACCGCGCAGGCGAGCGAGAACTCGCCGATCACATACACCCGCAGCTTCCGCCAGCGATCCAGCCACACCCCCACCGGCAGCGAGAACAGTACGAACGGCACGATCTCCATCGCGGTCAGGAAACCCATCTGGGCAGCGCTGGCATGCAGCAGCACCGCGGCCGTCAGCGGCAAGGCGAGCAGGGTCACCTGACCGCCGAACGAGGAGATCAGGATCGACGTCCACAGTCGCCTGTAGATCGGATCGCGCAGCAGGTCCGTCGGGGAGAGAGCGATGCGGCGAAGCATCGCCCCATCCTACTGCAGGCAGGTGTCGGCGCCGAGCCGTTCACGGCAATTTGCCCGCCTGCTTCAGGGCCGCAGCGCGCTTGGCGGCCGCAGCGGCTTTCTTCGCCGAGGAAGTTGCAGTGACTTCGATGCGGTAGACATTGGGCCCACCGGTTTCAGAGATCTCGATTGCCGCGGGGCTGCCATCATTGGTGAGGACGGTGGGTCGCTGCACGATTCCGCCGTCATGCTGAACGGCGCATTCAAGCAGTATCTGGCCGGGGCCCGGGATCGGAACGCCGCGCGCCTTCTGCTCGCCCCAATCGGTCGCTTTCCCGGATGGGTCCGCAAGGTACGGCGTGCAGCCGAAGGCAAAGTGTTCCGCCTTCAGCAGCGGCGTGCCGTCGTTCTTATCCGTTAGCGACTCGCCTGAAGCGACGAGATACTCAGTCGCGTAGTCATTCAAAGTGTGTGCCTGCGGGTTCGTGACCCGCACTTTTAGGTCGACCAGCACCCTTGGGCCCGACGCGGGGCCCGGCTGGCCCGCCCAGGTAGCGTAGGTGACAACCCCGGTCAGGGCGGCGATGAATGCGAGACCGGCGCGACGGCGCACGGGTGTCGGCAGTGGACGCTTCAGCATGGCAACCCTCTCCTTGAGTGGATGAATGGATTGCCAGTGGCAACCCGCGGACAAGCGCCACGCGGCCTCGCTGGCGAGCTGCGTCGTCAGCAGCGCATCCGCGTAATGTCGCCGGGCATCGCCGCGCGTGAGCAATACCAGCGCGTCGCAGGCCAACTCCTGGTCCATTCGCAGCCACGCCAGCGCGCGATACATAAGGGGATTGAACCAGTGCAAGCACAGGGCGACCGATGCCAGCGTATTGGCCGCGACGTCGTGCCGCGCGGCGTGCGCGCATTCATGCGCGATGATGAGCTGGCGTTGCTCCGGGGAGTAATGGGCCTCGAAATCAAAGGGCACGAGGACCTTCGGACGCCATACACCGAGGAGCATCGGCGCACTGACGCAGGCGCGGCAAAGCCCATCGGCGTCGGGTGTCAGCACTCCAAGGTTTCGCGCAAACGACCGCTGGCGCAGGAGCAGCGACAGGAGCATGACGCAGGCCCCCACGCTCCAGATGGTAACCGCCAGTCTGGTCAGCAACGCGCGGCTGGAAACGGCATGGTGGGAGGCAACCAGGGCGAATGCCGAACTGACCTTGCCGGGCAAGATGGCAGCTGCAGTCAACACCAGTGCCCGCGGCGTCGGCAGCAGCACCGCCAGCAGTACGGCCGGGACCAGCAGCCACAACCAATAGGCGACTCGCGCACCGACGCCAAGCTGCAGCGGTTTTCGCAGCAGGCCGATGAGAGTCAGGGCGATGCTCGTGGCAATCGTCGTATCTGCCAACAGGCGCAGGATCTCAGAGCTCATTCCATCTCCCCGATGAGCCGCTTGAGGTCCTCGATGTCCTGCTTGCTCAGTTTCTTCTGCCGGCTGAAGTACGAGACGAGCGGGGCCACCCGGCCTTCGAACAGGCGGTCGAGGAAGCCGTGGCTCTCGGTCGACAGCCACCGGTCGCGAGTCAGCACCGGCGAATAGATGTAGCGGCGACTGTCCTTGCGGGCACGTAGCGCGCCCTTCTTCAGCAATCGGTTCAGCAAGGTCTTTACCGTGGATTCCTGCCACTTTCCCTGGCCCTCGAGCGCGGCCACCACGTCCTCGCTGGCGAGCGCGCCGCCCGCCCAGAACACCTGCATGACAATGGACTCCGCCGCACTGATGGACATCGGCTTCTTTCCCCTCACCTTCGTGCCCTCCAACGGTTACACGTGTAATCGTAGTGTTAGAATTACATATGTAAACGTAGAAAGCAATGACGGCAAGGAGGTCTTGGGCAAAGGATCAGCGGGCGGTGTTTCGCAGCCGCTCGCGGCGCACGTAAATGAGTCCACCAAGCCACGCGGCGGGCACGGCCATCACTGCTGAAATGAGCCATACCTGCGTCGACGCGTGCGTCGTCACGGCAAACATGGCGACGATCGTCAGCGCGCTTTGCAGCAAGCCCATCACGAGCGCGTGGCCGACGGGTGCCCGGCGCGCCACCCACGCGGTGACGTACCCGCCCGCCACGATGGATGCCGCGCCGTAGACAAACATCAGCGCACGCACCAGCAGGTTCTGCCCGAGCGCCGCTTCATTCGGCAGGGTATGCGGAAACAATCGCAGCAACAGCGGGTCCATTCCCGCCTCGACGGCGAATGAAATCACCGTAAGGGTGATGATACCGAGGAGCACCGCGAGCACGCTGCGCAGCATGGAGTGCGCCCGATTACGGCCCGGCGGCGCGGTCTGCTGCAATGACCGAGGCGGTTGCCGGCGTCACGGGCCAGTCAGCGTTCCACCGCGTACGGATCTCCAGCCACTGGGGCCACAGAGCCTGCGAAATGCAGGTCTTACGCCTGGGGGAATTCGGATTCGCGTCCAGGCGCACGTCCGGCAGCGCCAGGAATTTCTCGTAAAGCGGATACAGCGGATCGTCCGCCGCCTCGGTCGCGACCACCGGGGGCACGATCCACTCACGCGGCCCGCAGTACTGTTCCTCGCCACCGATGACGATGCGCTGCAGGGCGTAGTCTTCCGGCTTCAGGGTTTCACATCCAACCAGCAGCAGGGCACTGCTGAAAACCATGAACGCCGTGAGGTGTTTCAATTAGTGGGTTGCCGGTGGCGATGCAGTGGATGCAGTCTTTCACAAAGGCGCCCGCGGTGCGAGCGTCAACTCAGCGGCTCACAGGTCGTCCTGAAACCTTGCTCATCCGCAGAACGATGGCGACCGGCACCGTCAGGGCGCGCGGGTCAAAGTGCTGCTCGTCAGTGATGTCGGCTGGATCCAGCAGTGGCTCGATGACTTCCTCGATTTGCAGACCGGCCGCCTTGCTCGCGGCATGCCAATCCGCGTAGCGATGGGTGGTGTAGCGCACCGCGTAGCGCGCGCCGCCGTGACTGAAGGTGCGTTTCCATCCCAGTGCGTCCGCGATCGGGTGGAAGTCGCTGCACAGCAAGGTTCCGGAAACCTTGAGGACGCGGGCCAGCTCTCCGAGCGCGGACCTGAGCTCGAACACATGACCTAAGGTCAGGGCGCACACGACCACATCCGCCCAGGCGTCGGTCACCGGCACACGGGTGGCCGAACCCTGGACCACCGGCAAACCCTGGGTGCGAGCCAGGGCCAGCATCTGCGCGGAACGATCCACGCCGCACACTGTTGCACCGCGCTCCCGGGCATGCAGCAGGTAGCGACCGCTGCCGCAACCCACATCCAGCAGACTCCTTCCCGCCAGGGACTGCGGCAGCAGGCCCAGCATCGCGCGTTCTTCGGCCAGCATGAACGGGTTATGGGAATGCGGCGGGTAATTGGCCGCCCACAGGGCGTAGCCGGCTACCGGATCAAGTTCGCAGGTCTCGCTCATTGCAGAGCCAGTCCCGGCTCCAGTGCCCCGGCCGGCGCGCGCGCGGGCGACAAAGCCTCGGAGCGGCACAGTTTCGGCTGGCCGTCGAGATTCACGGCAGTGCAACGGATGCCGAGACTCGTGAACCAGTCCTCCAGGTCCGGATCGGTTATGAAGGGCTCGCCATTGCGAATCACGGCACGTAGCTGCGCACGCTGCAGGCCCTTCAGCATGTCGAAGGGTTCGCCATGCTGTTCGCGAACGATGATGAAGTCGTCTGCCGTCGCGATGTGCAGCATCCGGCGGGCATGTCCCGTCACCAATTGCAGCAGCTCGCGCGGCGAGAAGTCGCTGTGGGCCTCCGCAACCGCAAGCTCCGCCAGCATGTCGCGCGCGCCGGTCAACCGCGAATCGGTTCCCAGCGCCAGGCGACCGGCTGCAAACAGAGTGCGCAGGCGCTGCGGCGCAATGGTGCGCCCCAGCAGTGAAAGATTGCTCGACGGACACCAGACCACACCAGCGCCCGCCTGCAGGACATCGGCGATGTCAGCGTCATCCAGTCCCACGGCATGGACCAGGACGGTGTTGCGGCCGAGGCAGCCGAGCTGGCGCAGTTCCCGCAGCTCGCCGGAGGCCAGCTCATCCACGCCTTCCGCAAGATGTATGAACCAGGGAACATGGGCAGGTGTGGCGCGGTAACTGGCGAGCACATCAGGCCCATAACCCTGATGCAGGGAGTGGGCCCAGGTGCAGCGGCTGGCCACCCGCACCGGGAAGGCCGCGCCCTCGCACAAACCATGCGACGCGTCGTGGTGCATGACGGCAGTGGCACCGCACAAGGTGTTCTTGAGCGCCCCCTGCCACAGACGCACGCTCAGGGGCCTGGCCAGTGCCGCCTTGACCGCCGGATTCTGAACATGGCTGGGAAAGGCCGCGGCCCATTCGTAGCTGTTGTTGAAAGTCGCGGTCTGCGGCAGTGGCGGCACGCCGTTCTGGTGCAGATGATCATGGGCATTGACCAGCGCCGGCAGCACGACGTGGTCGCGCAGGTCCTTGGCGAAGGGGCGAACGCGCCCGGCCCCGGGATCGAGGCACAGATCGCGCACGACCAAGCTGCCATCTGCCGGAGAGGCGACGCAGATGTTGCGTAGGACCACCACGACGACTGAGTTCCCCTTTCCTGGCGAAAGGTTCACCCTGGCCGTTCGCCAGCTTATCGGTCTGCCGATCGGCTAGCGGTCGTGATCGTGGTCGCGATCCCCATCATGGTCATCGTCGCGATCGCCCCGCGCAACGTAGGCGACGCCGCGATAGACCGTGCCATAGACGGGAGCTTCCAGCGTTCTGAAGCTCTCGGTACTGACCTTGCCGCTGAGGCTGGTCGCAGCGACATCGTCGGTTATCACGACGACGCGATTCGGATCCGCACCGTTGTCGCCCGAGGTGCTGCTGGTCGAGGTCACGGCCCAGAGGGTCACCGTGCCGTCCCGGTTGATCCGCCCGGTGAGATTGCGTAGCCCGATCGTGGTCACGTCGGGATACTGACCGTCATACCCGACGAGTCCGGTGTCAACCTTGCCGATGAGGCCGCTCGTCAAGGTATAGGCGAGCGTCCAGCTGCCATTACTGCCCAGTATCCATTTCTCCAGGCCCGCGTGCGCTGCGTCGGCGCTGTTGCCGGTGCCCTCGTCGGTCACGTACAGCGTGTGATCATCGGCGAAGAACAGCGCAAAGGGCGTGTAGTCACCGCCGCTGGTCTTGTCAGGCAGGCTTGCCCGCGACGAGTCGACCGGAAAGCCATTGAGAATCATGATGGCCTGCTGTCCCGCGTTGGCCACGGTGGGCAGCACGTCGCCGACCGCAGGCCCGGTGTTCGCCACGGGAAGGAACTTGTCGGGTGACTGGGTTCCAGCCACGATCGTATAGACCGTCTGCACCCCATTGCTGCCACTGCCCTTGGTGAAATACAGCGCGCCGCGGTGTTCGGCGATGCCGCGGAAATTGTCGTCCTTGCCCGGCTTGTCGTCGACGCCGTTTTTCCCCAGCCCGAACTGCAGCAGCGGATTGACCTCGGCGGAATTCCCGTCCGGGATGGTCACATCGGCGGACCAGGCGTTGAGCGGGTTGACCACTTCAACGCCGGTGGTCTCGGTCACATCGGGATTGGTGCCGTTGGTGGCCGTGCCGAAAGTCGTCGCATTGCCATTGTTGGCATTGCCCACCGTGTAGTAGAGGCCGTTCGGCGCGAGCAGGGCTGAGCGCCCGTTGTTGCCGCCGTAGTTGATGGTAGGCGTGTAGGAAAAGTGTCCATCGTCGTCCAAAGAGACGATGGTGCGGTGGAAGGCGTAGTTGCTGCCGAAAGCGAAGGTCACAGGATTGGTCGGGTCCTGGCCCGGCACCGCATCCGAGTTCGAAGCATCCAGAGCGCCGACGCCAGCGCCGGCGTACCCCACGAATACCAGGTGTTGACCACGTCGGTCGTGACTCAGATGCAACCCCAGCTCGGATTTGGAGGAGAAACTCGTGACGACCTGGGAGGTCGGAACCAGCTGGCGGTTGATCGCGCGGCCGGTATCAGCATTGACGTCCGTCAGGTAAATCGGCGAAGTCACACCAAAGCTGCCATCGACCGTATCGTTGTTCCAGACAGTGACGTAATTATTGTCGGAGATGGCAGCAATGGTTGCGGTATTGGTGTTGGGAAGTGGTGTTCCGACCTTCAAGCTGGCAACAGCGCCTTTCCCGCCTTCATACACGCTGCTGCTGATGACCAGCGATCCCGGCCGCAACACGCTGTCATCGGCCGCGGCCACACCCACGTAGGCAAAGGCGCTGGCGCCGCAGGTCAAAATGATAGCAACGGTTCGAGCGACGGACGAACGGGTGGTCATCGGAACTTCCCCTGCATTTGATTTACTTGGCCGGGCAAAGTAGCCGACCTTCGTGTCAAATCCGTGACCGTCAGTGTGAGCGCGGCAGCGCGTTGAACACGTCCTTGCCGAAGGGCAGCAGGCCAGCCGCGCCGGCATAACCCAGGTGCCCGTGACCGTCGTCCCCACCTTCGGTGAGCCCGAGCAGGTCTTCGTAGCTGCGCAGGGCCGAGTAGTGGTTGTAATAGCCAGTCGAGTTCACGGTGCCCGGTTCGATCAGGTGCTTGTTCAGCAACACCGTACCGATCTGGCCGCCGCCCGGGAGGGTGTAGGCCGGTGGATCGGCGCTCGGGTAGCCGGGCAGGAACACTCCCAGCAGCGGACTCCAGCCGGGATTGCGCAGGTTCGGCCCAGTGGGTGACAGGCAGGTGGCCTGTACCGCATTGGGGCAGGCATTGGCGCCGCTGCCGGTGTCCGCGCCCGACTCGTCCACCGTAATCACCACCAGCAGCTTGCCGCTCTGGTAGGCCGGGGAGGCCATGACCATGGGGATCCAGTGCGCCAACCACAGATTCGCAGCAGTCAGTCCGCCGGTCTTGCCGCCCTCCACGTTCTCGCCCGCGCAACTGGCATCGTGTCCGTCATTGCACAGGTTCGGCGTGACGAACATGAACTTCGGAGTGCTCTCGATTCGCTGCAGGTCATCGTAGAGATGACTGGAGAAGACATCCGCGCTGCCGTTGGTGCCGACCGTGACGGCGCCGAGCGGCACCACATGGCGATTGCACCTCTGCTGGTCGTCGATCACCGAGTGAAAGTAGACAAATGGCGCGTGTCGGTCGGCGTACTGGTCGGAGATCGGGGTGCCCTCGGCACTGTTGGTCAGATCAGGAGTGCCGATCATGGGATGGGCGCAGTCAGTACCGCCCAGACGGTCCGGTGAGCCGAAATCCCGCGACGGGTCGTTGCCCATGTCCTCGGCGTATTCGCGCCACAGCACATGGTGGTGGGTATCAAAATGCTCGTCCCGTTCGCCGTAGGCCCGGTCCAGCTGATCCCCGATGGTCTGCGCGCCGTGCGAGCCGCGGGCCGGCCGCGGAAACACGCAGCCGGCGCCTACCACCTGGCCGGCAAAGGCGGGGTTGGCATGGGCGTCGGCATCGGTGCCGGGACTGACATCGGTGAACTGGCCGACCACCGGCGGATGGGTCAATGTGGTTGCATCGATGCAGTCACTGTTCGTTGTCGCATTGGTTTCCTGGCCGGAGACCTCGGCAATATAGTTGCCGAGACTGACGTGACTGGTCGCGTAGTAGTTGAGGATCAGCTCGCCCTGCTTCAGCAGCCTGCAGTTCAGATAATTCGCGTTGCTGGTCGGGTCCGTGGTCGGGCAACCACCGAAGGTCACATCCTCGCTCTCGTTTTCCAGATTGATGACCAGGATGTGGTCGATCGCGCCCGGGGGCGCGGCAGCTCGCAGGTAGCCGTGATCACCGTCGGCGCAGGCGATGCGGGGCAATAGCGGGGCCAGTAAGGATACGGCGACGACGCACGAGCGCAGAGGGTGCCTGGCAATCATACGAGAGCTCCCGAAGCTTTATGTTGGCGGTACGGCTGCCAAGGCTAGCTCGGAAGTGTGGCAAATCGGTTGCAGGGCGCCGTCGGTCGTTAGCCCTTGGGGTCCAGGTACTTGGCCTCAAACATCACGAACACGCTGAACCCCGGGGCCGGTTCAAAGAACCGTGAGTTCGCGTCGTTGACGATCACCGAGCCGATGTACGCCTTGTTGAACATGTTCTCGATGCGCAGGAACTCGCTGGTGTGCCAGCCCGTGCTCTTCTGCTCGAAGCCGGCACGCAGATTCTCGGTCCAGTAACCACCCGCGTAGCCGGTATTGCGGTCATCGGCATAAATGCGGGAGCGCACCAGGGTCTCGGCCGTGGCGAAGAAACCGCTGGCCGGATGGCGCCAGGTGAGTCCGGCGTAGAGGATGTTCTGGGGGACTGCCGGCAGGAAGTTGCCCGCCGCAATGACATCGGGCGCGCAGGGCGTTCCGGCGCACCCGGCGTAGGCGTCCGCCACCACGGCCTTCAGGTAGGAGTAGGCGATCCGCGCTTCGAAGTCACGCGGCAGGTCCGCGGTGACGCCAAGCTCCGCGCCTTCGCGCTGGGTCGCGCCGATGTTCTCGTACACCGATCGGCCGCCGGAATTCTGCAGCACGCCCAGTTCGTTTACGGTGCGGATGAAGAACAGCGACGCGTCCACCCGGAAATCCGCGCCGCGGCTCTTCGCACCGATTTCATAATCGCTGCTGCGCGCCGGCTGCAGGCCGAAGTTCAGCCCCGGGAGAGTGCCGCTGATGGAGCGGTACGCCAGCTCATTCAAGGTCGGTGTCTCAAAACCGCGGCCGAATGAGGCGTAGGTGCTGAAGTCCTTGCTCACCTCGTAGCTCAGGGCGGCGACGGGGTTGGTGGCCGCGTAGCGCGTACCGCTCAACGGCAGCGCACCGCTGACCGACAGATGGCTGTGGTCGGTGATGTCCACGACGCTGTTGCGCACGCCCGCCGTGGCATGCAGGTGTGGCGTCAGGTCCCACTGCGCCTGGAAGTATTCATCCAGGTCATGCACCAGGTTGGTCTCGTAGCGACGCAGCGTGCCTTCGACACCGAGCTCGGTGCCGATGTAGTTGAGGTAGCCGCGACGATGCTCATCCAGATCGTCGTAGCTCACACCCAGCGTCGTCGTCAGGGAGGTGCCCAGGAACTCGCGCTGGTCGCTGAAGTGCACGTCGGTGCCGCTGTAGCCGCGCGCCAGATCGATGACGCCGCCCGGACTGCTGGGCGCCGCCTGCGTGGCCAGCGGAATGGACTGATACTGCGTGGTCTGGCGGTGACCGCCGTAGACCATCGCAATCAGGCTGTCGTGGTCGCCGAACTCACGATCGTACGTGAGGCCCAGCTGCTCCTGGGCGAGGGCCTTGCGGGTGTTGAACGTGTCGGCACCGGTGCCGGCCTGGACCGGATCCGCTACCCGTTGCGCGCTGGTCAGTCCCAGCGGGTCCTGCACGAAGGGCGTCTCGACCGCGTTGGCGATGAAGGTGAGCTGCGACACATCATCGAGTTTCACGCGCACCTTGCTGTTGAGCTGATTGCGCTGGGCCTCGCTATGCCGACGATAGCCGTCGGTCTGGAAGTGCGAGACATCCATGATGTAGTTGACCGGACCTGAGTCCCCGCCGACCAGTGCCGAGTAGCGCTGCGTATTCAATGAACCATATTCAAGGGTCGAGCCGGCCTCGAATCCGGGCGGCCCATCTCCGGTGAACACGGCGATCACGCCACCCGAGGAGTTGCCGTAGAGAGCCGAGAAGGGTCCGCGCAGCACCTCGATGTGATCGGCGGACCCTAAGTCGAACTGCGAGAACTGCCCCTGGCCGTCCGGCATGGTGCCGGGGATGCCGTCTGAATACAGGCGCACGCCACGCACGCCGAAGCTGGAGCGCGCGCCGAAGCCGCGCGAGGAGATCTGCAGGTCCTGCGCATAGTTCTGGCGGCTCTGCACCGAAACGCCCGGCACGGTGTCGAGGGATTCGGACAGATTGACCTGGGACTGACCGTCGTGAATCTCGGCGCTGCCGATACGGTCCACGGACGCGGGCACGGTCAGGCTCTCCTGCACGATGCGGGTCGCGGTCACCACCACTGAATTCAGCTCCGATGCGCTGTCATCATCCGGCGCATCCTGCGCCAGCGCGCTGCGGCCGCCGGCCAGCGCGCACATGGTGATGAACGTCCCTGTCCAGAGCCGGCGCATTCGTCTTAATTCCCTTTGGTCGGCGGCTTGAAAGCTGCGGTGCGCCAGAATGAGGACTCGGACACATTGGCGCAATACAGATAAAAGCTAAAAACCCGGCTTTCGCTACAATGTCGGGGTGCAGCACAACCCAGCCATGACTCCCGGGAAACAAAGCTTCCGCGCCGGCGGACTGTTTGTGATTTCCGCGCCATCGGGCGCCGGCAAGACCTCGCTGGTGAAGGCCCTGCTGGAACGCAATCCGGCGCTGACCGTGTCCGTGTCCCACACCACGCGGGCGCGACGCCCGAATGAAGTGGAGGGGCGCGAGTATTGGTTCGTGACGCCTGAGGAATTTCTGCAGCGTAGGGACCGCGGCGAGTTCCTCGAACACGCACAGGTGTTCGACAACTACTACGGCACCGGCAAGGCGACGGTGGATGCTTTGCTGGCCGCCGGTCGGGATGTCATTCTGGAAATCGACTGGCAGGGCGCGCGCCAGGTGCGCCAGTCCGCACCCGCTTGCACGACGATTTTCATTCTGCCGCCCTCGCGTGCCGCCCTCGAAGAGCGGCTGCGCAACCGGCAGACGGATTCCGACACCGTGATCGCGCGCCGGCTGCAGGATGCGGTTGGCGACATGTCGCACTACCGCGAGTTCGGCTACGTGGTGGTCAACGACGATTTCGACAGCGCCGTGCGCCAGCTGGAGAGCATCCTGGCGGGGCGCGGCCAGGCCCTTGCCAGTGATCGCGTGGAGCTTGAACCGCTGCTGACCGACCTGCTCGGGGCGCCGTGACGGCGGTCTGGCCAAAGCGGGTCAGCTTGCCGTAGACTCTTGAACCCCTTCCGCCCTTTGCGGCGGTCCTTACCAAAGTTAAGCAGGATATGGCCCGAATTACCGTCGAAGACTGTCTCCAGAACGTGGATAACCTGTTCCAGCTGGTGCTGCTGGCCTCCCAGCGCGCCCGGCGCCTGGCCAATGGCGCCGAGCCCACCGTGGCCTGGGAAAACGATAAGCCCACGGTTGTGGCCCTGCGTGAAATCGCCGAAGGCTCGATTACGGCCGAGATGCTGCGCGAGCCCGAGCCGCCGCCGGTCGAGGCCCCCATGCCGGATGCCGAATCCATGGCCTTCCGTGCCCCCCAATTCGGTCTTGGAGACTGACTCCGAGGCGTGACCTATGGACTATGCGTCTTCGCTCCTGGGACTGATCCCCGGTGCAAGGCGCGCCACGCCGGGGCTTAAGGACCTGCTGGCCACCGTCGGGACCTATCTGCCGCCCGAGCAGGTGGAGCGCATCCGGGAGGCGGCCGAGTTCGGTGCCTCGGCGCACAAAGGCCAGACCCGTCTCAGCGGCGAACCCTTCATCGCCCATCCGGTGGCCGCAGCGTCGATTCTCGCCGAGCTGCATCTGGACACCGATACCATCATCGCGGCCATCCTCCACGATGTCATCGAGGACACGCCCACCCCGAAGGATCAGCTGGCCCAGCGCTTCGGGGCGGACGTCGCCGAAATCGTCGACGGCGTCACCAAGCTCGACCAGATCAAATTCAAGAGCCGCGAGGAAGCGCAGGCGGAGAGCTTCCGCAAGATGCTGCTGGCGATGGTGCGTGACTTGCGCGTGGTGCTGGTCAAGCTCGCCGACCGCACGCACAACATGCGCACCATCGAGGCCATGGCCGTGGCCCGCCGTCGCGCCATCGCGCGCGAAACGCTGGAGATCTACGCACCCATCGCCGAGCGCTTGGGCCTCTATGACCTGAAACTGGAACTGGAGGACTTAGGGTTTGCCGCCCTGTATCCGCAGCGCTACCGGGTCCTCGAGCGTGCGCTCAAGCGGGCCCGCGGCAACCAGAAGGAGTTCCTGAAGAAGATCGAGCAGCAGCTGACGGCGGCGCTGATGAAGAACGAAATCGTGGCGCGGGTGGCGGCGCGCGAGAAGCACCTGTACAGCATCTATCGCAAGATGCAGCGCAAGCGCTCGACCTTGAATGAAATCGTGGACGTCTATGGGCTGCGCATCGTGGTCGACAAGGCCGACACCTGCTACCGCGCCCTGGGCAGCGTGCACAGCGTCTTCAAGCCCATGCCCGGACGCTTCAAGGACTACATCGCCATCCCGCGAGTGAATGGGTATCAGTCGCTGCACACCACGCTCTTCGGCCCGAACGGCGTGCCCATCGAAGTGCAGATCCGCACCGAAGACATGAACAGCGTGGCGCAAAGCGGCATCGCCGCGCACTGGCGCTACAAGAGCGGCGAAAGCGCCGGCTCCTCGCAGCAGGAGCGCGCGCGCGAATGGCTGTCGCGGCTGGTCGAACTGCAGGACGGCGGCGGCAGTTCCGAGGAGTTCCTGGAAAGCGTCAAGGTAGACCTGTTCCCGGACAAGGTGTACGTGTTCACGCCCAAAGGTGAAATCCTGCGCCTGCCAAGCGGCGCCACCGTGGTCGATTTCGCCTACTCGGTGCACACCGACATCGGCAACCGCTGTGTGGCGGCCAAGGTGGACCGCCGCCTGACACCGTTGCGCACCGTGCTGCGCAATGGCCAGACCGTGGAGATCATCACCGCCAAGGGCGCCATGCCCAATCCCTCGTGGGTGAACTTCGTGGTCACCGCCAAGGCCCGCAACGCCATCCGCCATTATCTCAAGGGCCTGCGGCGCTCGGAGGCCATTGCCCTGGGCAAGCGGCTGCTGAACCAGTCGCTCGGGGAATTCCATCTGGCGCTGGAGGATGTGCCGCCGGCCCTCATGCAGGCGGCCGTCGCCGAGTTCGGCATGAAGGACATCGACGAACTGTTCGAGCGCATCGGCATGGGCGAGCGGCTGGCACCCCTGGTGGCGCGCCGGCTGCTGCCGGCCGCACCCCAGGAAGAAGGCGGCGAGGTGACGGCGCCCGGCGCCATGGCCATCGCCGGCACCGAGGGCCTGCTGGTCACCTATGCGCGCTGCTGTTTCCCCATTCCCAACGACCCGGTCATCGCCTTCCTCTCCAGCGGCCGCGGCGTGGTCGTGCACCGCGAGACCTGCGTCAACGTCGAGGACTACCGCAAGCATCCGGAGAAGTGGCTACCGGTGTCCTGGCAGGCCACTCCGGATAGGGTCTTCAGCTCGCAGATCCGCGTCGATGTGCCCAACCGCATGGGTATCCTGGCCGCCGTGGCCGCCGCCATTGCCGCCACTGAAACCAACATCGAACGGGTGTCGGTGGAGGAGCGCGAGTCCGAGTTTTCGGTTCTTGATTTCGAACTGCGGGTGCGCGACCGAGCGCAGCTCGCCGTCGTCATCCGTACCATCCGCCGCATGCCCGACATACTGCGCGTCACGCGCACGCTGGCGGCCCATTCACGCAAGCGAGGGGAAGAAAAATCATGACCCACTCCATCATTCATACCGACAGCGCCCCGAAGGCCATCGGCACCTATTCGCAGGCGGTGCGCGTGGGCAAGACGGTTTACGTGTCAGGGCAGATCCCACTCGATCCGCGCACCGGCGAACTGGTGAGCGGGGATATCGAGGCGGAAATCCGCCGCTCCTTCGACAATCTGCTGGCCATCGTGACCGCGGCCGACGGCACCTTCTCGCAGGTCGCCAAGGTCACCGTCTTCCTCACCGACTTGGTGCACTTCCCCAAGGTCAACGAGATCATGGCGACCTATTTCCGACAGCCCTATCCGGCGCGTGCCGCCGTGGGCGTCGCCCAGCTGCCAAAAGGCGCGCGCGTGGAAATCGAGTGCATCCTCTGCCTTGAGTGACGCCGCCGAACAGCGCCCGGTCACCACGCTCAAGGGCGTCGGCGCGGCGCTCGCCGAACGTCTCGCAAAACTGGGTATCACGCAGGTGCAGGACCTGCTGTTCCTGCTGCCCACCCGCTACGAGGACCGCACCCGGATCGTGCCGCTGGGGGCAGTGGCGCCGGGCGAACACGCGGTGGTGGAAGGGGAAATCCAGCTCACCGAGGTGACTTACCGCCGGCGTCGGCAGCTCTTGTGCCGGATCAGTGATGGTTCGGGATTCCTGACCCTGCGCTTCTTCTACTTCACGACGGCGCAGCACAATGCCCTGACCCGGGGCCTGCGCCTGCGCTGCTATGGCGAAGTACGCCGCGGGCCATTGGGCCTGGAGATGGTGCACCCCGAGTACCGGTGGGTGAACCAGGAACCGGCGGCGCTGGAGGATTCCCTGACCCCGATGTATCCGGCCACCGAGGGCCTGACGCAGCCGCGGCTGCGCCTGCTCATCGGCCAGGCGCTGGGTGCGGGCGGCAGGGCGATTGCGGTGCGCGACTGGCTGCCCGCCGACGTGCAACGCTCATTGAATCTGCCTGCCCTGCGTGACGCCCTGGAGCTGCTGCACCGGCCGCCGCGGGAACAGGATCACACCCAGCTTCTGACCGGCCATCATCCGGCCCAGCGCCGGCTGGCCTTCGAGGAACTGCTGGCCCACCAGTTGAGTCTGCGGCTACGCAAACTGCGCACCGCTGCCGATCCCGGCCTGCCCCTCGATGACGCGGCAGGACTGGCGGCGCGGCTGCTGGCGGTGCTGCCGTTCCGGCTCACCGGCGCCCAGCAGCGTGCCCGCACTGAAATCGACGCCGACCTCATGGGGCGACATCCGATGCTGCGCCTCCTGCAAGGTGATGTCGGTTGCGGCAAGACCGTGGTCGCGGCGCTCGCCGCCGCCCGCGCGGTCGGCAGTGGTCAGCAGGTGGCGCTGATGGCGCCGACCGAACTGCTGGCGGAACAGCACTGGCGCAATCTGAGTACCTGGTTCAGCGCCCTCGACCTGCCCGTGGCGCTCCTGACTGGCTCGCAGCCCGCTCGCACCCGGCGCCGCGCCGAGACTGCCATTGCCTCAGGGGAGATCCAGATTGTCGTTGGAACCCATGCATTGTTTCAAAAAGGAATCAATTTTGGGAAATTGGCCCTGATCGTTGTCGATGAGCAGCATCGCTTCGGGGTGCAGCAGCGCATGACCTTGCAGGAGAAGGGGCGCGCCGGTGGCGTCATGCCGCACCAGCTCATCATGACCGCCACGCCGATCCCGCGCACCCTGGCCATGACGGCCTATGCGGATCTCGACATCTCGGTCATCGACGAGCTGCCGCCGGGCCGCACGCCGGTGGTGACGGTGGTGATGGCGGAGCAGCGCCGGCACGAGGTGGTCCAGCGCATCCTCCTGGCCTGTCGCGCCGGCCGCCAGGCCTACTGGGTCTGTCCCCTGATTGATGAGTCCGACGAGCTGCGCTACCAGGCGGCCGAAGAGACCGCGACGGCGCTGCGCGAGGCGCTGCCGGAACTGAAAGTGGAACTGGTGCATGGACGACAACCGGCGGCCCGCAGGGAGGCGACCATGGCGGACTTCAAGGCGAACCGCATCCAGCTGCTGGTCGCGACCACCGTGATCGAGGTCGGCGTCGATGTGCCCAATGCGACCCTCATGGTGATCGAGAATGCCGAACGCATGGGACTCGCACAGCTGCATCAGCTGCGCGGCCGGGTGGGTCGCGGCGCGGCGGCGTCGACCTGCGTGCTGCTGTATCGCGCCCCACTGTCGAAGCTGGCGCGTGCCCGGCTGCACACCATCCGCGAAACCACCGACGGCTTCGAGATCGCCCGCCGCGACCTGGAGTTGCGCGGACCCGGGGAGCTTCTCGGCACCCGTCAGACGGGCCTCGCGCAGCTGCGCGTGGCGGACCTGGCGCGCGACACCGACCTGCTGCCGCTGGTGCAGAAGACCGCCGAGCTGATGCTGCGCGATTATCCGGATAACATTACGCCGCTGACCGCACGCTGGATCGGTGAGGGTGAACGCTACGGAACCGTTGGCTGAAGACCTGGGCGATGATCCGCTGGCGCTGACGCCGCGAACGCGGACGGCGCCATTGTCCTATCGCCTGGGCCGCAGGCTGCGCGAATACCTGCTGCTGGCCCGGCTCGATCGGCCCATCGGCATCTGGCTGCTGCTGTGGCCGGTGCTATGGGCACTGTGGATCGCTGGCGCCGGCCGTCCGGCACCCCGCGTGCTTATCGTGTTCGTGCTGGGGGTGTTCGTCATGCGCGCGGCCGGCTGCGTCATCAACGACCTCGCCGACCGCAACATCGATCCGCGCATCCGCCGCACCCGTCAGCGGCCCCTGGCCGCGCGCCGCGTCACCCCCCATGAAGCCGTGGTGCTGTTCGTGCTGCTGTCCGCGACGGCGCTGTGGCTGGTGCTGAAGCTGGATGCGCTCACCGTGCGCCTGGCGTTGATCGGCGGTGCGCTCACCGTGAGCTACCCCTTCGTGAAACGCTTCTTCCCGCTGCCGCAGCTGTACCTGGGAATCTCCTTCGGCGGCTGGGGCGTGCCCATGGCCTTTGCAGCGCAGACCGGCCAGGTGCCGCGCATCGCGTGGCTGATTTTCCTGGTCGCGGTGGTCTGGGCGGTGATCTACGACACGCTCTATGCCATGGTCGACCGCGAGGACGACCTGAAAATCGGCGTGCGCTCCACGGCGATCGTGTTCGCCGACATGGACCGGGCCATGATCGGCATCCTGCAGCTGCTGATGCTCGCGGCATTGGCCCTGGTCGGGCGCACCTTGCATTTTGGCGGCTGGTTCTACGGCGGTCTCGGGGTGGCCGCCGCCACCTTCGTGTACCAGCAATGGCTGATCCGCGACCGCGACCCCAATGCGTGCCTTGCGGGATTCCTCAACAACAACTACACCGGCATCGCCATTTTTGCCGGCATCCTGCTGCAGTATCTCTACGCCGGATCGGCGACTCTACTGCCCTGAAATCCCCTTCAGCATGCGCGCATGCATGTCGTACTGCTCGAGGTTGAGGTTCTGTTCCAGGTCCGCGCCATAGAGGGCTTTCAGGTAAGAGATGTCGGCGGTGGTGAGGGTCGACGGCGCCGCAGCGCAGTGGGTGGCGAAGAGATTGACGATGCTCGGCAAGTCACTGCAGTCATCCAAGGAGGCGAGCCGTGTCAGTGAGAGCATCGCCACATAGTCCGCAATGCCTTGCAGGGGAAACTTCGCTACCGCCTTGCTGTCCACGATGATCAGGACGTGCAGGAATTCGCTGCGCAGCCCATGAGTGAAGGGGCTGACGTCGCCGCCCGATACGCCGAAGCTCCCGGGGCCACCGGCGCTCTGATCCGAGTCCTCCTCGAACCCATTGTTGAAAGGCTCCGTGGCAGTCGGAAATCCTGCCTTGCCCATCCCGTCATTCGGTGGCTCGCACCTGGGAACGCACATCGGGGGTGGGTCAAAGTGCACGGTACGCGTACCGGTCCGGTACCAGGCTTGAATGGGATGACTGAAGGTGACGGTCTGCTTGTGCTCGGAGACCCGGTAGAAGCCCAGCAGCGGGTGGTACTTCTCGGCAATGTGATCGAGGAGTTGCTGCGGCGAGGGGGTAAACACCACTTCGACATTCGTAACGCATGGCTTGCCGGGGGCGGCGCCCGGAGCGCCCACGGCGTGAGCCACGTTCGTGATCCGGCTTGCGACGAAGCCATCGGCCGTGCCCTGCAGCCCGGATACCGCCGGGCAGACCGCGTCGCGCCAACGGCCGATCTGGCCGATCAGCGCGCTCGGCTTGTCATGTGACTGCACGAACTGCTGGATCACATGATTGAGAGTGTGCGGGTCCATCTTGCCGATGACCGTCACTTCGGGCACGGGATCGCCATGTGCCGGGCCCGCCAGCGCAAGCGCCGCCATGAGTACGAGGTAACTCGTCCGTATGGCGAGTCTGGCCATGGTGATGCTCGGGTCGTCGCTCAGGTCGAAGTCGGCAGCTGATCCCCCGGCACCCAGAAGCCATGGATCTGTCCGGCGATGCGGTAGGGCAGCTTCACCGTCGCCACCGGACCGTCCTCGAGGTGCTGGGTATCCACCAGCACCAGGTCCGCCCGCCCACCCTCGCGTGGATGCGAGGCCACGCCGATCAGATAGCCATCGCCCTCCGGCGCACCTTTGCGCCGCGGCACGAAGCACATCTCGGCGAGATTCACCTCGTGCCCCAGCGAGAAGAACTTGGCGGTGCGGGTCATGTGATCAAACATTGCCCAGCGGCTACCCACCGCCGGATCGCTGCTCAGCAGGAAACCGTAGCGATAGGGCACGGTGTGGTAGCGATCATCCTGGCGCGACAGCGCCCCGGTGACCCCGGCGTACATGTTCTCGATCTCGTAGGTGGTCTGCTTGCGGTTGGCCAGATTCACGCTGTAACGCATGACACGCCCGGCGGCCTTCACCGGATCGAACTTCTCGTGCAGTTGCGGGAAGAACGGGAACTGGTTGGAATCCGCGCCGTCGACGTCGAAGTAGACCTTCTCGCCCTCGTTCCACGCGCCCATGGTGTGGGTCGCCATGTAGCCGGGACCCTTGAACCAGCGCAGGTCGCTGCCGTCGCCGCCGCGGCGCATGATGCCGAGCCAGGTCGGCAACGTCGAATCCCACGCGAAATGCGGGCCGCCGTTCTTGATGACGTCCATGTTGGTCGCCATGGGGCTCACATAGAAGATCACGTACTTCTGGGTCACGCCGAAGTCATGGATCATGCCGGCGTACGGCACCTTCACCCACGCCGACCAGTTCACCGCCCCTTTGGGATCGGCGGAAAACACGAACACGTCATCGGTGCCCAGCCCCTTCGCCTCATAGCCGAAGGCGACCAGTTCCCCGGTGTGCGGATCGATCTTGGGATGAGCGGTGAAGGTCTGGCCCTTCAGTCCACCATTGAACGTGTAGTAATCGTTGATCGTTTCCAGGGTGAGCGGATTGAGCGCAACCGGCGGGCTGTCTTCCTTCATCGCCAGCAGCAGGTTGTGGTGATAGAAGATCTGCGTGTTGGCGGTGCCGCGGCTCAAGCCCTTCACGCTGGCATCGTCGGTGGTCGGATTGCGGTACATGCCGAACAGTGAGCGGCGCGCCGCGTGCTGCGCCTTGTAGCGCTGGGTGCGCGCGTAGCGGCTGCGAAAATCCACGTGCCCGTCCTTGATGCGGAAGGCGCCGATCATGCCCTCGCCGTCGAACGGAATGTCGTGCGCGTAGATCTCGGGCTTCGGGTACTGGGGGTCGGGACCTACGCGGAAGAAGGTGCCGTCCAGGTCCTTGGGCAGGGTGCCTTCGACCTCGCAGTCGTACAGGTCATTTTCCGACCGGTAAACGGCGCCCGCGGCGCTGCCGCCGCCGCCGAAGCCGACGCGATCCTTGGGGAAGAGCACCTCGGCCTGCGCGCCGGCCGGCAGCACCAGGCCGCCGATCCCCGCCGCGGCGCCTGCGCCGGCACCGGCCACCGCGCCCATGAAACTGCGACGGCTGAAGGAACCGGGGGCTGAATTCTCATCGCTGCTGGGCGGCTTGCGGCTCATGGCTTGGGCTTCCTCAGATCGGAAAAACCCGCGAATCATACCCCCATTGCCGGGGGCCTGGATTCAAAGGAGCCGTGGTCAAAAAGAAAGCAATTGTCACCCTGCGGCGCGGTCTGCGGTTGACAGCGGCCGGGGCGCCCCCGAACATGCCTGGCGCTCACCCAAACCCCCTTAGGCCCACAGGATAATGATGATGCACAGCGCCCCCCGAAATGACTGGAGCGTGGCCGAGATCGAGGCGCTATTCGCCCAACCCTTTCTGGACCTCCTGCTGGACGCCCAACGGGTCCACCGCCAGCATTTCCTGCCCAACACCGTCCAGATGAGCACGCTGCTGTCCATCAAGACCGGCGCCTGCCCCGAGGACTGCGCCTATTGTCCGCAAAGCGTGCGCTATGACACCGGCCTGTCGCGCGAGGCGCTGATGGAAGTCGCGGCGGTGAAGGAGAGCGCCGAGCGTGCCAAGGCTGCCGGGGCCACCCGTTTTTGCATGGGCGCGGCCTACCGCTCGCCCAAGGCCCGTGACCTTGAGGTCATCTGCGCCATGGTCCGCGAGGTCCGGGCGCTGGGCCTGGAGAGCTGCGCGACCCTGGGGATGCTGGAGCCGGATCAGGCGCGCCAGCTGAAGGATGCCGGCCTCGACTACTACAACCACAATCTCGACACATCGCCGGAGTTCTACGGGGAGATCATCACCACCCGTAGCTTCCAGGACCGCCTGGACACCTTGTCCGCCGTGCGCGATGCGGGATTGAAGGTCTGCTGCGGCGGCATCGTCGGCATGGGCGAGTCGACCCGCGATCGCGCCTCGATGCTGGCGACGCTCGCGGGCCTGCCCCAGCACCCCGAGAGCGTGCCCATCAACGAGCTGGTTCAGGTGCCCGGCACACCGCTGCACGGCGTCGCGCCGGTGGATCCCTTCGACTTCATCCGCACCATTGCCGTGGCGCGCATCGTGCTGCCGCGCTCGCATGTGCGCCTGTCGGCCGGGCGCACGCAGATGAGCGATGAGATGCAGGCGCTGTGCTTCATGGCCGGTGCGAACTCCATTTTTTACGGCGAGAAACTGCTCACCACCGGCAATCCGGACGTGGAGAAGGACCGCAATCTGCTGGTGCGCCTGGGGCTGACCCCCGAGGCGCCCCCGCCGCTGGCGCCCGCGCACCAGCACATTGCCGCATGAAGCCCGCGGCCCTGCGGGCGCGCCTGACGCAGCTGGCTGCGCAGCACCTGCAGCGCCGGCGGCGCACCGTCACGGCAGTCGGCGCAGGCTTCGGGCCGATGGTGCAGGTGGATGGCCGGCGCGCGGTGAATTTCTGCGGCAACGACTACCTGGGCCTGAACTGCCATCCGAAACTTGCCGCCGCGATGAGCGAATGCGCGGCCCTCGCGGGCGCCGGCAGCGGCGCCTCCCACCTGGTCAGTGGCCACGGCCTGGAACATGAAAAGCTGGAAGAGGAGCTTGCGCAGTTCACCGGACGAGCGCGCGCACTCTTGTTCTCGACCGGCTACATGGCGAACCTCGCCGCCATCACCAGCCTCGCCGAGCGCGACGGCCGGGTGGTCATGGACCGGCTGTGCCACGCCTCGCTGATCGATGCCGCGCGGCTCTCCGGCGCGCGGCTGAAGCGGTTTGCTCATGGCGATTGCGCAGCCGCCGACGTGATGCTGCGCGGGGGATCGGGCAGCGGCGCCGACCTGCTGGTGACCGAAGGTGTGTTCAGCATGGACGGCGATCTGGCGCCGCTGCCGCAGCTGGCGCAGGCCGCCTCAGCCGCAAATGCCTGTCTCATCGTCGATGACGCGCACGGCCTGGGCGTCATGGGACCCACCGGGCGCGGCTGCCTCGAGCATTTCAACCTCGGCACCTCCGCGGTGCCCGTCCTGGTGGGGACGCTCGGCAAGGCTTTGGGCTGCTTCGGCGCCTTCGTCGCGGCCGAT
The DNA here is from genome assembly GCA_035943195.1 of Steroidobacteraceae bacterium. Lineage (GTDB taxonomy): Bacteria > Pseudomonadota > Gammaproteobacteria > Steroidobacterales > Steroidobacteraceae > DAIDKA01. The sequence continues at coordinate 23,576 of DASZCK010000274.1, forward strand.
GAGGATTACATCGAATGGCTGTTGCAGACGGCTCGCAGCTACATCTATACGACGGCGCTGCCGCAGCCGGTCGCCGCCGCCGCGCGCGCGGCGCTGGCCGTGACGGTCGCTGAACCCTGGCGCCGTGAGCGCGTCCTCGAGCTCACGGCGCGACTGCGCCATGGCGCCGCAGGCTGCGGGATGGCGTTGCTGCCGTCGGACTCGCCCATCCAGCCATTGGTGCTGGGCTCGAGCGCGCGCGCGCTGGCGGTGAGCGAGCAGCTGTTCGCGGCCGGGTACTGGGTGGCGGCGATCCGCGCGCCGACGGTGCCAAGAGGAACGGCGCGACTGCGCATCACGCTCACGGCGGCCCACAGCGAAGAGCAGGTGGACGGCCTGCTCGGCGCCTTGGACCAGGCGCTGCGCGCCACGCCGGACCTGCCGCATGCAGCCGCCTGATCCCTTCGTGCTGGACCGGCGCGCGGTACGCGCGGCCTTCGACCGCGCCAGTGCCACCTACGACGCGGCTGCAGTGCTGCAGACTCGCGTACGCGATGAGCTGCTGTCACGCCTGGATCTGATCCGGATCGAGCCCAAGGTGGTGGTGGACCTGGGCTGCGGCACGGGGCTCGGCACCCGCAAGCTGAAGGATCGCTACCGCGCGGCCACGGTGATCGGGCTGGATGCGGCGCCCGGCATGCTGCGCGAAACCCGGCGGCGCAGCGGCTGGTTGCGGCCGCTGCAGCGGGTCTGCGCGGACGTCTATCAGCTGCCTTTCCGCGATGGCGCGGTCACCCTGTTGTTCAGCAACCTGGTGCTGCAATGGTGTGATGACCTGGACGGCGCCTTGCGTGAAATCCGCCGCGTCCTCGCACCGGGTGGCTTCTTCGCCTTCACCACCTTCGGCCCGGATACCCTGCGCGAGCTGCGCGATGCCTGGGCGGCAGCGGACGGCGGCACCCACGTCAGCGGCTTTCGCGACATGCATGACATCGGCGACGCCGTCACACGCGCGGGCCTCGCGGAACCGGTGATGGACGTCGAGCGCCTCACCATGGTGTATCCGGACGTTGCCGCCATCACGCGTGATCTTCGCGTCATCGGCGCCCGCAACGCCACGGCGGCGCGCCACCGGGGTCTTACCGGGAAGGGTCGCTGGCGTGCGATGACCGCGGCGTACGAGAGCCAACGGCACTCCGGGCTGCTGCCCGCGACTTACGAAGTGGTTTACGGTGCGGACTGGGGCGCA
>DASZCK010000275.1:0-4535 GCA_035943195.1 Steroidobacteraceae bacterium
GGGCGGATGAACTTATCGTCAGCGGCCACATTCACGACCACCAGGCACGACTGCGGTCGTTTGCGCTGACGGCACAAGTTCGCGACGCGATTCTGTGACGCGGTTCACAGGTGCAGCTGCGTCGCAATTAAAGGCTCAGGACACGGTTGCTTGGGCACACCGCTGCATCAGGAGGTCCGCATTGTCTGTAGAATTGCGCGTTCACTGAGGAATCATTCGATGGCCAATCCGTTTGACGAAGAATCGGCACAGTTCCTCGTCGTGGTCAATGACGAGGGCCAGCACAGTATCTGGCCGACTTTTCGCGAGATTCCGCGCGGCTGGCGCGCATCGGGTAAGCCCGGTACGCGACAGGAATGTTTGGATTGGATCGAAATTCACTGGACAGATTTGCGACCGCAATCCCTGATCGACGCCGACGCTCGCGCCAAGTCCTAGGTTCATCGAAAAGACCAGATGCCTATGGAGCGGCCGCCGGCGTTGCACCCGGAATCCAAGCCAGATACCCACGGTCTGCCACTGTCAGCTGCGCAGCTGGATATCTGGCGCGCTCAGAAGCTCGAGCCGGCGGCCACGCTTTACCACATCGCCTTTTACGTCGAGATTTTCGGCGCGCTCGACCGCGATATTTTCACTGCGGCGCTGCAGCAGGGTGTGCGTGAAGCCGACTCCTTCAATCTGCAGTTCTCGCAGAGCGCCGCCGGCCCCCATCAACACATCGGGCGCAATGACGCCGCTGACGTGGCATTCGTCGACGTCAGTGAAACCGCCGATGCGCGCGCGGCGGCGATGTCATGGATGCAGCAGTCATTGGAGCGGCCCTTCAATCTGGCCGCAGGTCCGCTGCATCGGTTCGCGCTCATCAAAACCAGCACCGACATGTTTGTGTGGTTCGGCGCCTACCATCACCTCACGACTGACCTGTTCGGGGCCACTACCTTCATGCGGTATGTGGCCGATCTGTACAACGCTCGAATCGGTCCCGGTGCTACGCCGGTCGCGGGACTGACACCCTGGCAGGAGGTGCTCGCCGACGAAGCGGACTACGCTCGCTCCGAGCGTTACCGGCGCGATCGGCAGTTTTGGCGTCAGCAGCTCCAGGAGCGCTCCAATCCGGTCACCCTTTCCGGCCGCCCGCCGGCGTGGCCGCGCGGCACGATCGAGAACGTCGCCAGCATCAGCGGCTCTACTTTTGCCCAGCTCAAGGCGCTTGGGCGTGACAGCAACGCCAGCGTGGCCGCGGTGCTCTTTGCTGCCGTTGCGGTGTACCTCGCGCGCATGACCGGTCGGAGGGATCTGACGATTGGCATGCCAGTCGCCGCGCGCATCAATCCGCGACTGCGACGCTCTACCGGTGTGGTCAGCAACACGGTGCCACTGCGGCTGGCGGTCGATTTCGGGCAAGACGTGAGATCACTGGTCGAACAGGTCGGCATACACATGCGCAAGGCCTTCCGTCACCAGCGCTACGGGTCCCGCGCGTGGCGCGCGGATCTGCAACTGACGGCCGACGAATCAGCTCCTTATGGCCTCGTCGTGAACCTGGTGTCGAATGACGCCGGTTTCAGTTTCGGCCGACATTGCGTCCGACTCCATACCTTTACCCACACGCCGCGCATCGAAGACCTGATGATCACGGTTCACACCCGTGACGATGGATCCGACGTGCGCGTGCATTTCGGCGCCAATCAGGACCATTACGACGCGCGCGCCCTGCAGGCGCATCAGCAGAATTTCCTGCGGCTGCTCGATGATTTCGTCGCGAATCCTACCCTGCCGGTTGCGCGGCTGAGCTTTGTCGAGCCGGCGCAGCGCCAGAAGATTCTGCACACCTGGAGCGCAGCAGCCCCGACCGGCCCGGGCTTTGGATTCCTGGAGCTGTTCGAGGCGCAGGCACGCCGTTCGCCGTCGGCCATCGCCATCATTGGCACGGATCGTGCCTTGACCTATGCGCAGCTGAATGCCCGCGCCAACCGGTTTGCGCGACAGCTCATGGCGCAGGGGGTGAGGCCTGAGTGCCTGGTGGGGCTGTGGGCGGATCGCTCGCCTGAGATGCTGGTGGGCCTGATGGGCATTCTGAAGGCCGGCGCTGCCTACCTGCCGTTGGATCCGGCCTACCCGGCGAAGCGCCTGCAATGGCTGCTGGAGGACGCGCGACCGACATTGCTGGTGGGACGGGAGTCCGCGACGCTCCCGCTCGCAACAGGGCTACCGCACATCGGCGTTGCGTGGGGTGCAAGCGACCCGGGAGATAGCAGCGCCGTCGCGCATTGCGCGCCGCCTTGCCTCGCGCGCCGGGCCTACGTCATCTACACCTCCGGTTCGACCGGCACGCCCAAAGGTGTTGCCGTGACCCATGAGGGCCTCGGGCGGCTGGCGAACGCGCTGGTCGAACGCATGCAGGTTACGCCGCGCTCACGGGTCTTGCAGCTGGCATCGTTGAATTTTGACGTCGCGGCCTCGGAGGTGCTGATGGCCTTGTCGAGCGGGGCCGCGCTGGTGCTGGTCCCCGCGCATGCCGTGAGCGGCGAGGCGCTGCGGCAGGTGCTGGTTGGCCAGCGCATCAGTCACCTGTCGATAACGCCCTCGGTGCTCGCCACGCTGAGCAGGACCGGCGACCTCGCCCTCGAGTGCCTGGTGGTGGGCGGGGAGGCGTGTTCAGCGGAACTGATTGAGCGCTGGAGCCCGGGACTGCGGATGCTCAACGCTTATGGGCCGACGGAAACAACGGTGTGCGCGACTATGAGTGCGCCGCTGCAAAGCGGCCGGTTAGCCCCTATCGGTACACCGCTCGATGGCACGCGGGTCTATGTGCTGGATGCCGCGCTGCAGCCGGTACCACCCGGCGTGGAGGGCGAGCTGTACATTGCAGGCACCGGCGTGGCGCGCGGATATCTGCGGCGGCCGTCACTGACCGCCGAGCGATTTGTGCCCGATCCGAACGGGGAACCCGGCAGCCGCATGTATCGCAGCGGAGATCGCGCGCGCTGGGGCGAGGACGGGGTACTGGAGTATCTGGGTCGGGCGGACGACCAGGTGAAGGTGCGCGGACACCGGATCGAGTTGGGTGAGATCGAGGCGGCGCTGAGCGCGCAGGACTCGATCGCGCAGGCGGCAGTCATGGTTCGCGAGGACCGTGGTAGCGGTGGGTACCTGGCGGCCTACCTGGTGGTGCGTGCCGGGCATGGCCTGCAGGTGGATCGCCTGCGCGCCGACCTTGCGCAGCGGCTGCCCGGCTACATGATTCCGGCGGTATTCACGCCCCTGCCAGCGCTGCCGCTGGGCCCGACCGGCAAACTCGACCGGCGCGCGTTGCTCCAGGTCAGTGGTGCGGCACTGCCGCAGGTCGCCTACGAGCCCCCGCGCTCGCCTATTGAAGTACGACTGGCGCAATTGTGGAGCGACCTGCTGCAGCGGGAGCGCATTGGACGGCATGACAACTTCTTTGCGCTCGGTGGGAATTCGCTGTTATTGATCCGGTTCATTGATCAGCTGGCGCTCGAGGGGTTTTGGCTCGACGTGAGGACGCTGTTCTCCCAGGCCACCATCGCCGCCTGGGCGGCGGCGCTCGCGGGCGACGCTGCGTCAGCCGGCAGCAGGGTGGTGCCGCCCAATCTCATTGCGGCCGGCACCACGCAGATCACTCCGGGCATGTTGCCGCTGATCACTCTCTCGCAGCAGGAAATCGACATCATCGCCTCGCGGGTGCCCGGTGGCGCCGCGAACATCCAGGATATCTATCCGCTGATGCCGCTGCAGGAAGGCATCCTTCTGCACCACCGCACTTCCGCCCAGGATGCCTACATCCTGCCGGTGCTGCTGTCATTCACCACCCAGGTCGCGGTCGAGCAGTTCAACGCGGCGCTGCAAAGGACCGTGGAACGCCACGATGCGCTGCGCACGGCGGTGCAGTGGGAGGATCTGTCGCAGCCGGTGCAGGTGGTGTGCCGCGTGGCGCCACTGGCGGTGGAGCAGGTCGCCGATGCGGCGGTGGCGCCGCTGGAGTCCCTGTGGGCTTTTGGCCACGCAGCGATGGACGTGGCACGCGCGCCGATGCTGCGTATTTTCGTCGCCCCGGATCCGGCCCAGAATCGCTGGCTGGTGCTGCTGCAGTGCCATCACCTGTTCGGCGACCATAGCAGCCTCGAGTTGCTGTTCGCCGAGACGGCGGCATACCTGCAGGGACGCGAAGCGACGTTGCCCGAGCCGGTACCGTTTCGCAATTCCGTGGCGCGCGCCCGGTGCGAACTGGAACCGCAGGCCCACGCGGCCTACTTCCAGGAGCGCCTCGCCGGTCTTGATGCGGCCACCGCTCCCTACGGAATATTGGATATCCGGGGTGACGGTTCGCACATCGAAGAGGGCAGCTTTACGGTAGACGGGCGCCTTGGGACGCGGGTGCGCGATCAGGCGCGCCGCTGCGGGGTGGCGGCCTCGAGTGTGTTTCACCTGGCGTGGGCGTTGGTGCTCGCCCGCACCAGCGGCCGCGAGGATGTGGTGTTCGGCACGGTGCTGTTTGGCAGGCTGGCCGGGGC
>DASZCK010000276.1:0-15390 GCA_035943195.1 Steroidobacteraceae bacterium
TTCCAGGATGCATCCGGATTCGCTCGTGAATTCAGCAGGGTCGCCAACTCAGGTGGAACCGGTTCCGTGTTCAGCGCCGGGTTGGAGTTGTAGGGAATGGTCACGCCCCACTGGTTGACTTCCGGGGTGGGCGTGCCGAAGGATCCAAAGGTCGAGGCACGCACGAAGTAACCCTGCAGCTCCGCATTGACCCAGTCGTTGAGTTCGTAATTGGCATTGCCGAAGAAGGAGTAGCGCTGCAGCGGCGCTGAAATCGGGCCGTCCGGATTATTGTTGGTGGCCAGTGAGCCATCCGAAAGGGTCTTGTATTTCGGGTACAGCGCTCCAGTGTAGCCGACGGCGGCCGCCTGCCCCCGATTGCCCCCGGGCGAGAAGATCGTCGCGCCCGCCGTGGTGGATGCCGTGTTGAAATACAGCGGGCTGCATTGGCTTACTCCCGGTAATATTGCGCTCACTTGAGGTTGCCCAGGAACATCCCATAAGGGCCCTGGGCCGGGAGGATTGCAGGGGTTGCCGGCGGCAAAGCCGTTAACCGGTACATAAGGAATTAAATTGAAGCCCGGAAATCCCGGGAAGGCGCCGCCCGGCGTGTTGGGATCGGTGTTCGCCGCATTGGCCCAGTTTCGATTCTCGACGAAGACAGGGGTACGATTCGAGTAGGTGACACCCAGCATCACGTTACCCTTGTTGTCCGCGAAATTGGCGCCGATGAGAGCGCTGAGATTGGTGTTCCGGTCGTCCTGCTCCTGCGTCTCGCCGTAGCTGGCGTCGAGTTGAATACCCTGGAAATGTCGCTTGAGCTTGAAGTTCACGACACCAGCCATGGCATCGGCGCCGTACGTTGATGCGGCGCCGCCGGTCACGATCTCAATGCTGTCAATTGCGGATGAGGGGATGGTGTTCACGTCGATGGCGAGGCTCGCGTCCGCGGGCTGACCCCGATGACCGTCGATCAGCACCAGGTTGCGATTGACACCCAGACCGCGCAGGTTCAACTCGGCCGCGCCGGGTGAACTGGTCGCCGTGGCCTGCACGTTGGCCGCCTGGTTGAATTGGTTATTGCCGGGGTTGAACTGCGGCTGCTCGGCCAGTGCCTGGTCGACGCTGACTTCGGCAGTCGACTGCAGAGTATCGGCCCCGACCGTGACCAGCGGTGAGGCGGAGGAATAGTCGCGGCGCACAATGCGCGAACCGGTGACAACTACCTCGGCGATGGGTGCATTCGCCTCATCACTGGCGGGAGCCGCCGCCGGAGCGTCGGCTGCGCGTGCGACGGGCCAGCAGGCGACGGCCAGTGCGGTCGCGATGGTGCCGTTACGCAACACCTCGGGCAGGCTCCCCGCCGCGAACGGCCAACGGCCCGTGGCGCCACGGATTGCAGCCATTACCGATAGACGAACCGTAGGCTTCCGCCTCTGCGAATTGTGGTGTTCCAAAGCGCGACCCCCCAAGTGTTATTGCCGTCTCGTGCCGATTTCTTGACGCATACCGATCGGCTGATGCAAAGCACGCTTCTTAGATACAAAGCATGCTTCGCAAGTTGGCGGGACTATGCGCGGGCGGCACTAGACTTGTCAACAATACGTCAAAGATCCTTGCACCCAGCTGTCTCATCGCCACGACACTTGATGCAGTGCAATCGGGATCCCGTATCAGCGCATCGCGGCGGTGTGTCGATCCATGTTGTCCAGAACCTTTGCAAACACCGCCAGGCAGTTGACGAGTTCCATCGGATCGATGTCCTTAAGCAGGCTGGAACGTACACGATTCTGTATACGATTGATCTTGTTCATGAGCGACGCAGAACTCGGCGTCAGGCGAATGACCCGGGCGCGCTTGTCGCCCTTCAACGCTCGCCGCTCAATCAAGCCGTCAACTTCGAGCGAATGCAGGATTCGTCCGAGCGTCGGCTGCTCGACCCCCATACGTTCGGCGAGCTGCGTCTGGTTGATGCGATCGCCGAACACGTCCACCCAATACAAGGTGCCCCAGCGTGCGTGGCTCTGGCCCACCTGCTGCAGCTCCTCGTTCATGATGTTGCGCCAGCGGCGGGCTACGAAAGTGAGTCCTTGGGCAAAGGGATACAGCGCCTCGGCGTGTGGATCTGCGTCATGGCCCGGGCGTCGCCGCAGAAACAGTTCGCCGTCCTCGGTCACTCCGGCTACCCACCGCAGGTGCGTCTGCGAGGATGAGCGAGGTCGTCGGCGCGTCTTTTTTCGTGCTTTTTGTGGCGAAGACAACTTGTATCCCCGGTTTAAACAGGACGCCTTTGCAGCCTAATTGAAACGGTAATCCACTCGGGCCTAGAATGAAAGCATGCTTCGCAATTGGATACATTCGTGAGTCTGTCCGTTTCGGAGCTGGGGAACGGATTCGTCGCGGAAGTCCAAGGCGTTGACTTCGCCCAGCCCCTTGCGGCCACGACGGTGGGCGAGATCGTGGCGGCGCTGGATTCCTACGGGGTATGTGTGTTCCGCGGCACGGCGCTTGACGACCAGCGCCATATTGCCTTTAGCCGGCTCCTGGGCGAACTGGAACTCGCGCCGCGCCTGTTCAACGCGGGGGTCACGAGGTTCGATTACCCCGAGCTATTCGATGCGGGCAATATCGACCGCGCGGGCCGGATCCTCGTTGACGATCGACGTCGCCTCTACAACAAGGGTAACGCGCTGTGGCATACCGATTCGTCGTTCAACCCGCGACGGGCGGCCTATTCGCTGCTGCTCTCCCATCAGGTGCCTCCGGTAGGCGGAGACACCCAGTTCGCCGACATGCGAGCAGCGTATGCGGCGCTTCCGGAAGCCACCCAAGCGCGCATCGAGAATCTGGTCGCGGAACACTGGCTGTGGCACTCACGGATGCTGGCCGGCTACCCGCCCCCTACCCCGCAGGAGCAGGCGGCGAAACCGCCCTCGCAACACCGGCTCGTCCAGTATCACGCCGGCGCCGGCCGCAAGACGCTATACCTTGCCGCCCATGCCTCACACATTGTGGGCTGGCCGGTCGCCGAAGGTCGGGAATTGCTGCAAGAACTCATGGACTTCGCCACCCAGCCGCAGTTCACAGTGGCCGTACGCTGGTATCAGGCGGGGGATCTCGTAATCTGGGATAATCGCAGCACCATGCATCGCGCCACACCATTCGAGGACACCCGCTTCGCGCGCGACATGCGGCGCACCACGGTGTATGACCGCATCGACTGAGGCGCCGGCACCGGCGGCAATTGCCTCTCCGCAATCCCACGTCATCGATGTCAGCCAGATCATCGATACGCAGAAGCTGAACGCGTTTGTCGTTCGTCTGGTCGTCATATCCTGGCTGGTCACCTTCTGTGACGGGTTCGATCTGAACTCGATCGCCTTCGTAGCGCCGTACCTGAAGACGGCCTACGCCTTGGACAATCGCACGGTCGCGAACATTTTTGCCAGTGGCGGTGCGGGTGCGCTGTTTGGTGGACTGTTGTTCGGCTGGATGGGGGATCGAATCGGCCGCCGGGCTGCCATCATCACGGCCGTAGGTTTGTCCGGAACGTTCACGCTGTTGCTCGCACTCGCCGACCGCCCTTGGGAACTGGTGTTCATCAGGTTCATCAACGGCGTCGCACTCGGCGGCGCGCTGCCGCTGATCTGGACCCTGACCATCGAGTACGTGCCCACGCGTTATCGCGCGACGGTCGTCACCCTGGTCATGCTTGGCTACGGATTGGGCGTATTCGTTGCGGGTCCGCTATCCCTTGCCCTGATTCCCGGTTTTGGGTGGCAATCGGTATTCGTATGCGGCGGCGTGGCTTCACTGCTTGCGGCCTTGCTGGTCTGGCGCAAGCTCCCCGAGTCACTACGCTACCTAGCGCACCGCGGCGGTGACCCGGAGCGAATTGCCCGCATCATCCGGCGCCTCATACCCGGGCGGCGTATCGAGCCAGCGCAAGTTTTTGTTCCCGCCCTGGACGCGCCGCGCTTGCGCGCCGGGGTGGCACTGTTTGACGGGCCATTGCGATGGATAACGCCACTGCTATGGATTGCCTTCGCTGCCAGTTCCATGACGATGTACTTTTTCGTCAGCTGGGGCCCCATCCTATTTGAACGCATGGGATTGACCCGCAGTGATGCGGCCTGGTCAAGCTCCTTTAACGCCCTCACCGGCGCCGTGGGAGCGGTGGCGGTCATGCGCTTCACGGATCGCAGGGGCCCGGGCAGCCTGATGGTGATGCCCGTCATAGCCTTGCCGTTACTTTTGGTGTTGGGCACGACACATGTGAGTGCCAGTGGCATCATGCTCATGACGGGTGTGCTGTACCTGCTGCTCGGCGGCACGCACTACGGTATTCAAAGCATCCTCGGAATCTACTATCCGACCGCGGAGCGGGCGCGGGGCGCGGGCTGGGCCTCGAGCATCGGGAAGGTCGGCTCGGTTGCAGCCCAGTTGATGGGTGGCTGGTTGCTCGGCTCGCAGATGTCCAGTCGTAGTCCATTCCTGGTGTTGGCGGTGTTTCCGGCGCTGTTTGCGGTGGCGATTCTCAGTCTCGCAGCAGTCGCACGTCGCAGCGGCCTGCGCGCGCAGCCCTAGCGAGGGAGCAGACTGTGTCAATGAGTTCGAACGAACTTTCGCAGGCGCTCGCCTTTGATGCGGCCGGGCGCCATACCGAGGCAATCGCCGCCCTGTCCCGGGCGACGGGAGCCGGGAATGTAGACGCGATGGCCGCGCTGGGCCTGCGCTTGTTGCTGGGCGACCGCGCTCCGGCCATTCCGCTGGAAGGGGCACGCTTCCTGCTTGACGCCGCTCAGCGAAGTCAGCCGGATGCGCAGGAGAAGGCCGCCGCGCTTCTGGCCGGCGGGGTGTTCGTGCCACAGAACTGGCCGGCGGCGCTGAGCATGCTCGGAGGTGCCGCCGCCGGCGGCAATCAAAGTGCGAAGCAGCAGCTGGCCGCCATGTGCGCCGTGACTGACCCCACACCCAACTGGGAGCAGCTGGCTTCCAGGTTCGATCTGGCCTCGTGGCTGCGCGATCCGCCCTCTGCACGCGTCAACGAGGACCCTCTGATCGTGCGCTTTTCCGAGCTCCTTCCCGATCCGGTATGCCAATGGCTGATCGATCAGTCACACGGGCGCCTGGTACGCGCCCGTGTTTATGATCCCATCATTAAGCGTGAGACCACCGACGAGATGCGCAGCAACACCGCGGCAACATTCGGAATCTCTACCGTGAGCGCCCTGCATTTTCTGGTCCAGGCGCGCCTCGCCAAGGGCTGTCGCGTGCCCCTGAATCACTTCGAAGCACCGGCAGTGCTGCACTACAACGTGGGCGAGCAGATCACTCCCCACTTCGATTTCATCGATCCGCGCGTACCGGATTACGCCGAGCAGATCGGCACGCAAGGCCAGCGGCTGTTCACGTTCCTGGTCTATCTGAATGACGCCTATGAAGGCGGCGAGACCGCCTTTCCGGAACTGGGAATCGTGCATCGGGGCAATCGGCGCGAAGGCCTTCTGTTTCGCAACATCGACGCGCGGGACAATCCCGATCTGCGCACACTGCACGCCGGCAGGCCGCCGATAAGCGGTGAGAAGTGGCTGTTTTCACAATTCATCAGACGCAGCCCGGTACGCTAATCTAAGGTCCAATCATCGCGCATCCCCATGGCATTTCCCTACCTCACCGACGCTATCAATACTGTCTTCGGCACCCACTGGCAGCTGCCAGTGCCGACCTTCGGACTCGTTGTAGCCATTGCCGTGGTGGTAGCAACATCGGCGGCATTCCGCGTGGCCCGAGATTACGAGGTTCTCGGCACACTGCCGCCTCGAGCCCACGCGCAGATTACGGACATGGTACTCGTGTCAACTCTGGCCGGAATCGTAGGGGCCAGACTCTTTGATATTCTCGATCACATCGAGCGCTTTCTCGCGAGCCCGATGTCCATGATCCTTACCAGGGCCGGATTCTCCATTTATGGTGGCCTATGCTTCGGCATTGCGGTCGGCATTCTCTTCGTCAGGCGTCGCTCCCTGCCCGTGCGAGCGATGTTGGATGTCGCCGCCCCGGCGATGATGCTCGGCTATGGCATTGGTCGACTCGGCTGTCAGCTGTCCGGCGACGGGGACTGGGGCATCGCAGCCAATATGCTGCTGAAACCGCACTGGCTGCCCAACTGGCTCTGGGCACAGACCTACGACGGCAATATTGCTGGGGTCAGCATTGCGCCTCCCGGAGTCTACCCAACGCCCCTCTACGAAATCGCGATGGCGCTGGCTGCATTTTGGATACTGTGGCGACTGCGATTCCATAAACATGGCGCCGGCTACCTGTTCTCGATATATCTGTTGCTGGCCGGATTCGAACGACTGCTGATCGAGAAGATCCGCACCAACACCCGCTACGATTTACTCGGCGTCCAGGTCACGCAGGCGGAGGCTATCTCTTTTCTCCTGGTCGTGGCGGGCCTCATCGGCGTGCTGGTGACCCTTCGGAGGAAGCGCCTCTGGACTCGAATCCTCGTTTCGGCCGGCGTGCTGTGCGCCTTGTCCGCCTGCGCGCCCCATTGATTTGCGATGGGTGACGCCTTTCTCATTCGACCGATCGCGCGCCGCGACTACGCGGGCTGGCGATTGCTTTGGGACGGGTACACCCGATTCTATGGACGACACGGACAAAGCGCGCTTCCGGAAGGTATTACCGCAGCGACTTGGGATCGTTTCTTCCTGCCCGAAGAACCGGTGCAGGCACTGGTGGCGGAACATGGCGGTGGCGAGCTGGTGGGTCTGGCGCACTTTCTTTTTCACCGCAGCACGACCCGAATGAATGACGTCTGCTATCTTCAGGATCTGTTCACCGCCGAACACTCACGAGGTCGAGGCATCGGTCGAGGACTTATCCTCGCGGTCTACGAGGCCGCGCGTAGCGCGGGCAGCAGCCGGGTGTACTGGCAGACAAAAGTCACGAATGACGCGGGGCGCAGGCTTTACGATAAAGTCGCTGAACATCAGGGCTTCATAGTCTATACCCACGAGCTTTCGGTCCGAATCGATTGAGGAGCAGGCATGGCGAAACGCATCGTCGCTGAGGAAATCGCGCCCATCGTCGGTACTTTGTATCCCTCCCCTTTTCATGGTCCCTGCAGAAGTCGCGAACGCAGAAAATTGGGCGATGTCGCCGGTTTGACTCAATACGGTATCAACCATTTGCGACTACCGCCTGGGGCGTGGTCCAGTCAACGGCACTGGCACACCCACCAGGATGAATTCATCTACGTCCTGTCTGGTGAAGTGGTCCTGGTCACCGAGGAAGGCGAAGAGACGCTTCACGCCGGCAATGCAGCCGGATTCAAGGGCGGTGATCCCAACGGGCATTGCCTGCAGAATCGGTCGCAGCACGAGGCAACGGTTCTGGAAGTCGGCACACGGCTTGACGCGGACGCTGGAATCTATTCCGACATCGACATGCTGGCACCCACAGGTGGGAAACCCGCGATCTACACTCACCGGGATGGGACTCCGTACCCAAACATCAAACGACGCGGTCCCGGAGACCCCGACTAAGGACGAATCTGGATGGCGACATTTGTTCTGGTTCACGGCGCGTGGCACGGCAGCTGGTGCTGGAAGCGGGTGCGAGCCTTGCTACAGCGCCAGGGTCATGAAGTATTTACACCGACGCTGACCGGTATCGGCGAGCGCTCTCATCTGCTCTCGCCGAGCGTCAATCTGGAGACTCATATTCAGGATGTCCAGAATCTGCTCCGCTGGGAAGAACTGCATGATGTCGTGCTGTGCGGCCATTCCTATGGCGGAATGGTGGTATCGGGTGCCGTCGATCGCGAGGCGGAACGTATTCGCTCACTGGTGTTCCTGGATGCCTTTGTGCCCGAATCCGGCCAGTGCCTTGCGGACTTCGCTCCCATCGCTGCAGACCAGCTGGTCGACGGCTGGAAATGCCCGCCCATCACCGCGGAGACTTTCGGTGTCAACCTGACCGATCGCGCATGGGTCGACAGTCAATGCACACTTCAATCCGTTGCCTGCTTCACTCAGCCGGTGGTACTTGCGCACGGACTCGCCCAAATCACTCGCATCGCCTACATCTATGCGTCCGGCTGGGCGGGCGATGAGTCGCCATTCTTTGCGTTCTATGAAAAGGCCAGGTCGCGTAGCTGGGTGACGACCCGCATAGACTGCGGGCATGACGTCATGATCGACCGACCCGAAGAGCTGACCCGGCTACTGGTGCAAAACATTTAGTCTGTCCGCTGCCGAGGAGGAGCTGCGTCGGCGAATTCCTACACGCTAGCGGGAACTTTCGGCCGCGCGGCTTTGAGCGCCACGAGCAGCTATAATTCGACGGCTAAGGCTTGGTTCGAGAATCTGCTCATGGCGCAAAATTCGGCCCATTCCGGGCCGCCCTTACCACCTTCCGTCTTTGCCGGCTTTGCCATCGCCGTGGCTTCGGTGATTGTGATGGCAGTGGTCTCCTACCAGGCACAGCGCCGCAGCACCGACGCGGCCGATGCCGTTACCCAGGGCGTCGAACTCATCGTTCAGGTACAAGACCTGCTCTCGAGCACCAAGGATGCGGAAACCGGTCAGCGCGGTTTCCTCCTCACGGGAGATGAGGCCTATCTCGAGCCTTTCACTGCGGGCCGGGCCGCCGTTGACGGTGAACTGAAGGCAATACGTGCTCTGGGTGGGCGCAGCACTGTCCAGCAGCAGCGCCTGGAGCAGTTGCAATTGCTGGTCTCGGCCAAGCTGACCGAATTGCTCAACACCATAAATCTGAAACGCGCAGGAAAATCGGAACAGGCTCTTGAGCTCGTGCGCACGGACCGCGGCAAGGTGCTGATGGAGCAGATTCGAGAGCTGGTCGGGGACATCGCGAATGATGACCGCGTTCAACTCGCACTGCGCCAGCAGGCCTGGCGTGATTCGGAAACCTTTTCCGACGAGGTCACCTGGATTGGCGGCGCTGTGCTGCTGCTGCTCATTGCGGCGGCCGGCGCGCTCGTCTCACGGGATTACCGCGCGCGCCAGCTGCGATCCTGGTTGAGAGTGGGGCAAATGGGTCTCGGTGAGCGCATACAGGGTGACCAAACCCTGGAAAAACTGGGCGATAATATACTGAGCTTTCTCGCACACTATCTGGGTGCACAGATCGGGGCGATCTACCTTGCCGAAGGTCCCGACCGCTTCCGGCGCTTTGCCGGGTTTGCCCTTCCCACCGAATCTCGTAATGAGCCGCTGCGGCGCGGGGATAACCTGATCGGCCAGGTCGCCAAAGACAACCAGGCCGTGCATATCACCGACGTCCCCGAGGACTATCTGCTGACGATCCGCTCCGGGGTCGGCCAGGGCCTGCCGCGCGAGCTTCTGATTGCACCGGCCAGCATTGATCGCACCGTCTACGCACTGATCGAACTGGGCTTTCTTGGGCGGGTCGACGACACTCACCAGCAGCTGCTCTCCTCGCTTTCGGAGATGATCGCTGTCGCGGTTCGCACCTCGAAGGATCGCACCCAACTCGAGGAACTGTTGGAGGAAACGCAGCGGCAGGCCGAAGAACTGCAGACACAGCAGGAAGAGCTGCGCGTGAGCAACGAGGAACTCGACGAACACAGCCGCGCACTGCAGGCCTCAAATGCCCAGATGGAATCGCAGCAGGCGGAGCTCGAACAGACAAATTCCCAGCTCGAGGAGCAGGCGCAGGTATTGGAACACCAGAAAGATGCCCTGTCCAAGCAACAGACTCTCCTGACCCAACGGGCCTCGGAACTCGAACGGGCAAACCTCTACAAGAGCCAGTTTCTGGCCAATATGAGCCACGAGTTGCGCACGCCGCTGAATTCCACGCTCATTCTTGCCAAGCTCCTGGCGGACAACAAAGACGGCAATCTCACGGAACAGCAGATAAAGTTTGCCCGGACCATTACCACTGCCGGAAACGATCTTCTGGCATTGATCAATGACGTGCTCGACCTGGCCAAAATCGAGGCCGGTAAGATTGATCTGAAGCCCGAGACGGTGGACCTTGCTCGGGTGGTCGACGAGCAAATGAAGCTGTTTCAACCGCTGGCCGATAAACGCGGACTGATATTCAGCGCAACCGTTGCCTCGGGCACGGTGGCCAGCGTCATCACCGATCCGCACCGCCTGGGACAGATACTGAAGAATCTCTGCTCGAATGCCGTGAAGTTCACGGAGCAAGGCGAGGTGTCGCTCAAGGTCTCCTCGGGAGCCGAAAGCGTGGATTTCGCCGTCACGGACACGGGTGTCGGCATTCCCGAGGGCCAGCACCAGAACATCTTCGAGGCGTTCCAGCAGGCCGACGGCAGCATCCATCGCAAGTTCGGCGGCACCGGCCTTGGTTTGTCGATCTCACGGGACCTGGCACAGCGCATGGGGGGCCACATCACTCTGCAAAGCATCCCTGGCAAAGGCAGCGTCTTTACGCTGAAGCTGCCGCACATCCTGGCCCTGGAAGTCGCGGAACCGCCGGCTGAGGGTTCAACGACCCTCTCCAGGCCGCCACCTGCCGCGACCGCCGCGCGGGCGCCGCGAGCACCGTCTGTGGCGCACCTCGAGGACGATCGCGCTCGCCTGTCACCGGACGCGCGCAGCATTCTCATCGTCGAAGATGACGTGGCCTTCGCCGCGATCCTGCGCGATCTTGCGCGCGACATGGAGTTTCAATGCATCGTCACCCATTCGGCAACTGAAGGGCTGGTGGCCGCCACGCAGCTGCAACCCAGCGCGATTCTGCTGGACGTCAATCTTCCCGATCATTCCGGTCTGGGGGTTCTTGAGCAGCTGAAGCGCAATTCGGCAACACGGCACATACCCGTGCATATAGTGTCAGTTGCTGACCATACTCAGGGTGCGCTTGAACTCGGCGCCGTCGGCTACGCGCTGAAGCCGGTATCGCGAGAGCAGATTGTCGCGGCACTGCGTCGGCTCGAAGGCAAATTTTCACAGCGCGTGCACCGGGTACTGGTCGTCGAGGACGATGAACGCCAGCGGGAGAGCATCCGCGAGCTTTTGTCGATGTCGGATCTGGAGATCACCGCGGTCGAAAGCGGCGGCAAGGCACTCGATGCCCTGCGAAGCACGACCTTTGACTGCATGGTCATGGATCTGACCTTGCCGGACTTCAGCGGCTTCGAATTGCTCGAACGCATGGCGGACCAGGACGGCGTCTCGGTGCCTCCGGTCATTGTCTATACCGGACGCGCATTACGTCCCGATGACGAACAGAAGCTTCGCAGGTTCTCCAAATCGATCATTCTGAAGGATGCGCGCTCGCCGGAACGGCTACTGGATGAAGTCACGCTGTTCCTGCACCAGGTTGAGTCCACTCTACCTGCTGACCGGCAGCGAATGTTGCGACTGGCCCGCGATCAGGATGTGGTGTTTCAGGGCCGGCGGATCCTCGTTGTGGAGGATGACGTGCGCAATATCTTTGCCCTGACGAGCGTCATCGAGCCCAAGGGCGCTCAGGTACAGATTGCGCGCAACGGCCGCGAGGCACTCGATGCCCTGCTGAAGACGCGGGCACAGGACCCTGGTCGGATTGATCTGGTGTTGATGGATGTCATGATGCCGGAAATGGACGGTCTCACGGCCATGCGGGAGATTCGCAAGAGACCTGAATTGAAGAAGCTACCCATCATAGCGCTGACGGCTAAGGCCATGCCGGACGACCTCGAGGCCTGCATGGCCGCGGGCGCGAACGACTACATAGCCAAGCCTCTGGATGTCGAGAAGCTGCTATCGCTCATCCGCGTATGGATGCCCAAATAGATCACTGGGCCGTCCCGCGGCGTTCGGAAATCGAGTATCGACTGCTGATCGATGCGATTTATCAGATGTATCACTATGACTTCCGGGGCTATGCACAGGCCTCGCTGAAGCGGCGGCTGCGAACGGCGATGCTGCGCCTGGAGTGTCAGACACTGTCGCAGCTGCAGGATCGGCTGCTCAGCCAACCGGAAACCTTCGCCGCGCTGTTGAATTACATGACCGTGCCGGTGAGCGAAATGTTCCGCGACCCGGCGTACTTCCGCGCCGTTCGCGAGCAGGTCGTGCCGCTGCTGCGGACTTATCCTTCCTTGAAGATCTGGGTTGCCGGCTGCAGCACCGGGGAGGAAGTGTATTCCCTGGCGATACTGCTACGTGAAGAAGGGCTGCTCGAGCGCACACTGATCTACGCCACTGACATCAATCCGCAGACGCTGCAGAAGGCGGAAGCCGGCGTTTTTGAGATCGAGCGCATACCCGGGTTCACCGACAACCATCAGCGCTCCGGGGCCCGCTCCTCGCTGTCGGACTACTATGTGGCGGCCTATGGACGCGCCGTGTTCGACAAGACGCTGCGGCGGCGGATCGTCTTCTCTGATCACAGCCTCGCAACGGACAGCGTCTTTGCCGAAGTTCAGCTGGTGTCGTGCCGCAATGTACTGATTTACTTCAATCGGGAGCTTCAGGATCGCGCGCTGCGGCTGTTTCGCGACGCACTGTGCCGCAAAGGCTTTCTGGGTGTCGGCTCCAAGGAGTCGCTCCGGTTCTCCGCCGAGGCGAGCTCGTTCGCCGAGTTCGTCCCGGAACAGCGCATTTATCGCCGGCAGGACTTGCCATGAGCGAGCCGTTATCCCTGGCCGGCCGCATCGATGCCATCGTCATCGGCGCCTCCGCCGGTGGCATCGAGGCCCTGATGACGCTGCTGCCCGCGCTTGCCCCGCGCTTGCTGATGCCGATTTTCATCGTCCTGCACCTGCCGCGCGATCGCCCCAGTGTGTTGAGCGAGATTTTCACACCCAAATGTCGACTGCCCGTGTGTGAAGCGCAGGACAAAGAGCCAGTGCGCCCGGGAACAGTATATTTCGCCCCACCGGACTATCATCTGCTGGTCGATGAAGGACCGGCACTGGCGCTGTCAGCGGACGAATTGGTCAATTTTTCGCGTCCTTCCATCGATGTGCTGTTCGAATCGGCGGCCGAGGTTTACGGCTCGCGCCTGCTCGGCATCATTCTCACCGGGGCCAATGAAGACGGCGCGGCGGGTCTTGCCGCGGTAGGCAGCGCCGGTGGCGTTACCATCGTTCAACAGCCGCAAAGTGCGCAGGTTAAATCAATGGTACTTTCCGCCCTGCATCGCAATCCGACCAGCCATGTCCTGGAACTCGAAGGCATTAGCGCGGCGCTGGCCACCTTGAACGAGGACCGCGCGCCATGAACGACGTCGTCAAGTGCCTGCTGGTGGACGATCTGCCGGAAAACCTGCTGGCGCTCTCGGAGCTTCTGCGGCAGGAGGGCGTGGAAATCCTCCAGGCACGATCCGGAACCGAGGCATTGGAGATGCTGTTGGTTCATGATGTGGCACTGGCACTTCTGGATGTGCAGATGCCGGAGATGGATGGCTTCGTACTCGCCGAGCTCATGCGCGGCAGTACCCGTACCCGTCACGTCCCGATCATTTTTGTTACCGCCGGCGCACGCGACCAGCACCGCATGTTTCAGGGTTATGAATCCGGTGCGGTGGACTTTCTGTACAAGCCCATCGAGCCGCAGATACTCAAGAATAAGGCCGCGGTATTTTTTCAGCTGGATCGCCAAAGGCGGCAGCTGGATCTGGAGCTGCAGGAACGCACCGAGACCTTGCGGCTGAATGAAATGTTCACCGCCCTGCTCGCCCATGATCTGCGCAATCCCCTCAATGCGATTCTGACATCGGCACAGCTGGCAGATCGGCTGGTGCATGAACCCATAGCAAGGGAGGCGACCGCCCGGATCCTGTCCAGCGGAATGCGCATGAGCCGATTGATCGAGGACATGCTGGACCTGGCGCGTGCGCGCGTCGGTGGAGGCATTGTCATCAAGCGCGAGGATGGCGATCTTGGCGCATTGATCACTCCGGTCGTACGTGAACACCAGGCGGCCTCGCCGGGCCGACAGATCGAAATTGCGGATAGCGGCGGGCTGCAGGGTCAGTGGGACGCCGAACGCATCGCGCAGGTGGCTTCGAACCTGGTGGGCAATGCCATCCAGCACGGCGAGCCGGAGGGCGCCGTGGAGGTGAGGCTCGATGGGTCACAGCCCGACGCAGTTGTCCTTTCTGTCGTCAATGACGGCACGATTGCTCCGGAACGGCAATCCGGCCTCTTTGATCCATTCAAGAATGGTCACCATCGTGTGGGCCGCAGTGAAGGCCTGGGTCTCGGGCTTTACATCGTCCAGCAGATCGTGACGGCGCATGCCGGTCGTATTGAAGTCCGAACTGAAAGGGACCGTCGCACCGTATTTCGCGTGCACCTGCCGCGTCGGGCACCCTAAGGATCGCACCGTCGCGCGAATTCGCATCCGCGCCCTATCTAATGCAGCAACTCCGGATAGGCGTTCAATGCAGTGCCGACCGCCCGCATGGCCTCTTTGGTGGGATGAAAGGGTGGTATCAAAGTGCCTGGTTCACGACGCGCGCCCAGGAGCCATGGGTTCTTTGAGCACGCGTCGTGCCCCCGACTGAGCAACCCCACGTCCAAGAAACCCGAGCCCGTCGCCTTGGCGACCTCGCGCGTGATGGTTGCGAGTTGGCCCGCCACGGCACGCATGTGATCCGCCTGTTCGGCGCTCAGCGCTATCCGTTCACACGTTCCGTGATCCGGAAGTACCGCAAAATAGTTGACGAACACCACCCGTGCGCCCGGGCTGCGCGAGCGCACGCCGGCGACGATTGCACGCAGCGAATCCGCCAGCGACGCAAAGCGCGCCGCAACGTCCGCATCCGAGCGCACGGTGCACGCGGCCGACGCGCGCTGCTGACAGGTGAGGCCCAGCAGGTTGGCCATGAAGAAGACATCGTTGCCGCCAATGGTGACCGTGACCAGTTGCGTTTGCCCCGTCACCGCGTCCAACTGCGCGGGCAATGAGAATTGCCCACCATGGACCACGTCAACCGTGGTGGCCCCGGAACAGCTGACGTCAACCAGCGACAGTCTGCGCAGCTGCGCGAGCACATGAGCGTAGTCGGCGCTCGAGCGCGCGCAGCGCACAGGGCTACCGGGAGCCATGGGCAGTATCCCGGGCCCGGCTGCGTAGGAACTGCCCATTGCCACATATTGCGGCGTGTCCGCGGCCTGAACGCCGGGCGCGACGAGCAGCACCCCCACCGTCAGCAGCCGGCTGATCCATTGCTTTGTTGTCATGTAGACATTTCACCTTCGCCGTCAACTTGCAGACAGGTTAAGCCGTTACTCTTCGTCATATCTAGTCACTGATGGACCTGATCATGTCAATGTTGCTGCGCAGTCTGCAGTTCCGCGGTGGATCTTTGCGGGCCACTGCCCTGACAGTATCGGCGCTGGCCCTCGTGGGTTGCGTCGCCCAGGTCCGGGTCGCCGGACCACCTCCGGTG
>DASZCK010000277.1:0-4700 GCA_035943195.1 Steroidobacteraceae bacterium
ACCTGCAAGAACATCAGCACGCAGTCGCTCGCAATCTTCAAACGCATCGGCCCGGTCACGACGCGAGTGGTTGCCGTGGATGAACGCCTTGGCATCGTATGGTTGCGGATGTATTGGAAAGTGCGGGATACCGCACCCGACATGCTCACCGTGTGGGAATCCTTCAAGGTCTACGACGGACACATCCATGCGGTAGAAGCATTCATGAGAATCCTGCCGCCCGAGCTCGCCGGCGGCGGCTGGAAGTGACTACCAGCCCGGAACCTGTCGATAGGGTAGCAGCGAGACGTAGGCGAAGATGCGGCGGATCTTGCCGTGGCGCACCTGGAAGGTCTCGATGATCTCGGTGGTGTTCGGGTACGAGGACAGGCCCTTCATCTGCGGTTTGATGTTACCCGGATGTTGAAACATGACGACGGCGTAGACCAGGCCATGCTCAGGATCCGCCAGCAGGAAGCGCCGGTTGGTGATCTCGTGGATGTAGTCGAACATGTGGGTGTCGAACTGCGCGCCGGCGGTCATGGACGGGCGCGTAGCCGTCGCTATCGTCGGCGCGGTCTGGGCGCCGTTCTCGATGCGCAGACACTCCTCGGCGAAGGGCACGATCTTGCCGTTACCCTGTTCGATGCCGTTGAAGTACTGGTTGGCATCGTGGCGAAGCTGCTCGCGGGTGCTGCGTTCCCCTTCCGGGACGCTCTCTTCCCACTCTGAGGGAACGGTGGTCAGATTGTCGAAACTGCCATGGACTCCGCTGGCCTGGCGAATGACAAAGGTTTCGACTTCACTGATGCGACGCGAGCGTTCCTTCAGCCTCACCCCCAGCAGCGCGGTCAGGCCGTTTTCCTTCACGGTTCCGTAGAATGCGACCTGCTCGGTCTGCGGATCCTCGATGTACAGTTTGAAGGTGCCCAGAGAACTGATGGTCTGCCATAGCCCGTCGCCAAGCTTCATCCGGTTGGTGTTTTCGGTGAACTTGACGTCAGGGGTGGTGCTTAGCCGGCCTGGCTGATGCGCCGCGAGCGCAGCCAGATACTCATCCATGACGCCGTGCAGGCATCCCCGGTCACAGGCACTGGAATTGGCGGCGACTGCCGCCCCGTGCAAGGCGATCGCGCTCACCAATAGCACGCTGGCGGACCACATCAGCTTGAACCTGGTCATCGGTACTCTCCCGCTCACCTGCGCAGCTTTTCGGGCAGGCTATCAGAATTGCACGTGCACACGCACGGCGACGAGCGAAACGGGGCCACGCTCGGTGTTGTACGCGGGATTCTTGACCCACTGATAGTCGAGGCTGACTTGGGCCGCGGAACAGATGCGGGCACTGTAGTAGGTCTCCAGTATCTGCTCGGCGGCGGGATGTGGCAGCTTGCCGTCGCCCACCAGAATGCCGAGGCCGCCCAGATTCAGGTACTGCTGACGCGCTGCGGAAATCCCGTCGTCGAGCGCCGCAAATCCGACCGTGTCCTCGGCTCTGTGCCACGCCATGCCTTTCAACGAGGCGCCGAGTTCAACCGAGCGATCAACGTCCGTAAACTCGTAGGGCTCGACGTTGCCGGTCGCCTTGCCGACGCGCGCGAACACGCCAAGATTTTGCGTGATGGGTTGCTCCAGATTCAGGCTTGCGCCGAATCGACTGCGATAGCTGCGCACGGCCGCGATATCCGGGAGAGTGTCGGTTGCTTCACTCAAGGCAATGGCCTGATCGAGCAGGCCCATTCGGCCGCGGGTTTGGTAGCCCGTCATGAGGATGCGGCCGGTCTGACCGAACAACGCATAACGTTTTTCGATCTCGGCCAGCAACTGGAATTCATCAAATCCCGATTCCAGGCGCGGACTGTTGGGCACGTTCGAGAGGTCAAATGCCCCCGCCCGCAGCGTCCATGTTCCGGCATAGCGCTCGATGGCCGCGCCCACAGTGTATCCCCAGGCGTCTGCCGCATAGTCGAAAGTGCCCGCATCGACCGCAACCCAGTTGAGAAAGTCACTGCGGGGATCATGGGCGTACTGGTTGGTGTCAAAGATGTCGGTGACGGCAAACTTGCCCGCCGTGAACACCCAACGATCGGGGCTGCGCGAGCCGGCGAGCTGGTTGGCGTCCGGCGCCACTGACTCACGTTCGGTCCCGGTATCGATGGTCTGGCGCACGAATATTCGTGGGAAGCGCAGGTACGGCTGCTTCCTTCCCACCTTGTAGGCTTCCGCGCTGGGAAACCCCGCGACACCCAGGGTATTGTCCAGCCCGAATCCCTGGTCGATCTCGGGATTGACCCAGAATTCACCCTGGGACCAGAGGCGCACCCCAACGAACAAGGTGGCATCAACAGTCTCGCGCCCGATGTCGGCACTGAGGCTCTGCGGTCCGGAGTACGGGGCGTGAAAGCCGTCATCCTCCTGCTCGGTGTAGGTCACCTGGCCGTGGATCGCAAAGTTCTCATCGGTGACCGGCGCAGCGTCGTTCGCGCTGATCCCAGCAGCCACCGCTGCTGGGATCATACTGGCGCACAATATCGCTGCCGGCAGCCGGCTCATTACCAGGTGTCGGGGTGGGAGGCGCTGAGCGGCCCACCATGACCCAATCCACCCAGGCCCAGGGCCGGTCGCGACGGCTTTGGTACCGCGGCAGGCCGCCGCGGATACTTTCTGCCATTCAGGATCCTGCCGATCCAGGTGGGTCGCACCAGGAAGTGGTAGCTCAGGAGGAGCACCGTCAGCGCGATGCCCACGATCAGTGGAAACTTGATCGCCCAGGGCCACGGCACCGACGCAAAGATGACTTGCAGAGCGAACACCACCGGCAGGTGCACCAGGTACAGCCAATACGACGAGTCGGCGAGATAGCGCCGCACCGCGCTTTCGCCGGAGCAGAAGCGTAGCGCCGCGCCGGTGATCCCGAGGCTCCAATACCAGATGGAAGCAAAATAGCAGGCAAGGTACAGGGCACGGCTCCCCATGGCACTATGGTCCAGCCAACCGGTAATCGCCCCCGGAGCGACGCGCAGCACCGTAAGGCACAAAACCGTCAAGGTCGCCCCGACACTGAGGTGCCCCACCCAGCGCCGAGGCCATTCGCCGAGCATCGCCTGCTGACGGTGAACGAACCATCCCAGTGCGAATGCAGTGCCGAATGCCACCAGTGGCGGAAGCTTCAGATCCAAACCCCCGTCAGGCGTCGGTATCCCCATCATCATGAGGACGCGATCGTCGAACCCGAGGACCAAGAACAGCGGCAGGGCGAGGACCCACGGTGCGAAATAGCTGCTGAGCAGTACTCGCACCACCCCGTCCAGCGCGCCACGGCCGCGGCCGCTGCGATCCAGGATCCGGGAGAACAGCCAACACAGCGCCAGCGCCATCAGGTAGAGGATGCACAGATAGTACAGGAACCATACGTGCATCAATGGAACGGTCTTCAGGCTGTGGGGCAGGAGCGCCGCCGGCGACGTTACGATTCCCGCCCACGTGACCGCCGCGGCCTCCGGGGACAGGCTGCGCAAGGCGGACCAGATTAATATAGCGGTCGTGAGCGGCGCGAGAATCACCCAGGCGACCAGCATCGGCCCGGCAATTCGCCCGGTTCGGTTGCCGATGAAGCCCCTGATTCCGCGCCGCTCGATCAGCAGCCTGGCGAAGAATCCCGCGATGATGAAGAACAGCGTCATGCGGAAGGTATGTATCACGAAGAACATGACGGCAAGCGTCGTGCTCTGCGATACATCGTGCGCAGGCGTGGGCAGGAAGAATGACATCGTTGCATGCAGGACTATGCCCGCGAGCAATGCGAAGCCGCGCACGGCATCCAGCGCGTGAAATCGGTCCGTCGCGTTCATGATTTTTACTTTATTCGCACGCCGTTGTACGGAATCTTCGTTCCGCCCAGTTCCGCCATGCCGGTGAAGGTGTCCCCCGAGATGACGCCGCTGTAGCTGATGACGATGACGCCGCCGGGCGTGGTGATCGTGCGCTTGTAGGAAAAGCTGTTGCCGTCCAATTTGACGTCAATGCCCGGACTCACCACGACGCCCTCCGGGGGTGGCATGGCGGGCTTCCCGGTAATCGCGAAGCCCTTGTCAGCCTTCACGACGGTGAGGGTTTCGGTCGTGGTGCCACCGGGCGCTGCGGCCGTGGCGGTCCATTTTCCGAGGAAGGGCTGATCGGCGGGCGGAGCGGCGAAGGCTACCGCAAACGCCAGGGTCAACACTCCAAGTCCAATCGCTGCTTTGATACGCATCTTCATTCTCCCTGTTGGTGCCAATGTCATCGCTTGCGAGCCTCCGCGCGGATACCGCTGAGCGCGCGTTCTATGCCATCCCACTCTTTGAATAGCTCAGGCAATAGTCGCTTGCCTGCGGTGGAGAGCTGGTAAAAGCGCTTCTTGCGGTTGTTCTCTTCGCGCCACTCGCTCTCCAGCAGACCCTGCTTTTCCAGACGCCGCAGCATTGGATAAAGGGTGTTCTCCTCGATCTCCAGGCCCGCCTGCGCCAGCGCCTGCCGCAATGAGTAACCATAATGTTCAGCGCGCAGCTGGCCGAGAACCGCAAGGATGAGGCAGCCGCTGCGCAGCTCGATCCTGAGGTTTTCGAAAAGCTCGGCATGGGGGCTTGCGTCCGTCATAGGGTGTAATACATACTGTGCTTAACACAGGATAGCATGGAACCCAGGGGCGTCAACCCCGAAAGCGAAAACCGATGGCGCTACTC
>DASZCK010000278.1:0-31852 GCA_035943195.1 Steroidobacteraceae bacterium
GCATACACGAGCGTCAGCCGCGAGCTGTACACCACGAAGCGGGTGAAGATGCTGCCGACCGCGGCCCAGGCCACTCCGGCGACCAGTGCGCCGATCAGCGCCGGCCGCAGTCGCACGCGGGTGTTGGGAATGAACATGTACAGGAAGACGAACAGCACCGTGACCATCGCGTAGGGCGCGACCTGCAGCCCGATACCCAGCAGGCGGTTCAAGAGCGGCAGTGAGCTCGCGATCTGCGCTGATCCTGCGAGGAGTGCCGTATGCGACAGCGCGATGAAGCCGCCCAGCAGCACCGGGCCGACCACCAGCAGGCTCAGGAACTCGCCTACGCGCCGCGCGAGACTGCGGGGCTGGGGTACCCGCCAGACGTAGTTGAAGCTGTCCTCGACCTTCTGGATCGTTCCAATGAGCGACCAGGCCAAAAGCGCGATGCCCACCGTGCCCACCACGCCGCGCCGCAGCCGCCCAGCAAACTGCAGCACCTGGTTCGTCAGGTCATTGGCACCGGCGCCGACCGGACGGAAGAACTCCAGCACGATGGGCTGCAGATCGCGACCCGCGTGATGGCCGCCAAGCTCACGGATGATGATGAAGCTGAAGGCCAAGAGCGGCACCAGCGACAGCACCGTGGTGAATACCAGGGCGGTGGCCCGCATGTTGATCTGACCGCCGGCGACATCGCGCAGCACGGCATACGGGTAGCGGCCGATGCGCGCCACCCTGCGCAGCACACCGGGCCGCCCGGAAGCCCGGCTGAAAACCACGGCGTCCAGGTAGTCCCATGGCCAATTGGACATGTCAGGCGGTCAGGCGCCGCAGGGCTTCGAGGTAGTTGTCGCGGGTGCGCGCAATCACCTCGGCGGGCAGCGCCGGTCCCGGCGGCCGTTTGTTCCAGCCCAGTGATTCAAGATAGTCACGCAGGTACTGCTTGTCGAAGCTTGGCGGGCTAATGCCGATGCGGTAAGTGTCGGCGGGCCAGAAGCGCGATGAGTCCGGCGTCAGCACCTCATCCATCAGGGTCAGCCGCCCGGCCTCATCCAGACCAAATTCGAACTTGGTATCCGCGATGATGATGCCGCGAGCGCGCGCATAGTCGGCCGCGAACTGGTAGAGCGCGAGCGCCGTGGCGCTCACCTGCTGCGCCAGCGTGGCGCCGAGCAGGCTGCTCACCTCGGCAAACGAGATGTTCTCATCGTGCGCCCCTACGTCCGCCTTGGTCGCCGGGGTGAAGATCGCCGTGGGCAGACGTTCGGCCAGCGCCAGGCCCGCGGGCAGCTCGATGCCGCAGATGCTGCCGGTGCGCTGGTAGTCCTTCCAGCCCGAGCCGATGAGGTAGCCGCGCACGACCGCTTCCACGGGCAGGGGCTTGAGTCGTTTGACAATGATCGCGCGGCCTTCCAGTGTCTCAAGTTCCGCCGCCGGCAGCGGCAGCTGCGCCAAAGGGCGCCCGGTGAGGTGGTTCGGCACGATGTGCCGGGTGCGGTCGAACCAGAAATTGGAAATCTGCGTCAGCACCTGGCCCTTGTGCGGGATCGGATCGGGCAGCACCACATCGAAGGCCGACATCCGGTCGGTCGTGACGATGAGCATGTTTTGCTCATCCACGGCATAGTTGTCGCGCACCTTGCCCGCGTGCAGCAGTTTCATGCCGCTCAGGGCGGTCCGATAGACAGTGCCGGAAGCCATAGTTTTAATATATCAGCGTATGCAATGGATCGGAAAAACAGTCGGCGGCCTCATCGGTCTGGTGGTTTATGGCCCCATCGGTGCGGCGATCGGCGTCGTCATCGGCCATCAGTTCGATGCCAATCCCGCACCGGGCATCGCCCGGCGACCCGGCATCGGCAGTGCCGGCGGCGCTACCGCGACCCAGATCGGCGAGCAGTTCTTCCGCACGACGTTCCGCGTCATGGGTCATGTGGCCAAGGCCGACGGGCGCGTGTCGGAACAGGAGATCCAGGCCGCGCGTGCCGTCATGTCGCAGCTGCGGCTGACTCCCGAGCAGGTACAGGTGGCGATTGCCTGTTTCACCGAGGGCAAATCCTCGCCGTTCGTGCTGCAGACGGCGCTGAGCGCCCTGTACCGCGCCTGCCAGGGCCGGTCGGACCTGCTGCGTGCCTTCGTGGAGATCCAGATGCGCGCGGCGCTGATGGGCAACGACCTGCAACCGGCGGCGCGCACCGTGTTGCAGAACATTTCCTCGCAACTGGGTCTGGGCGCCATGGAGTTCGCGCATATCGAGGCGGTCCTGCGCATGCGCCGCGGCGGCTCCGCTGGGGGCCGCGGCAATGCCGCGGGCGTGAACAGCGAGACGCGGCTGGCCGAAGCCTACCGGGTGCTCGAGTGCACGCCGCAGAACACCAAGGAGGAGCTGTCGCTCGCCTATCGGCGCCAGCTCAGCCGCCACCATCCCGACAAGCTCAAAGCCAATGGCCTGCCGGAGTCGATGATCGAGCACGCCAAGCAGCGCACGCAGCAGATCATCGAGGCCTGGGAACTGGTGCGCGAACGCCGCGGTATTTGATACTGGTAGACTTGCGTCATGGAAACCAGCTGGATTGCCCCGTCCATCCTCTCAGCCGACTTCGCCCGCCTGGGCGAGGAAGTGGATGCCGTGCTGCACGCCGGCGCCGATCTCATCCACTTCGACGTTATGGACAATCACTATGTGCCGAATCTAACCATCGGTCCGATGGTGTGCGAGGCCCTGCACCGGCATTCCCCGGATGCCGTGATCGACGTGCACCTGATGGTGAGCCCGGTGGATCGCCTCGTCGCCGACTTCGCGCAAGCCGGTGCCACCTACATCAGTTTCCATCCCGAAGCCACCGAACACGTGGACCGCACCATCGAGCTGATCCACGACCATGGCTGCCGAGCAGGTCTGGTATTCAATCCGGCGACACCGCTGCCATGGCTGGACTACACCCTGGGCAAGCTCGATCTGGTGCTCGTCATGTCCGTGAATCCGGGCTTCGGCGGCCAGAAATTCATCGCCCAGTCGTTGGAGAAGCTCAAGGCGGTGCGTGCGCGCATCGATGCCCAGTCGCGGCCGGTGCGGTTGGAAATCGATGGCGGTGTGAAGGTCGAGAATATCGGCCTGATCGCGGCCGCCGGCGCGGACACCTTCGTCGCAGGTTCCGCAGTGTTCGAAAGCGCGGACTATGCCGCCACCCTGAAGGCGATGCGCGCTGCCATCGACGCCGCCCGCCAGCACTAACGCCTATTCGTCGTCCTCATCGTCGTCGTCATCGTCCTCTTCGATGCGGGCCACGCGGGCGCCCATCGGCTTGGCGGTGGCTGGGACGATGACCGGGCGGGTCTTGGTCTTGGGACGGGCATTGAAGACCACGATGGTCTTGCCGGTGGCCCGCAGCAGACCCTGGTCTTCCAGCACCTTCAGCACCCGGCCCGCCATTTCGCGTGAACAGCCCACCAGTCGCGACAGTTCCTGGCGGCTGACCTTGATCTGCATGCCCTCCGGATGCGTCATCGCATCCGGTTCGCCGCACAGATCCATGATGGCGTGCGCGACGCGGCCGGTGACGTCGACGAAGGCGAGGTCACCCAGCTTGCGATTGGTGCGATCCAGGCGTGTGGCCAGCTGCGTGGCCAGCTCGAAAATCAGGCCGGGACTTTCCGCGGCGATCTGTCGGAACCTCGGGTAAGTCATTTCGGCCAGTTCGCACTGGTTGCGGGTGCGAACCCAGGCGCTGCGCGTGGGCTGCTCGTAGAACAGGCCCATTTCGCCGAAGAACTGGCCCTTGTTGAGGTAGGCGAGAACCATCTCATTGCCCTCCTCATCCTCGATCATCACTTCGACCGAGCCGCTGATGATGTAATACAGAACGTCCGGGAGATCGCCGGCATGGATTACCACGGTCTTCGACGGCACCGTGCGAATGCGGCAATAGCTCAGAAAGCGATTGATCGCCGGTATGTCACTGAGCGGTTTGACGTTCTCATCCATATCCAAATCCCCCGAGCGCGTGCGCTGTGGTCAGGTTTTTATACATAAGCCCTCAGAACTGCAAGCCGGCGATACGCTAAGGCAATGAAAGTCGCGTTCAAATCCAGTACGCACTTGCCGTCATGACCTTCGCAGTTCCGCGCATCAGGCCGCGCACCACGCCGGGCAGCTCGACCGCGCCGGCTGCGCGTGCCGCGCCGGCGTGGGCGATTTCATCGTCGCGCATAGCATCCACCACGGCGCGGCTGGTTGAGTCGGCCGGCGGCAGGCGGCGCAGATGCTCATCCAGATGGCCTTCCACCTGGCGCTCAGTCTCCGCGACAAACCCCAGGCTGGCGCCATCGCCAAACGCCGCGGCCACGGTGCCGATGGCGAACGAGCCGGCATACCACAGCGGATTGAGGAGGCTGGGACGCGCTCCCAGCTCCCGCAGTCGCTGTTCACACCATCCCAGGTGATCGGCCTCTTCCCGGGCGGCCTTGAGGAGCAGTTCCCGGGTGGCCGACGAGCGCGCCGCCAGGGCCTGTCCGTGGTAGAGGGCCTGCGCGGCCACCTCGCCGGCATGATTGACCCGCATCAGCGCCGCCGATTCGTGGCGCTGGGTTTCATCCAGCGTGGCGGCCCCGGCGTGCCCCGGATAGGGGCGGGAGGCGTGAGCCGGGGCGGCGAGAGCCCGCAGAGCCCGGTCGGCAGCGGCGATGAACGGATCGAGGAGACGCTCAGAACCCATGGGCAGGCCGCAAACCTGTAAGCATCCCCGCACTATAGCAGCCGTAGGGGCCATAATGCCGACCGAAGCTCGACCAGTCCGGTCAAGTTCAGGACGCAGATTTGTGTGCAACGCAGCAATCTGGCGGTTTCTGGGCGGCGCAGGCGTCCGTGCGTGTCCCTTATATAGAGGGAGGGCCCTGCACCCGGGCGGCGCACCGGCGCCTGGCGGTGCTTTGCAATGCCCGGCCTGCTTGAGTACACTTGCCGGCCTTTTTTGGCACGGCCGAAAGCCTCCTGCCGGAGTTTCTGGAAATGCTCACGACGACAACCGTATTCGCCAAATCGGGCGAGGTCCGCGGGGACTGGTTCCTGGTCGATGCCGAAGGCAAGACCCTGGGACGGCTTTCATCGCAGATCGCACATCGCCTCAAGGGCAAGCACAAGGCGGATTACTCGCCCCATGTGGACATGGGCGACCATATCGTCGTGGTCAATGCGGAGAAGATCCGCGTCACGGGCCGTAAGCTTTCGGACAAGATCTACTACCACCACACCGGCGCCATCGGCGGCATCAAGTCCATCGCACTGGACAAGCTGCTGAAGGAGCATCCGGAGCGAGCGATCGAGATCGCCGTGAAGGGCATGCTGCCGAAGAACCCGCTGGGCCGCCGCATGTTCAAGAAGCTGCATGTGTTCGCCGGGGGCAAGCACCCGCATAGCGCACAGCAGCCGAAACCCCTCGAGATTCAGGAAGCTTAATACTCATGGCCATCAGTCAGAACTACGGCACCGGCCGCCGCAAGACCGCCACCGCCCGGGTCTATATGAGCCCCGGCACCGGCAACATCACCGTCAACGGTCGCGCGCTGGACGAGTTTTTCGGCCGCGTCACCGGACGCATGATCGTGCGTCAGCCGCTGGAGACGACTGAACTGCTGAACCGCTTCGATTTCACGGTGCACGTGGCCGGCGGCGGCATCACCGGCCAGGCCGGCGCGATCCGTCATGGCATCACGCGCGCCCTCATCCAGTACGATGAGAGCCTGCGCAAGCCGCTGCGGGTGGCCGGATTCGTGACCCGCGATGCGCGTGAGGTCGAACGCAAGAAGGTCGGCCATCGCAAGGCCCGCCGCGGAACCCAGTACTCCAAGCGCTAAGGGCAACGGCCGCGAGAGGTCCTGTTTTGGGGGATCGTCTAGTGGTAGGACAACGGACTCTGACTCCGTTTACCTAGGTTCGAATCCTAGTCCCCCAGCCAAAAATGAAGGCCCGCTGCAAGGTGGGCCTTTTTCATTTCAGGCATGCCGCAGCATGCCAATCGAGCTGGGAGCAATTCCCAGCGCCAGCAGCGGCAGGAAGGTCGATGCCAGCGCCAGCGTCGCGATCGCCGCCGACGCCGTCATGACGCCTCCGGCGTGTAGCAGATCGCAACCGAGGCCCGCGAACACCAACCAGGCGAGCAGTGCCCCAGTCAGCTGACCCCGCGTCAGGATGCCGGCAGCCAGCGCATTGCCCAGAACCACTGCCGTCGCTGCCGGTATGGCGAGCGCAAGCGCCCACAGATGCGGATCAATGACGGCTGCATCAAGCCAACCTTGCGCGACTGCGACCAGCAGCCCGACGATGTACAGCACCACGCCCATACACCCCAGCCACACTCGCAGGCCACGCGCGCACGCGTACGCGCGCAGCGCTGCCAGGAACGCAATCAGGGTAGCAAGTACCGTGAAGCCAACGATTGCACCGCTCAACAGTCGCAC
The DNA here is from genome assembly GCA_035943195.1 of Steroidobacteraceae bacterium. Classification (GTDB taxonomy): domain Bacteria; phylum Pseudomonadota; class Gammaproteobacteria; order Steroidobacterales; family Steroidobacteraceae; genus DAIDKA01. Next base: position 6,442 of record DASZCK010000278.1, read on the forward strand.
GCCGTACTGCCGCACGGCATCCATGGCGCGTGCGGCGGGAGAGGCCGACAGGTGCAGGTCTGCCAGCAATGGCAGCGACAGCCAGAAGCTCGCGGCCATGACAACCCAGGCCGTGAATATGCACAGGCTGGTGACGAGCACCTGCAGGCCGATGAGCTCGGCCGTCCCCATGGGACGCGTTGCTTCGAAGGCGCTCAATCTCGCCTGCGGAGCGTTGCGCCGATTCCAGATCGAAGCACCGACGCCGGCAAGGAATGGCGCTGCCAGGGTGCATGCGGCAAGCACCACCGGAATCCCCGAGTGAACCGCGTTACCCCAGAATATCAACGCCGGGATGCACAGGGCGAGCAGCCCACCGATCAGCAGGACTGGGATTCCGTAGTATTGCAACTCGAACCAGATCTCCGCCGCAATCGGCGAGGAGACGGGGCAACGCCAGTGCACCGTCGCGATGCAGGCGCTGCGAATCGACTCCATGATGTCGCCGGTTTTTCGCGGCGATCGGTCGGTGCGCGGGTCGGATCCGGCCCGCTCGTCGTCTCCGTGCCGTTGCCGGGAGACCGCGAACAGAATCCACAGGTATATGACGGTGATCAGAAGGACGAGGGTGAGATACCCCGTTGCCGACAACACGAAGAGCGCGGGGCTCGCGCTCACCCCTTTGGCGGCGAAGGGCTTGCCGGCGTATCTGAAGGGATCGAGCAACCGCACCATCATGCCGGCCACCATGTAGGCTGCGACTGCCAGACCCGTCCGGGCGGTCGCGTCGCGCGTGAACCAACTGCTGCCCGCCACCAGCACCGCCAGCGCGCCGATGAACGTCGCGGCCGGGATCAACGGCAGGGCGGCACCGGTGGAGACGCGCAGGAACACGGCCGGAAGCAGGTAGGAGGCCGCTGCGGCGGCGAAAACGTAGGCGAGCGGCGCGGCGACCAGCACCGTCGTGCGTATCGGCCGCGCAAATGCCTTGGATAATGGGAAACCGGGACGGTCGCCAAACGACGGCAGCGACAGGGCCATGGCGATTCCCACGGTAAAGAGGACCACGAAGGCGAGGAAGCTGCCGGCATTTCTCGACCACAGCCAGCCGCAGAAAGTGGCGAGCGCCGGAACCAGCAACAATCGCCAGCGCGTGAGCCGCCACGATTCCCAAAGGATCGCACCGCCCGCCGTCCACATGCGCTAGGCCGCCTGCCGCTGCCGGTTCGAGCGCCTGACGCGGGCGATGAGGATCTCTTCGAGGGTCGCGATTCGCGATTCTGTGATTTCGCCCCCGGCGCGTAGCGCGATCTCCCGCAGTGACTCGAGCGCGGAGGTGTGGACCACGCTCCACGCACGGCCATCGCCGGCAATCGACAGGGCGCCTTCGATATCCGGACTCGAATCCAGCTGCCTCGGGAAGCGCACCTGGCTCACCCGATGCGTCGCGCGAACCTCATCGACCGATCCTTGGACGACCACCCTGCCTTCGTGCAGGACGGTCACGTGATCGCACATGCGCTCCACTTCGTCCAGCAGATGCGACGAGAAGACAACGGTACGACCGTCCTCGACCACCGTGCGCACGATCGCATCCAGGATGTCCTGGCGAACCACCACGTCGAGTCCGCTTGAGGGTTCATCGAGCACCAGCAGGTCCGGACGGTGCGCGACGGCGAGGACCAGGCCGGCCTGGGCGCGCATACCCTGCGACAGATCCGAGAACTTCTTTCTACGATCCAGGCCGAAGGAGTCGAGAAGCTGGTCGGCATAGGCCCGATCCCAGCTCGGATGGTAGGCGCGCGTGTAGCGCAGCAGTTCGTCGAGCCGCATCCACTCGGGCAGATCGCGCTGCTCGGATAAATAGCCGACGCGTCGCAGCACCGCGACGGGCTCGCGCACCGGATCGAGCCCGAAAACCCGGACCTGGCCCTGGTGCGGGCGCAGCAGGCCCAGCAGGTGCTTGATCAGGGTGGTCTTGCCCGCGCCATTGGCACCCACCAGGCCGTACACGAGCCCGACGTCGGCTTTGAGGCTGACGTTGTCCAGGGCAATGGTCGCGCCGTAGCGTCGCGACAGGGCATCGACTTCAACCAGTGTGCTCATGATCCGCTCGCGTCCTTCGCCTGGTTTTCCGTTCTGCTGTCCGCCAGCAGCGCCTGTCGGCGCCTGATCAGCTTGAACAGTTCCTCGCCGGAGAAATCAAGTTGATGGGCCTCGGTCAGCAGGGCATCGATCCGTTGCTCGATGATGCGCCGACGCTCCCAGTCCGCGAGCCGCGTGCGTTCACCGGACACGAAGGTGCCCGAGCCATGACGCTTCTGCACGATCCCCGCACTTTCCAGCTCTTCGTAGGCCTTGACGATGGTGTTCGGCGTGACCTTCAGGCGCAGTGCGAAGGCCCGAATCGTGGGCAATTCATCGCCGGGCTCGAGCAGGCCCGAGGCCACCGAATAACGGATCTGATTGACGATCTGCCGGTAGATCGGCACGCCATCGGCAGGGTTGATTTTTATTTCCACGGTGCTTGCGAATTGTTCAAGTGTACCCGTAGACTGATACACATTGGTCGCCGATGTCAAGCGTCGTTAGGAGCAGTTGCCGTGATTCGATCATCCTTACCCGCTCGGCTCGCATCGATGCTGCTGGTCCTGCCGCTGGCGTTCGCTGCGAAGCCATCGGACCTGCCCCGCGACGCTTCCCGCCAGCAGCAGGTCGACGCACTGTTCTCCGCCTTGAACAAGCAAGGTTCTCCGGGCTGCGTCACCGGCGTGATGTCGCAGGGCAAGCTGCTATACGCCCGGGGCTACGGGTTGGCGGATGTGGCGCGCGGCATTGCCTTGTCGCCCGATACGGTGTTCGACATTGCCTCGATGGCCAAGCAATTCACGGCGGCAAACATCGGTCTGCTGATCCTTGATCACAAGCTGGCGCTGACGGACGATGTGCGCGGCCGCTTTCCCGAGTTGCACCTCAACGTACCGGTCACGATCGACAACCTGGTGCATCACACCAGCGGTCTGCGCGACTACGCGGAACTGAACCAGCTGCGAGGCATGGAGGCGACCGACAACCAGGCCGTGCTCCGCCTGCTGGCGCGCCAGACTTCGCTCAACTTCGCGCCGGGCAGCGAAAATGCATACAGCAATTCCAACTACGTCGTGCTCGCCGAACTCGTTCAACGCGTGACGGGCAGCTCTCTGGCACGTTTCTCCCGCGAACGCATTTTTGCTCCGTTGAAAATGCAGTCCACCCGGTACGCCGGCAGCGTGAGCGAAGATCCGCCCGCCCTCGCGAACAGTTATGTGCCATCGGGGCCCGCTGAGTTCCTGCCGGTGACCCGTGCGGCGCAGTCGGTCGGGGATGGCAATCTCCTGACGACGGTGCGTGACCTGGCGCGCTGGGACGAGAATATCTACTCGCACAGGGTTGGCGGCAAGGCGCTGGCGCAGCTGATGCGAACCCCCGCGACGCTCAGCAACGGGATGCACGTGCCGTACGGCTTCGGCCTCATGTTCGGCGAGTATCGCGGCCTGCCGACCGAAGCGCATGGCGGCTCATATCACGGCTTCCGTACCGAACTCCTGCGCTTTCCGCGGCAGCACTTTTCCGTAAGCGTGCTGTGCAATGTCGCGACCGCCAACGCCTCGGGGCTCGCTGCCCAGGTGGCCGACATCTATCTGGGCGACGCACTGCAGCCGCGACCGGCGGCGGTGAGTCCGGTGGCGGTCAAGATTAATCCCGCGGCTTTCGACCCCTACGTGGGCGAATACCTGATTGACCTCGCAGGCGAGCGCCACCTCATCTTCGTCGGGCGCCAGGGTGACCGGTTCTTCGCCCAGGCGGCCGGAGAACAGCCGGTCGAACTGTTTGCGGCATCAGAGACAGAATTCTTCTCGAAAGCCGACAACGCGCGCGCGGTGTTCGAGCGCGGCCGGGATGGCTCGGTCAGCCGGGTGACTCTGCATCGACCGGCCGGCGACCTGGTGGCGCAAAGAATCCCGGCCGCGCCAGCCGCGCCGGAAGTGTTGCGCCAATTTGCAGGCAAGTATTACAGCGACGAACTCGACGCGCAGCTCAGTGTGGACATCCTGGGCAAACGGCTCGTGGCCACGGTCGGGGGTCGGGGCCGGATTCCCCTGATACAGCTCTCGGATAACAGCTTCCTGGCGCCCGGCGGCGCAACCTTCGAATTCAAGGTCGGACCGGACGGGCAGCTCGGCCGCTTGGACTATTCCTCGGCACGCGTACGGGGCCTGCTACGGACCGCACGCCTCGTTCCCCTTGTCGAATACGATGCGCCAGGTACGGCCCGCTTCCAGTCGCCAGATCGAGGTAAAGGTACCGATGACCCTGCCCGCCGCGTCTCTCACGGGACCTGAGCTCAGGGCCAGGACTCCCGAGTCCAGAACCTCGACCTGAGCAGGTTCCCAGGAGAAGGGGGCCCGCGGGTCCTTGAAGTATTTTGACCAGCCCGCGACGACTTGTGACTTGCCGCGCAAGGGAGTGGCGCCGGAGACGAAGACGGCCTGCGCGGAGATAAAGCGGGAGAAACCCTCCTGATCGCGATCTGCCATGCTTTTCGCAAAGGCACGCTCGGTTGCCAGGACCTGCTCACGCGGTGAGGCCGCGCCCTGCACCCGGACGCCGAGGCAGCAGGCGGCGAGGCAGCCATACGTGATCAGAGACCGGATTGTCGATGGCGTGTGGCGCATGGGTGGACCGCTCGATGGAACACACTGGCCGGTGTATTGTGCGCGCGGATTGAGGGGAGTTACATCGGTGCACAGGCTCGTCACGGTACTGGCGTTTCTCGGGATTGCGCAGCAGGCACTCGCACAGGCTGCGCCGAGCTCCGCCCCGACCGCCGAGCAGGATCACCAGCAGATGATGGATCAGCTGGGCATCCGCAGGCTGCGGCCCGGCCGGGTCAACGATGTGAACTCGCCGGTGAACCCGGTCAACTACGATGAAGCCCGGGCAAATCCCTATCCGGTGTGGCCGGATCCGCTCACCGATGCGAAGGGCGGCAAGGTCAAGTCGGCCAGCGACTGGTGGAGCAAGCGGCGCCCCGAGCTGGTGGCGACCTTCGAGCGCGAGATTTTCGGACGCATTCCCGCCGCGGCGCCCAAGGTCAACTGGGCCGTGCAGACGGTGGACCACGAGTCACTCGGCTTCACGCCGATCACGGCCTCGCGGGTCATCGGTCACGTGGACAACTCCGCCGACCCCGCCATCAACGTCGACATCCAGATGATGCTGGTGAAGCCGGTGCGCGCCAGCCTGCCCATGCCCGTGCTCATCATCTTTCAGCTGGGTCCGGCGGCCTTTCCGGCGCCGAGCCCGCCGTCCGCCGCGGACCTCGCCCGCATCAACGACCTGTGGAAGTCGCAGATGGTGCAGCAGGACCCGTCGCTGCAGGCCGTATTTCAGGCCCACCCTGCCTGGCAGCCGCTTACGACGCCACGGCCGGTGCCGCCGCCGCTCGACGTCGACGGCAATCCGCCGCCGCTGCAACAGCTCATTGCCGATGGTTGGGCCGTGGCCCTGATCGAGCCGAACAGCATTCAGCCCGACAGCGGCGCCGGCCTGACGCGGGGCGTGATTGGATTGTCCAACCGCGGCCAATGGCGCAAGCCAGATGACTGGGGCGTGCTGCGGGCCTGGGCCTGGGGTGCCAGTCGTGCCCTCGACTACCTGCAGACCGATCCGCAACTGGACGGTCATCATGTCGGCATCGACGGCGTCTCGCGCTACGGCAAGGCGGCGCTGGTGACGATGGCATTCGACACTCGTTTCGCGATGGCGCTGGTCGCCTCCTCAGGTGAAAGCGGTACCAAGCCGCATCGCCGGAACTTTGGTGAAACGGTCGAAAATCAGACGGCGTACGACGCCTATCACTGGATGGCCGGCAACTTCCTCAAGTACGGCGCGGCCGAAGCCACTTTCGGCGCCAAGACGCCGGATGACATTCCGATCGATGCCGGTGAGCTGATCGCCCTGTGTGCGCCGCGCATGGTATTCGTCAGTTACGGGTCACCCGCCGGCGGTGATCCGCCGTGGATGGACCAGCGCGGCGGCTACATGGCCACGGTTCAGGCCGGCAAAGTGTACCGGCTGCTGGGTGTCAAGGATCTAGGCGTCGGTGATGACTACCAGCACGCACAGTTACCCCCCATTGGGACCGGATTGCTGGACGGGCCGCTTGCCTGGCGTCAGCACGATGGCGGCCACACCGACGCGCCCAACGTGAAGTATTTCATCAGCTGGGCCGATCGGCTGATCGGCCATCACCCCTAGTACTCCGGGGACTACTCGAAGGGGCGGCTGATGTTGTGTCGCAGGAACTGCGCCACGCGCTCTACCGGGGCATCGCGAAAGAAGGGGACTGCGTCGTGGTCCACGCCGTGCAGGATAAGCACCTCGGCGTGTCGTCCCACCTGCTCATAGGCCCACTGCATTTCGTATACCTGGTTCAACGGCATCTGCGTGTCCTGATCGCCATGCAGCAGCAGGATGGGTGGCGCATTGCGGGTCACATGAAAAATGGGACTGGCGAGTTTGGCGAGTGCCGGCACCTGGTCCGGAGTTGCGCCCAGCAGGCGCTTCAGTGCCGGTTCGCGTACCGCCAGGCCCGCCGGAGTGGATTGGGCCAGGATGGTGGTCAGGTCGCTGGCGCCGAAGTAGCTCACGATGGCCTGGACGGCTGAGGACTCGCTCAGGTACTCGCCTTCGTTGCCCTCCAGTGCCTTGTCTCCATTCGTCACCCCGACCAGCTCTGCGAGGTGTCCGCCGGAGGACGCTCCGACGATGGCGATCCGATTCGTGCGGTAGCCGTAATAGCTGCCCTTCGCGCGCAGATAGCGGATGCCGGCCTTGATGTCGTACACGTCGGCGGGAAAGGGCGCCTCGTTTGAGGAGCGGAAGTCGAGACTGGCAACGGCGAAACCGCGCTCGAGCAGGAATGTCGGATACTGGGCCTTGCTGCCGGTCGTCCAGGCGCCGCCATGGACGAAGACCAGCAGCCGCGGGTGGCTCACGCCGGGCGGCAGGTGCAGATCCAGCGAAAGTTTCTTGCCTGCGACCGTCGCATACACGAGATCGGTAATGTGACGCGCCGCATCGGCCGCAGCGGCAGCCGACCCCTGCACCAGGGCGATCGCCAGGCACAGCAGAGCAAGAAGCCGGCGCAGGTTCAGTATGTTCCCCATGGGGCCCCCTTGTTGAGTCGCAGCTTACGCGTCGGCTCGAAGTGTCTCCAGGGATTCAAGCGCGCCGGCATGATCCACTGCCACTTTGAACTCGATGGGCTGGCAGCACACTTGACAGTCCTCGACGTAGCTCGAGGAGCCCGCGCTCAGGTCGATCAGCGTCTCGAAGGGTTCACCGCAATAAGGGCAGTCGACGACGTGGAACTCGCTGCCCCCCGGAGTGCCGGGGCGGCGGTCGCCATCGCCCGGCTCAATGACTGGCTCCAGGCCGTACGCGGCATCGATATCCTGGTCGCCGGGGCCCGTTGTCACGGCTAATCCTTCCAGGCCTTGATTGCCTCGCTGTTGTCGCGGCCGTATCCAAGGACATCCCGCGCCTGATCGAAGCGGGCGCTGACCAGGCGCACCAGCGGCGCATCGAACTTCAGATCGCGAGTCAGATCGGCCGCAATCTTCACATCCTTGGCCAGCAGGCCCAGCGTAAAGCCGGTGGCGAACTTACCGCCTATCACCTGCTCACGCAGCACCACGTCGGTGTGGAAGTTGCGGCCGGTGGAGACATTGAGGATCTCCACCATTCGCGTCGGATCCAGGCCGAAGCGCTCACCGGCAATCAGGGCTTCAGCGCACGCAGCGAAGCCGGCCGCGGCGACGAAGTTATTCAGGGCCTTCATCGCATGTCCGGTGCCCAGCCCGCCGGTATCGAACAGGCGATCGCCCATGGCGCGCAACAGCGGGCGGGCGCGCTCGATCGCTGCCTTGTCATCGCCGCCGATCATGATCGCCAGCGTTCCGAGCACCGCCCGCGGCACACCACCGGATACCGGCGCATCGATCAGCGCGATGCCGCGCTTGGCCAAGGCAGCGCCGAGCTTGCGGGTGCCGGTGGGTTCCGCCGAACTCATATCGATGGCGATGGTGTCGGCGCCCAGACTCTCGGCCAGGCCGTCCCGCAAGTAGAGGTCGGTGACCACCTGGCCCGTGGGCAGCATGGTGATGATGAACGGTGAGTTCGCCAGCTCGTCGAGGTTTGCCGCCGCGCGACAGCCATGCTCGGCAGCGACTTTCAGGGTCTGCTCGCGCGAGCTGTCGAAGACCGTCACCGTGTAGCCCGCGCGGGCGAGGCAACCGGCCATCGGTGCGCCCATGTTGCCCACGCCGACTACTGCGACATTCATGGCTTGCCCCCGCCGGCGGCATGGCGCGCCAGCACCTCCGCTGCGGCGTTGAAAGCCTCGACACCGCAGGGCACGCCCGCGTAGACCATGGTGTGCAGCAAGGTCTCACGGATCTCCTCCACGCTGCAGCCGTTGGCAAGCGCTCCGACCACGTGCACCTTGATCTGGTTGGGCTTTGACAACGCCGTGAGTGCCGCCAGCGTCAGGAGGCTGCGCGTCTTGCGGTCCAGGCCCGGCCGGCTCCAGGTGTCACCGAAACAATAGCGGGTGACGATCTCCTCCAGCGGCCGGTTGAAGTCAGTGGCCTGCGCGTAGCGTTCCTCGGCCCCACCGGGGCCGAACATTGCGCGCCGGATCTGCATACCGGTGGTGAATGCCTTGTCATTGGTGTCAGTCATGGGGCCCCCATTGCTGGTAGAGATAATCGGTGACGTCGCTGACGCTCTGGTCATTCAGCAGGTCCGGACACAGCTTCGGCATCGGCAGTTTAGGATTCTTGATGTAGGCGATGGTAGCCGGTCGCCCCAGCCGGCCGATGGCTGCGCTGAGACTGTGGTCCGGCACCAGATTGCCCTCGGTGCCGTGACAGGCGACGCAGATCTGGCTGTACAGCCTGCGGCCCGCGACCGGACCGGAGGTCGCAGCGGAGCCGCCGGTCGCGCTGCCCGCGGCCGCCAGGGTCTTCGGGTTCAGCGCCATGATGACGACGCTGGGCAGGCCCAGGGCGCCGAAGGCATTGCGGGACACGTTGCCATCTGCGAACGCGAGGTATTGATGGCCGCCGGCTTCATAGGTCACGAGCCCTCCGGCCAAAGCGCCGCCGGTCTGCACCTTGCTCACCACGGCGCCGGTCTTGCTGTCGAAAACAAAGAGATTGCCACCCAGGTCGCCGGCGAAAGTCACGCCGCCGGCGGTGGGGGTGATGCCGGCCACCACCGGTTTGTCCGTGTGGTACTTCCAGCGCACGGCGCCGGTGACCTGATCGATGGAGGTGATCCAGCCTGTGGTGGGTCCCACCGGTTCGACCGAGCCCCCGAAGTTCATCCCGCCCGGCGCGTAGCTCGCCTTGCCGAGCTTGACGATGAAACAGGCATCCACCGCGCCGGTCACCAGCGAGTGATTGAGCCGGTCGAAGGCCGGACCATTCCATTCGACGCCCCCGGCATAACCCGGGCACATGCGCATGCCTTCCTTGGTCGGCAGCTTCGGCATGTGCTGAATCGTCGTCACCGGAACCCGGAACAGCTGCAGGTGGGTGTCGCGATCGACCGCGGTGACATAGCCGTCCTTGCCGCCGAACACCAGATAGTCACGGCCACCCGCGATGCGATAGATGACCGGCGGAGCGACCATATCAAGGTCCATCCAGTCTTCCGGGGTCGCCTGATGCCACCACTTGAGGGCACCGCTGCGGGCATCGAGCACCACAATGGAATCCGTGAAGAGGTTCGCGCCCGGGCGATAGGCCTTGTCGATGTCCGGCCAGGGATTGCCCACCGGCACGAACAGTTCACCGGCGGCGACATCCAGCGTCATCGCACCCCACACACCTCCACCGCCGGTCTTGGCCGTGCCGGGGCGCAGCCAGGTGTTCGCGCCAACCTCCTTGCCCATCGGGATGGTGTTGAAGCGCCATAGCTCGCGTCCGGTCTGCGCCTCAAAGGCCATGACCCGACCGCGCGCTCCAAGCTCGCTGCCGCTGATGCCCATGTAAACGACACCACCCCAGGCCAGTGGCGCCGCCGCCGAGGATTCTCCCAGGGCCGGGGTGCCGATGACGGTCTTCCACAGCAGCTTGCCGGTCGCCGCGTCCAGTGCGATCAGGCGGTCATCGCTGGTGCCACGGAATACCCGGCCGTTCATCACGGCTACGCCGCGGGTCGATGGCGAGTTGCGGTCGTCGTCGGGGGTGTAGCTGTAGCGCCAGAGCAGCGCGCAGGTCGTGGCATTGAGGGCCACCGTTTCGCGGCCGGTACCGGTATAGATGACGCCGTCGACCACGATAAGGTCCGAATGCAGCGAGGTCGGGCCGTCGATCTGGATGCGGCAGACTTCACCCAGTTGCGTGGCGTTGGCCGGGGTAATCTCCTTCAGCGGCGAGAAGCGCTGGCCATCCAGGTGGTTGTTGTAACTGAGCCATTGCGAACCGGGACTGGTCTCCTGGGCGCCACAGACGCTGCTGCCGGTGCTGGCAAGCAGCGCGGCCAGAGCGCAGGTGACGAATGAACGCTGCGACATGAATCCTCCTTATATCTGTCTTACCCCTGCGTCGCTGCCGACCAGCAGCACATCGGCAGGCCGGTGAGCGAACAGACCCACGGTAACGACCCCCGGTATCTGATTCAACGCGGACTCGAGCGCCACCGGATCATCGATGCGCAGGTCATGTACATCCAGGATCTGATTGCCGTTGTCGGTGGTGACTCCGGCGCGCAGCACCGGTCGGCCGCCGATGGCGGTGAGCCGGCGGGCCACCATCGCGCGCGCCATGGGAATGACTTCGACCGGCAGCGGGAACAGGCCCAGCGTGGAGACCAGCTTGCCGGCGTCGACGATGCAGACGAAGACCCTGGCGACTTCGGCGATGATCTTCTCGCGGGTCAGTGCGCCGCCGCCGCCCTTGATGAGCTGGCGGGCCGGGTTGGTCTCATCGGCCCCATCCACATAGAGGGGCAGCTCGCCCACTTCGTTGAGGTCGACCACCGGTATGCCGGCTGCCTCCAGCAGTCGGGTGGACTGGTTGGAGCTCGAGACCACCGCCTTGATGTTGCCCCGGTCGGCCGCCAGACAATCGATGAAGTGTTCCACGGTACTGCCGGTACCGATGCCGATGACCTCGTGGCGAGCCAGCCAGGGCAGGGCGGCCTGGGCCGCGCGACGCTTGTTTTCCAGTGTATTCGTCATTCGATCGCTCACTCACGAATGCTACACGCGGCGGACCCCAGAAACGACTGTGCCCGCTTTCGCGGGCACACAGTCGGTCGATCTTCGGTCCGGGGACGCGGCATTGCTGCCGCGTCCACCGGTTGCAGCTACTTCTTCTTCGCTGCTTTCTTCTTGGCCTTCTTTTTCGCCTTAGCCATGATAGATCTCCAGTTAGGGTTAGTCCGAGGTCGGAGTATACGCACGCGAATTGAAATTACAAGCAAGAAGGAGTAGGCGCGCGAGACGCATTGCTCACTTTGCGAGGTTCAGACCAGCGAGGCGATGAACTTCCAATGCTCCGCAGCGACCGGCATTACCGACAAACGATTGCCCGGACGCAGCAGCACCATACCCGCGAGTTGCCGCTGCGCATGCTCGCGCAATTCATCCAGGCCGATCACTCGCGGTAGCTTGCGGATGAGTTTCACGTCCACCAGATACCAGCGCGGATTCTTCGGATCACTGTCCGGATCATGGTGATGGTGCTTGGCATCGAAGGCGGTGGCATCCGGATAGCCGGGCTTCACCACTTCTACAATGCCGGCAATTCCAGGGGTTTCGCAGCTGGAGTGATAGAGGAAGGCCCGGTCGCCGCGCCGCATCTGGTCGCGCAACATGTTGCGGGCCTGGTAGTTGCGCACCCCGTCCCAGGAAGTGGTCTTGCGTGGGGCGCGTGCCAGGTCATCGACGCCGAAGCTGTCGGGTTCGGTCTTCAGTAGCCAGTAATGCACTTGATCAGTCCCTTCTCGGTGATGACGGCGTTCAGGCGCACATCGTGCGCGGCACCCTGGAGGTGCGCTACCTGCTGGAACGAATAGGCCAGTCCGATGAGGCGGGGGTGTCGCCAATGGTGTCGATGGCGCAGGAAATGGAAGGCACGGTCGTAGTAGCCGGCGCCCATACCCAGGCGCTCACCCCGCGCATCGAAGCCCACCAGTGGCACGAACACCAGGTCCAGACGGCGCGCCGCCAGGTGCCGCAGATGAACGGGCTCGAGGATGCCCAGGTGATTGCGCCGCATGGGGCCGGTGGCGGCGACGAAACGCATGCGCCGGCGCCGCAGGTCCGTGAGCCGCGGCAGAAAGATGCGGCAATGATGGCGCCGTGCCAGCGCGATCACCGGACCGCAGTCCAGTTCCGAGGGCAGGGGTGCATAGACCGCAAGACGCAGGCCGGGATGCAGAGTGAAGCTGCGACGCAGGTGCGCGGCGACGGCGATGGCTGCGGCGCGGCGTTGCGCCGGCGGCACGGCCCGGCGCAGCCTTTTCAGTCGCTGGCGCAGCTCGGTCCGGTCGTGGACCGGAGAATTCAAGACGTCACCCGCAAATGCCGGTACGAACCGTTGCTCTCGAACCAGAGCAACAAAGTGGGACGAGCTGAGGGAGGTAAGGCTTTCCGCTCACGAAGTCGGACCTGCACAATTCTGCCCACGAGCCCTATCCCTGGGTGTTTAAATTAAGGTCGAGAGGTAACCCGGCACGAAATCGAACACCGCAGGCGACGCGGGGTGGATTTTACCACGATGCGAGGGGGCGGCGGCGGGCAGGGTTCGCAATAACGCCTACAGCTCCAGCTGCTGGTTGCGTGCCAGCGCCGCTTCGGCCCGTTCACGCACGGCGCGCACCCGACTCACCGCGGAATTCGTGACCTTGGATTCCTGGTCACGAATGCGCAGCAACTCATTGGCGAGATTCAGTGCGGCCATCACCGCCACCCGATCCAGGCCCACCACTTTGCCGGAGTCGCGGATCTCGCGCATGCGCCCGTTGAGGAACTCGGCCGCATCCAAGAGTGCCGCGCGCTCATCGTGCGGGCATGCGACAAAATACTCCTTTTCCAATATCCGGACGCTAACCCGTGCTGCCTCGGTGCTCATGCGCCGTGCTCCAGCGTCTTCAGCCGACCGATCATGGCTTCCACACGGCCACGCACCTGCTCATTCTTGTTCAGCAGTGAGGCGCGTTCGTTGACCAGCGTATCGTGACGCTGTCGCAGTGCACGATTCTCTTCCTGCAATTGCGCGACCTGGGTGGCGAGTTCGTCGACCCGGGATTCGAGGCGGGTGAGCTCGAGATCGAGCTGCGTATTCGCTGAGGTGCTCATAGCAGCGACTATAGGCATAATCCATGAGGATGCAAGCCGCCGACTATGACCAAATCCAGCAGGTCCTGACCCAGGCGCATTCCCTGACCGACGCCGCCGAGGCGCACGGCACCCTGGCCGGATGCCTGTGCTCCACCGTGGCCTACCGGTTCGAGGATTGGATGCTGGAAATCCTACCCGAAGGCGCCGCGGACATATCGACCACCGGGGCGCTGTTCGAACTTTTCCGCAGCACCAGCGTGGATCTCGGTGAGGCGCAGATGCAATTCGCACCGTTGCTGCCTGATGACGCCGAGCCCATCGAAACCCGTGCCACCGCCCTTGGCGCCTGGTGCCAGGGTTTCCTGTACGGTCTGGGAACGAGTTCCCTGACTGATGCGACGCAGCTGCCGGGAGATGTGGGAGAAGTGGTGCGTGACCTGACCGAGATCACCCACGTCGCCGCCGACAGTGCCGAGAGCCTCGAATCCAATGAAGGGGCTTACGCCGAGCTGGTCGAATTCGTACGCGCCGGAGTGCAGCTGCTGTTCGACGAACTCGAACCACTGCGCCGTGAATCAAGCCCACCCGAGGGTCTACTGCACTAACATGTTACGCCATACGTCAAATTCACCCGCCAGGTCCCGCGCCCACTCCCGGCTGATACCGCCGAGCGCGCCGCCGCTGAAACCCAGAGTGATCGGCCGCGACGAGTTCGCGCGTCGCCGCCGTCAGCTGATGCGGCTCATGGGGCGAGACGCCATCGCCATCATCCCGGCCGCGCCGGTGCGCCATCGCAGCAACGACGTGGAGTATCCCTATCGCCAGGACAGTGACTTTCAGTACCTGACCGGGTTCGGAGAGCCCGAATCGGTGGCGGTGCTGGTACCGGGGCGTGAAGCGGCGCAGTACGTGCTGTTCGTGCGCGACCGCGACCCGGTGCGCGAGACCTGGGACGGACGCCGTGCCGGTACCGAAGGGGCCACGCGCAATTACGGCGCCGATGATGCCTTCCCCATCACCGACATCGATGAAATCCTTCCCGGGCTGATGGAGAACCGCACACGGGTCTTTTATGCGATGGGGACGCATCCTGAATTCGATCAGCGCGTCGTGGGCTGGCTGAACGGCCTGCGTACCCAGGCGCGCCATGGCAAGCATCCCCCCCAGGAATTCGTGACCCTGGACTACGTACTGCACGATATGCGCCTGACGAAGTCGCGGGCCGAGGTGGAGGTGATGCGCGAATCAGCGCGCATCGCCAGCGGCGCGCACATTCGCGCCATGCAGACCTGCCGCCCCGGCGGCAGCGAGTACGGGATCATGGCCGAGATCCTGCACGAGTTTCGGCGCCACAATGCCGATACCTCCTACGAGCCCATCGTCGGCGCCGGGGCCAACTCGTGCATCCTTCATTATCGCGAGAACAACCAGCCGCTGAAGAGCGGGGATCTGCTGCTGATCGATGCGGGCTGTGAGTACGACTACTACGCCTCGGATATCACCCGCACCTTTCCCGTGAACGGCCGATTCTCGCCCGAGCAGCGTGCCGTGTACGACGTGGTGCTGGCGGCGAACGAAGCCGCCATCAGGACGGTCCGACCGGGCGCTTCCTGGAATGATCCGCATGCGGCGGCGGTGCATGTGGTCACCCAAGGCCTGGTGAAGCTCGGGCTTCTCAAGGGGACGGTCACCAAACTGGTGAAGGCGGAGGCCTACCGGCGCTTCTTCATGCATCGCACCGGCCACTGGCTGGGAATGGACGTGCACGACGTGGGCGACTACAAGCTCGGCGATCAATGGCGGGTGCTCGAACCCGGCATGGCACTGACCATCGAACCGGGCATCTACATTCCGGCCGGCCTCAAGGGTGTGCCGCGCCGTTTCGACAACATCGGCATCCGGATCGAGGATGATGTGGTCGTGACCCGCGACGGTGTCGAGGTTCTTACCGCCGCTGCACCCAAGGATCCGGCCGCCATCGAGGCGCTGATGGCCGCCGCCTAGTGGACCCGTTCGATATCGCCATCATCGGCGGCGGCATGGTCGGAGCGAGTCTCGCCGTGGCGCTTGCCGCTGCCGGGCGCCGTGTCGTGCTCATCGAGGCCGTGGCTCCCGAGTCCAGCGCTCATCAAAGCTTCGATGAACGCACCACCGCGCTGGGCAACGCCAGCCGGCGGATTTTCGAAACGCTCGGCCTATGGGGCGGGGTGGCGGCGCACTGCGGGGTGATCCGCGCCATTCATGTCTCCGATGCCGGCCGCTTCGCCTTTGCGCGTCTGTCGGCTGCCGAACAGGGGATCGAGGCATTTGGCTTCGTGGTGCCGAACCGGGTGCTCGGCGACGCGCTGTGGACCCACATCCGCGGCAACAACGCGATCAGCGTGCGCATGCCGGCGACCGCCACCCTGCACAGCGATGCAAGCGGGGTCACCCTCGAGCTCTCCGGCCAGGGCGCTGCCCCCGGTGAGACGCTGCGTGCGCGGCTGGCCGTCGCAGCCGACGGCGCCCACTCTCTGGTACGGCGCGCGGCCGGCATCACCGCGACCGAGGCCGATTATGGCCAGTTCGGCATAGTGGCCAACGTCGCCACCGACGCCCCGCACGATGGCACGGCCTACGAACGCTTCACGGCCGCGGGTCCCTTGGCGCTGCTACCGTTGCGTGACGGCACCTATACCTTGGTATGGGCACGTACGCCCGCTGCCGCCACCCAGACCCTCGCCGCCAGCGATCGGGAGTTCCTGGACCTGATCCAGCAGCACTTCGGTTGGCGCGTGGGCCGCTTCGTGCGCGCCGGCCGCCGCGCCAGCTATCCGCTGAAGCTCACCCGCGCGGATGAATCGGTGGCGCAGCGCACGGTGCTGATCGGCAATGCCGCGCAATCACTGCATCCGGTGGCGGGCCAGGGATTCAATCTCGCACTGCGCGATGTGGCGGCACTGGCCGAACTGCTCGCCGAAGCGGGTGATCCGGGCGCACCGGAGCTGCTCGAGCGCTTTGCACAGGGGCGCGCGTTGGATCGGCGCGGGGTTACCCGCTTCACCGACGGACTGATCCGACTGTTCGGCGATGCGCGGCCTCCCGTACGCCTGGTCCGCGATGCCGGGCTGCTGCTGTTTGATCTGCTGCCGCCAGCCAAGCGCGCGCTCGCGCGCGTGAGCCTGGGCTTTGGTGGACGTACTCCGCGCATGGCTCGTGGCCTGCCCTTGCGATGATCACGTCCCTGGACGTGCTGGTGGTCGGCGGGGGACCGGTGGGCGCCGCGGTCGGCGCCCTGCTGGCGCGCGCCAGCCGCGGCGGTACGGCACTGCGCGTTGGCCTGCTGCAGGCTGCCGAGATGCCGGCCGACGGACGGGTGATTGCGCTCTCGCGCGCCAGCGAAAGCATCCTGGACGCCGCGGGCGCCTGGCCCGCGCTGCAGGCGCATGCCTGGGCCTATGAGCACATGCGCGTCTGGCATCACACTGCCGCCGTCGAGAGCGATGAGGTGTTGCAGTTTGATGCGGCGCAGGTCGGCGAGCCCAATCTCGGCTACATCATCGAGACCCGCAAAGTCACGAGCGCCCTCATCGACTCGTTCGTCGCGGCCGGTGGCGAGCTGCTGCATGGCGAATTGAAAACCGTGACGCCGGCGGGGAGCCCCACCGCTGCACTGCTCGTGCACTCTTCGGCCGGCGACCTGTCGGCGCTGTTGGTCGTGGGGGCCGACGGTGCGCGCTCCGCCGTACGCACGGCCTTTGGCATCGAGGCGCGCGCGGCGAGCTATGAACAGACGGCGCTGGTGGCGCGGGTCATTCCGGAGGTCTCGCACCGCAATACGGCGTGGCAACGCTTCATCGAAGGCGGCACGCTGGCGCTGCTGCCACTGGCGGACGGCAGTGTCTCCATCGTCTGGTCGGTGCGCGAGGCGCGCGGGCGTACCTTGCTGAGTGCCGCCTCATCTGAGTTCGAGGCGCAGCTGCTGCAGGAGAGTGATGGCGTGCTCGGCCGGCTCACACTGGCGGGCGCGCGCCTGACGTTTCCGCTGCAGCGCCTCTCTGCCGACCGTTACACCGCCGAGCGCTGTGCGCTGGTGGGCGATGCGGCCCATGTCGTGCACCCCCTCGCCGGACAGGGCGTAAACCTGGGGCTGCTGGACGCCGCCGCCCTGGCGCAACTGACGGTTCAGGCGCGGGCGAGCGGAGAATTCGTGGGTGCACAGCGCACTTTGCGGGCCTATGAACGCTGGCGCAAGGGCGAGAATCAGCTCATGGAATTCGCGATCGACGCCTTCAACCGGGTGCTGG
Source organism: Steroidobacteraceae bacterium (assembly GCA_035943195.1). Taxonomy (GTDB): domain Bacteria; phylum Pseudomonadota; class Gammaproteobacteria; order Steroidobacterales; family Steroidobacteraceae; genus DAIDKA01. The sequence goes on from DASZCK010000278.1 coordinate 24,106, forward strand.
CGCAGGGTGTTGGCCCGGTATCACTGCTGGCACGTCGCGCCCTGGCGCTGACCAATCGCAGCGCGCTGCTGAAGCGCTTCTTCATCGGCCAGGCCCTGGGACAGGCGCCCGCCCTTACAGCCTGGGAATCTGGTCGATCTTCGCTGCGCAGATGAAGTCGTTCTCGGACAGGCCGCCGATGGCGTGAGTGCTGTACCGGACCCGGCACACGCTGTAGCCGATTTCGAGGTCCGGATGATGGTCCTCAATGTTGGCCACATGGGCCACGGCGTTGACGAAGCTCATGGTGCGATAGAAATCGCGGAACGTGAATTCGCGGCGCAGGCTGGCGGCGTTCTCATCCAGAGTCCAGGCCGGGTCAAGGCGCAGCAGCAGTTCGTCGGCGGCCGCGCGCGTCAGGGGCGCCACGCCGCCTTCACACGGTTCACAGCGCCGGTCGGCGAGGTCAGACATGACGCCGTGTCATGAAGCCTGCTTCGGCACGAACTTGCGCGCCACGTACTGCTCCACCAGTTCCTGGAACTCCTCGGCGATGCGCTCGCCCTTGAGGGTCACGGTCTTCTCACCGTCCTCGTAGACCGGGGCCACGGCACGCTCGCCGGTCCCCGGCAGACTGATTCCGAGGCTGGCGTGCTTGCTTTCACCGGGTCCGTTGACCACACAGCCCATGACCGCGACCGTCATGTCCTCCACGCCGTTATAGGCGCGGCGCCATTCGGGCATGCGGTGCCGGATGTGCGACTGGATCTGCTGCGCGAGTTCCTGGAAGTAGGTGCTGGTGGTACGGCCGCAACCCGGGCAGGCGATCACCATGGGCGTGAAGGAACGCAGGCCCATGGTCTGCAGGATTTCCTGCGCGACGATCACTTCGTTGGTCCGATCACCATTGGGCTCGGGGGTCAGCGACACGCGGATGGTGTCGCCGATGCCCTGCTGCAACAGCACGGACATGCCGGCGGTGGAGGCAACTATGCCCTTCGAGCCCATGCCGGCCTCGGTCAGGCCCAGGTGCAGTGGGAACTCGCAGCGCGCGGCCAGATCCGTGTAGATCGCGATCAGGTCCTGGACACCCGAGACCTTGGCCGAGAGGATGATGCGCTCCTTCGGCAGGCCGACTTCGATGGCGCGTTCGGCACTGGAGAGCGCCGAGGCCACGACGGCCTTGCGCATGACATCGCGGGCGTCCAGTGGCTCGGGCAACGCGTTGTTCTCATCCATCATCCTGGTCAGCAGATCCTGGTCGAGACTGCCCCAGTTGACGCCGATGCGCACCGGTTTCTCATGGCGACAGGCCATCTCAATCATTTCGGCGAACTGCGGGTCGCGCTTGCTGCCGCGGCCCACGTTGCCAGGATTGATGCGGTACTTGGCCAGCGCCGTCGCACAGCCCGGATATTCGCGCAGCAGCTTATGTCCATTGAAATGGAAATCGCCGATCAGCGGTACCGCGACCCCCAGCTGATCCAGCCGCTCCCGGATGGGCGCCACGGCCGCGGCGGCCTCCGCGGAGTTCACGGTCACGCGGACCAGTTCCGAACCGGCGCGGGCCAGCGCCCGCACCTGTTCCACGGTGCCGGCGACATCGGCGGTGTCCGTATTGGTCATGGACTGGACGACGATGGGATTGGGACCGCCGACGCGGACACCCCCAACGGTGGTTACGAGCGATTTGCGACGTGGATGCGACATGGACGCATTGTACCGCTTAACATGACGGCAAAATAACCATCAGGAACTCCATGTCCTCCCCGGAAACGACGGCACGCGAGAAACCGCGGGGCCTGACGCGCATCTTCAGGGCCGCGCAGGCCAGCTGGAAGGGCTTGCTGGGGGCTTACCGCGAGGAGGCCGCGTTCCGCCAGGAACTGGGTTTGAGCGTCCTGGTCATACCCCTGGGCTTGTGGCAGGGGCGAACAGGTGTCGAGCGGGCGCTGTTGGTCGCTCCTATGTTATTGGTACTCATTGTCGAATTGCTGAACAGCGCCGTGGAGGCCACGGTTGACCGTATCGGCCTGGAGCGGCATGTCCTGGCAGGCCTTGCCAAGGACATTGGTTCGGCCGCCGTGTTCATGTCCTTTGTATTGTTGGGGGTCGTGTGGCTGCTGGTACTGATGGGTCATTATTGATCATGACAAAACTACGATTCGCCCTGGGCTGCGTTTTGCTGCTTCCGGCTCTGGCGCAGGGCGCCTCCGATGCGGTCAAACCCGATCCGCACGGTGCGCCGACGGCGCAGACGGCGACGCTGGCCCAGCAGGCCACGGCGGCCGAAGGTAATCCGGACTGGTCCGGTACGCTCGAGCGCATCGTGGGTAGTGTCGTCGCCATCAACATCGACCAGACGCGCGCCTTTGATACCGAGTGGAATGCAACCGCCCAGGCCACCGGTTTCGTGGTGGACGCGGAACGCGGCCTGATACTGACCAACCGTCACGTGGTGACACCGGGACCGGTGACGGCCGAGGCCACGTTCCTGAACCGCGAGGAAGTGCAGTTGTATCCGGTGTACCGCGATCCGGTGCATGACTTCGGCTTGTACCACTACGATCCCTCGAAACTGCACTTCATCAAGCCCAAGGCGTTACCGCTTTATCCCGAAGGCGCCAAGGTCGGCACGGAAATCCGTGTCATCGGCAACAATGCGGGCGAGCAGCTGTCGATTCTCGCCGGCACCCTGGCACGACTCGATCGCGATGCGCCGGTGTACGGGCTTTACAAGTACAATGACTTCAACACCTTCTACCTGCAGGCCGCGTCGGGTACTTCCGGCGGCTCCTCCGGGTCACCGGTCGTGGATATCCGCGGCCGGGTCATCGCCTTGAATGCCGGCGGCGCCAATGGCGCGGCGTCGAGCTTCTATCTGCCGCTGGGGCGGGTGCGTCGTGCGTTGGAACTGGTCCAGCAGGGCAAGCCGGTGACGCGCGGCACGCTGTCCACCGACTTCAGCTACACGCCCTACGATGAGTTGGAACGACTGGGGCTGGCCGCGGCAACCGAGACCGAAGTGCGCGGGGCTTTCCCGGCGCTGACCGGCATGCTGGTGGTCAGCAAGGTGCTACCGGGTTCGGCCAGCAGCGGCGTGCTGCAACCCGGCGACATCCTGGTACGGGTCAACGGCCGCTATGTCACGCAGTTCGAGCCGCTCGAGGCGCTGCTCGACGACAATGTCGGTGGCACGGTGGAGTTGTCGCTGGAGCGTGGCGGCCATAGTGTCACGGCGAAATTACCCATCACGGATCTGAATGCCATCACGCCGGACTCGTACCTCGAATTCGGCGACGGCGTTCTGAACAACCTGTCCTATGAACTGGCCCGGCAGTTCAACGTCGCGGTGAAGGGCGTGTACGTGGCCAATCCCGGCTACGCATTTGGCGCGGCGGGCATTGCGCGCGGCTCGGTCATCGTGGCGATGAATGCCAAGCCGGTAAACAATCTCGATGACCTGCAGAAGATCCTCGATACTCTAGGGGACGGCGCGCGCGCCACGGTGCGCTATTTCTCGTTGGATGCGCCGCGCAGCACCCAACTGCGGTCGTTTCGCATGGACCGGCGCTGGTTCCTGGCAGGGCGCTGCCACCGCGACGATCATGTGGGCCTGTGGAATTGCATGGATCTGTCCACGGTGGCGCCCGCAGCACCCCCCGCACCGGCGGCCACGGCGCTCCCGGTCTACGCGGACCCGCGGCTCAAGAAACTGACGCCCTCGATGGTGTTCGTCACCTACGACATGCCCTACTCGGTATCCGGCGTCACCGAAACCAGCTTCCATGGCACGGGTCTGGTGGTCGATGCGGCGCGGGGCCTGGTGGTCGTGGACCGCAACACCGTCCCGGTATCCGTGGGCGATGTGCAGATCACCTTCGCCGGCACCATCCAGGTGCCCGGTCATGTGGTGTACGTCAATCCGCTGCACAATCTTTCCGTCGTCGCCTACGATCCGGCGCTGATCGGTGATACGCCGGTGAAGAGCGCGTCGCTCGCTCCCGGGGCGCTGCATGAAGGCAATTCGGTGTGGGTGGTCGGCATGAGTGCGGACGGCCAACCCCATACGCGGAATACGCAGATTGCGAGCGTCGACCCCCTGGCGCTGCCGCTGTCGCGCTCGATGCGCTTTCGCGACACCAATCTGGATGTCGCGCAGCTGGTGAATCCACCGACCGACTATGACGGTGTGCTCGCGAACGAGGCCGGACAGGTGGTGGGTCTGTGGTCGAGCTACGCCGTGGAGAATGGCCGGGACACGGCGCAGGAGAACCGCGGTGTGCCGATCGATGGTGTGGCGACCATGCTTGAGCACATTCACGCGGGTACACCGCTGCACAGCCTCGAGACCGAACTGATTCCGCTGCAACTGGCCGATGCGCGCCAGCTGGGACTCTCGGACGAGTGGTTGAAGAAACTTGAGGAGCACGATGGGAGCGAGCGCCAGGGGCTCATGGTGGTGCGCATGGTCGGCGGCTCCAATGCCGCGAGCCTGCTGCAGCAGGGTGACATCCTGCTCGCCATCGACGGCCGCACGGTCACGCATTTCGCCGAAGTGGAGCACGCCGTCGCGGATGCGCCGACGGTCAAAGTGACCGTGTGGCGGGCAAACGCGCCGGTGCAGTTGACCGTGCAGACCGCGGCGCTGAATGGTCAGGATATCGACCGGGTGGTGCAGTGGGCTGGTGCCACGCTTCAGGCTCCGCAACGCGCGATAGCCGCCCAGCGCGGCATTGCGCCGGATGGCGTATATGTGGCCTTCTTTACTTATGGATCGCCCGCGGCCCGCTACGGCCTGTATCCCGGTCGGCGCATCGTCGAGGTGGACGGAGTCCCGACCCCGGACCTCGACGCCTTCCTCAAGGCGGTCAGCGGCCGGCCGGACCGGGCCTCCCTGCGACTGAAGACCTTGAATTGGAACGATGCGGCCGAGGTCATCACGCTCAAGCTCGACAAGCACTACTTCCCGGCCTATGAGGTGCGGCGCACCCCCGCGGGCTGGGAGCGCCAGCTCCTTGAGTAGTGGCCACGCAACAGGTCGCGCACAAAGGACGGTCCGGGCCCCCAGCCTTGCTAGAATTCGCCCATGGTGAAGGTGGTACGGGCGAGTCAGGTCGAGATTGAGGCAGCCGTGCAGGCATTGCGCGACGGCGATCTGGTCGCGTTTCCGACAGAAACGGTGTACGGCCTGGGGGCGAATGCGCAGAACCCGGCCGCCGTGCGCAAGATTTTCGAGGCGAAGGGCCGCCCCCTGGGCCATCCGGTCATCGTGCACATCGACAGTCCCAAGTTCCTGCACCGCTGGGTCAGCGAGGTGCCGGCCGCGGCCACCCGGCTGGCCGAGCGCTTCTGGCCGGGTCCGATGACCCTGGTCATGCCGCGGGCCACCAATGTCCACGATATCGTCACCGGCGGCCAGGATACGGTGGCGATCCGGGTACCGGCGCATCCGATGGCACAGCAACTGCTCACCGCCTTCGGCGGCGGCATCGCAGCGCCTTCGGCCAACCGCTTTGGCCGGCTGAGCCCGACACGCGCCGAACATGTCCGCGACGAGCTCGGGGAGGCGGTGCGCGTCATTCTCGACGGCGGGGAGAGCCAGATCGGTCTGGAGTCGACCATCGTCGCCTGTCAGGGTGACCAGGTACGGCTGCTGCGACCCGGTGCGGTCACCGCCAGCCAGCTGCGCGAAGTGGCGCCGGACCTGATCATCGGTGCAGATGCGCTCAGCTCACGTGTGCCCGGCAGCCTGCCGTCGCACTACGCGCCCACCACGCCGATGAATATCGTGCCCTCCGGCGAGATCGATTCGCAGGCGGCCATGGCCTCCAGCGGCGGCAAACGCATCGCCGTACTGGCGCAGCGGCTGCCCTTGAAATCCCATGCCTACGTAACCTGGGTGAACGCGGGGCGCCGTCCCGAGCAGTACGCGCATGACCTGTATACCAACCTGCGGGCGCTCGACACTGCTGGCTGCCAGCAGATCCTGGTCCAGGATGTGCCGGAGGGCGAACGCTGGGATGCGATTCGCGATCGTCTGCTGCGGGCCGCCACGCGGGTCACCGAGGGCGATGACACCAGCTCGTTCGCCGTTCTGCCTTAAGACCGCTCAAATCTTCCCCAACGAGACTTCCCATGCCGACCCGTACGCGCGCAACGCGTTTTGTGGACCCGTTTGAACCTGACCAGATCCGCCGCCTGGTGACCGAGTTCGGTTCACCGCTGCTCATCATCGACTGCGAACGCGTCCGCCTGCAGTTGCGCAAGCTGCAACAGGCGCTGCCCCGAGTCGATCTGCACTATGCACTGAAGCCGCTGCCACACCCCGCGGTGGTGCAGGTGGTGATGGAGGAGGGCGGCTTCCTGGATCTGGCGACCACCGGTGAGGTGCAGCTGGTGAAGAGTCTCGGGGCCAGTCCCGAACGTTGCATCCATACCCATCCGATCAAGCGCTCCCAGGACATCCGCAACGCCATCGAGTTCGGCGTGAAGACCTTCGTCGCCGACAACCCTGATGAAGTCCGCAAGTTCGCGCGCACCCGCGACGGTGCGCGGCTGCTGCTGCGGGTATCGTTCCGCAGTCCCGGCGCGGTGTGCGATCTGTCGCGCAAGTTCGGCTGCGATCCTGAGGACTTCATGGAGCTGGCGCGCCTGGCCGCGGGCCTCGGCATCGACGTCCAGGGCGTCTCCTTTCATGTCGGTTCGCAGGCCGCCGATCCGACCAAGCACGTCGAGGCCATCGATGTGTGCACCAAGCTCATCGCCATGGCGCGGCGTGAAAAGCTCGGCACGCTGGATACCCTGGATATCGGCGGCGGCTTCCCCATCGAATACGGCGCACCCGTGCCTGACATCGTGCGCTTCTGCGACCCCATCCGGCAGCAGCTCGGCAAGCTGCCGAAGCGCATCCGCGTCATCGCCGAACCCGGGCGATTCATTGCGGGGCCGTCCGCGATCGGTGTCGCCAGCGTGATGGGTCGCGCCCGCCGCGAAGGGCACTGGTGGTACTACCTGGATGACGGCCTGTACGGCTCCTACAGCGGGCAACTGTTTGATCATGCGCGCTACCCGGTCGAGCCGCTGCGCGACAGCACTCACCGCCTGCCCTCGGTGCTGGCCGGACCTACCTGCGACAGCATCGATGTGATCGCCGAGAACCTGATGCTGCCTAAGCTGGAGGTCGGAGATCTGATCGTGGGCCGCGCCATGGGCGCCTATACCTGGGCCAGCGCCTCGGAGTTCAATTTCTTTCCGCGCGCCACGGTGGTGTCAGTGAACATGACGCACGGCGACCACGGGACGGTAATCCCGGTTCCGCGCTAGACTTGGGGTCAAGGAGCCCTGACCGTCTTGATCCGCGACATTGTCTTTGACATTGGCCGAGTGATTGTCGGGATCCGTCCGGAGCCCATGCTCGAGTTCCTGGTCAGCCGGGGCGCCCCGCGGCTGGACCTGAATGCCACCCTGGAGCGCGTCGGACTCATCGAACATGAGACCGGACGCCTGGATGGCGCGGGTCTGATCGCGCGGTTTCGCCTGTTGGCGCCGCAGGCGTCACTCGCGGAGCTCAGGGGACAGTGGTTGGATATGTTCTATCCGCACGACGACATGATCCGACTGGCCCATCAGGTTACTGCGCACCACGGTGTCTATCTGCTGTCGAATATCGGCGATCTGCATTGGGACCACCTCGTGGACCGGCACGGAATGGCTGGCATCGGGCATGGGGCGTTGACGTCCTTTCATGCCGGGGTCATGAAGCCCG
>DASZCK010000279.1:0-23486 GCA_035943195.1 Steroidobacteraceae bacterium
GAGTAATCGAGCGTCGCGGCCGCCAGCTGCTGGATATTGGCACGGAGCAGGCCGTCACGGGCGCCGTCCTTCGGACGGGCGACGCGCAGTTCCACGTGACGCTGCGCCAGCCAGGCGCTGAACTCCGCGAGGCTCTCCAAGGATGACGCGTCGAGGTCCGGGGATTCCTCCAGGCTCAGCACCACGAGCTTCACGTTAGTACGCTGAACCTTGGCTCTTGCCAGTGCCAGCACCGGATCGGCATTGGCGAACAGCAGCGGCTCCTCGGGCCGCAGCACCAGGATGTCGGGACGGCGTTCGGTATCGGGAAATCTTTCAATGCTCACGAAGTCATGAGCACCAAGACGCCCAAGTTCCGCCAGGCGGGGGCGGGCCAAAGTCTGCAGCAGCATTGCCAGACTGAAGGCAATGGCAAACAGCAGTCCGTTCAGCATGCCGAAGACCAGCACTGCGATGATCGCGATCACCGCAATCAGCCGGTCGCGGCGCAGGCGGAAGTAGGTGCGCAGGGGCGCCAGCCGCAGCGACTTGCTGACGGCGTGAATGACAATGGCCGCCAGAACCGGCGCAGGAATGCGTTCGATGTACGGCAGGCACGACAGCACCAGCACCAGGATGATGACGGCGGCCATGAGTCCCGCCAGACGCGATTGCGCGCCCGCGGCATCGTTGGCGGAGGTGCCGGAGTAACCCGCGCCCACCGGTGTGCCATGGAACAGGCCTGAGACGAGATTGGCGACCCCCAGGGCGAGCAGGTCGCGGTTGGGCTGCACCGGATCATCGTGCTTGAGCGCGAAAGTACGGATGGAGCTATAGGATTCGGCATACAGGATGAACATCAGCGCCACGGCAAATTCGATGAGCTGCGGCCAATTCAAATGCGCGGGCAGAGCCAAGCTGGGTGGCGTCAGGGTGAGGCGAATGGCACCGGTCAGTACCACGCCATGAACGGCGAGCCAGCCGGATGCCACGATGCCACCCACGATCACAACCAATGCACCGGGGATCCGTCGCACGCGCTCCAGGGCGAAGAGTCCCGCCAACGCCGCAAGGCCAGTCAGCAGCGCGGCGGGATTCGCCGCCACCAATGTCCGCAACAGCTCCAGCAGCAGGGCAAAGAAACTGCCGCTATGAGTGTGCAGTCCGGCCAGTGCGGGGACCTGCTTGACGGCGATGACCAGCGCCAGGCCAAAGGCAAAACCACGCAGTACCGGTCGCGCAATGAGATTTGAGACGGCGCCGAGGCGCGCGCTGCCCGCCAGCACAAAGGCCAGACCCGTACAGGGAACGAGCATGCTCGCCAGCAGCACCCGGGCGGGTTCGTCGCCGGCGCCCAGGGCAGAGGTGGCCGCCGCCATGACCGCGGCCGACGATGACGTCGCCGACACGATTGCAAAGCGGCTGCGCCCCAGCAGCCCATAGCAGACAAGGCCTGCGAAAAGTCCAATGACGCCGGCCTGTGGCGGCAGATTGGCCAGGCCCGAGTAAGCCACGGCCTCCGGCAACAGCAGGCCGGCGATCGACAGCGCGGCCAGGACATCGGCGATGTCGGCAAGACGTCTGAAACTCACACCAGTCTCATCCGATGATCGGCCCGCACCACCCGGGCAGGAAATCCGCCTCCGGACCCTTGGCGAGCTTCAATGCCCGTACCAGGGCCTGCGGGAAATCCTCATCCAGCAGTTTGGGTTTCAGGCGCCGCCGCAGGAAGTCGGCCCAGAGAAATTCGCTGAACGGCGTGGTGTCCTTGGAATACCCCCCGCTGCGCCGCAGTTCGCCGGCCAGGCTGCGGTAGGGGTCATCGACCAGGTCCCAGATGCGACGCGGTACATCCTTGTAACTGCGGCGTTGGCCGTGTTCGTCAAAGGGATGCAGCCAGCCCCGATTGTCCAGGTAGACCCAGAATGCATCGCGGGTCAGGCGCCGCAAGTCGGCCGTCACGGTGACCATCACGTGCTTCACGCCTTCCTGGTGCAGTGCCAGAGAAAGATGATGATGATCGACCACGTAGTAGGCGCCCTTGGGACCCCACACGACCGGGATCATGTGGTTGCCGAGAAAATCGGGCTTCTTGCGATCGGGGTGCTCGCGCCAGGACTTTCGCTTGGCCTTGACCTCGCGCATGCCCACGGTGATCTGGGTGGGCCGCAATTCGCTCAACGGCACCGGGTGCAGGCGTGGTTCGCGGGAATAACGCATGAAGGACGCTCCGGGACGGCATTCGCAGCGTCTATAATGCCCCATGCACACCACATCAGCGAAAATCACCGCCGCCGTATTGGTTTGTATCGCGGTCTGCGCCGCCCCGGCATTTGCAGCCGATTCCGCCGCGCCGCTGGCTGCCGAGCCGGATGTCGCGCAACTGCAGTCGGCGCTCGCGGCGCATCGCACGACGGTCAGCGCCGTCGCACAGCACTATCTGCAGCGCATCAACGACATTGACGTGCACGGACCGGCACTGCATTCCATCATCCAGGTCAATCCCGACGCCGCGAAGCTGGCCGCCGCGCTCGATACGGCCACCGACCGGAGTGGCATCCTGTTCGGGGTACCGGTGGTGCTGAAGGACAATATCGAGACCTCCGACGGCATGCTGACCACGGCGGGTTCGCTGGCACTGGTGGACTCAAAGCCGCCGCGGGATGCCTTCATCGTGCGCAAGCTGCGCGCCAGCGGCGCCTTGCTGCTGGCGAAGACCAACCTCAGCGAATGGGCGAATTTCCGTTCCAGCCGTTCGACTTCGGGCTGGAGCGGACGCGGCGGCCTTACCCGCAATCCCTACGACACCAGCCGCAATGCCTGCGGCTCCAGTTCCGGCTCGGGTGTGGCCGTCGCCGCGGATCTGACCGTGCTGGCAGTGGGCAGCGAGACTGACGGTTCGATCGTGTGCCCATCGAGTTTCAATGGCCTGGTCGGCATCAAGCCCACGGTGGGACTGGTGTCGCGCTCCGGGATCATTCCCATCAGTGCCAAGCAGGACACCGCCGGACCCATGGCGCGCAGCGTGGCGGATGCCGCGGCGCTGCTCACGGTGATTGCCGGATATGACCCGGATGATGCGGCAACGGCGCCGCTGAAGAATGCACCGCCGCCGGACTACCGCAAATTCCTGGATGCAGGGGCGTTGAAAGGCAAGCGCATCGGCGTGGTGCGCAAACTCGCCGGATTCGACGACGAGGTCGATGTGGTGTTCGATCGCGCGCTCAAGGTACTGAAGGCGCAGGGCGCCATCGTGGTGGACCCGGTGGAGCTGCCCAATGCCGACAAGCTCTCCGCCGATGAACTCACGGCGATGCTCTACGAATTCAAGGATGGCCTCGATCGCAATCTGGCGGCGCGAGTGGGCTCCTCCCCCCATTCCCTCGCGGAACTCATAGCCTGGAACAAGGCGCATGCCGCCCGGGAAATGCCCTGGTTTCCCCAGGACATTCTGGTGGACGCGCAGGCCAAGGGCCCGCTCACGGATCCGACGTACCTCAAGGCACGCGAAAAGGTGCGACGCTTGGCCGGACCGGACGGTATCGATGCGGCGCTGGCGCATGACCACCTCGATGTACTGGTGGCACCGACGGTCGGCCCTGCCTTCGTGAGCGACCTGATCAATGGCGATCACGTGCTGGGGGGGAACATTACCGCGCCGCCGGCGATTGCCGGCTATCCTCATATCACCGTGCCCATGGGTCAGGTGCACGGCCTGCCGGTGGGCTTGTCGTTCGTGGGCACGGCCTTCAGCGAGCCCAAGTTGATCGGTATTGCGTACTCCTACGAACAGGCCAGCCACGCGCGACGGCGGCCCGCGCTTGCCAAGTAGGCAACGAAGCTAGGGCACCGCGTCGAACACCGGTTTGGCCATCTCGCTGGCATGAGCCCGCACATCGAGCGGCCACTCCTGCGTATGCAGCAGAAAACTCCGGCGATCGGCCTTGTACAAGGCACGCAGCGCTTCCTCGTAGCCCTTCATGTCACCGGCCATGACGGACATGAAGCGATAGGCACGCTCCTGGATCTGCTTGATGCTGACGTGGCCAGTGGATTTTCGTCTGGCCTCATCGATGAGTTTGCGCAAGCTGGCGGAAGCTCCGCCCGGTTGGCTTGCCAACCATTCCCAATGCCGTGGCAGAAGCGAGATCTCACGCGAGATCACGCCGAGCCGCGGTCGCCCGGGGCCGGATGACGGCGCGCTCTCCTGCCTGGACACATAGATCTCGAGGCGTTTGAGCACGTCCTTGACGCTGCCCTGGAAGTTGAAATCCATGGTCTTGCCGGTGTCATCACTGAAAATCAGCAAGGAGCTGTTTTCGTTTCGACCCAGTCGCTCTTTGACCTTGAGCACGACCTCCTGGAATGTTCCGCGGAATAACCGCGAGCTGCCGTCAAATGCCGAGTAGGTTCCTGGCGCATCCATCGGGCTAATTTACCCGGGTATAATATAAAAATCAATAATACCCGGGTGAAATAAAGGGCGTTGCTGCCCATGCTGTCACGCAGCATGGCGGCCACTGCGAACGGCTTCGCGGTACATCCACCCTGGTCCAAGCTACAGTGCCGCTATGGACAGTGTCGCCATTCGCTCCCCTGTCATCGCTCAGCGGTGGCAGCTGGCGCTGCTTATGACATTGTCGGTGTCACTGTGGTGCGCGCCAGCCAAAGCCGCCGAAATCTATAAGTCCGTGGATGCTGCCGGTCATGTGACCTACAGCGATCAGCCGGCGACGCCCGCAGCGACGGTGCTGTCTGAACCGATCCGCGATCGGAATGAGTATGCGGACGTAGCGGAGATGACTGCCACGACGGCACCGCCGGAGCTACCGACCCGCGATCAGCCGCCCTGTCCCGACGACGGCGATATCTGGACTCCGGGTTACTGGTCCTGGGACGGGGCTACATACTTCTGGCAGCCGGGAGCTTGGGTGTACCCACCGCAAGTCGGCGTCTTCTGGACACCGGGCTATTGGGAGTACACCGGCAGGGTGTTCGTCTTTCACCGCGGCTACTGGGGTCCGCAGGTTGGCTACTACGGTGGCATCAACTACGGATTCGGTTATTGGGGCAGCGGCTACGCGGGCGGACACTGGATGGGTCGCGAATTCGCCTATAACCGTGCCTTGAATAATGTGAAGGGTCACGATTTTCGTCATGTCTATGACGAGCCCGTGAACAATGCTCGCGGCACCAGCCGCCTGAGCTACAACGGCGGTCCCGGCGGCACCAACAGCCTTCCGTCCGCGCAGGAACGCTTCGCCGAGCGCTCGCGCCTGCCCGCGCAGCCGCAGCGCGAACATCTACAGGTTGTTCCAAGCCCCGGGCCCAGCATGGCAACTGCCGAGCATCATTATCAGCCGCCAACCAGGGCCCTGGTACCCGAACCCTCCTCTGAGTCGGCCCCAGCCCGCTCCGTGTCAAATGGCACGAGCCGGCAACGGGCGACGGCGGCTTCGGTCAACCATGCGACGCCCGCTCCGACGAAACCATCAAGACCCCGTGCTACGCCAACCACGAGGTTGACGGAACTCAAGTAGCCGGGCCGCGTCGGCTCATCCGCTTCTGCTAGCCGGCGTTGATCGCCATTTTCCGCGTGAGCCCGCCGGGATCCAGCTCCGCTGACTGTTCCTGCAGGGCCCAGGGCGGATCTGCCAGCTGGCTTTTGAGGAAGCTGACGAATTCGCGCACCACGGGACGATTCATTTTCATGCGCGGCACCAGCGCCTTGAGCCAGTGAAGCTGCAACGGCGTGTCACGCAGCAGTGGCACGAGTCGCCCGCTGCGTAGGTCGTCCGCGGCAAGGTACAGCGGCAGGGCCGCGATCCCCAGTCCGTGCAGCGCCATTTCGCGCAGTACGCGCGCCTCACTGACATGAACGCGTGAATGCACCTCCACGCTCAGTGGACCGCCACTGCTCTCAAACACCCAGCTGCTGCTGAACAAGCCGGAGGTCAGACAATCAAAATCGACCAGCTCGGTGGGATGCTGGGGGGCGGCGCGTCCCTCGAGGTAGCCCGCCCCACAGCAGACGATGACCTCATAGGGGCAGAGGGGTACATCCACCACGTTGGGATAGGACACCTGCAGCGCGCCGATGGCACAGTCGAAGCCTTCTTCAAGCGGATTGACCGTGCGATCCAGCAGCGCCACGTCAAGTGATACGGCCGAATGCAGCTGCAGGAATCGTGAGTAGGTACCGCCCAGATACTCGCTGGTCAGGGTGGTCGGTGACTTGATGCGCAGCTGGCCCTCGATGCCCTGCTCATCACTCGTCGTCCCTTTGAACAGTTCATCAAACTCGGCCACGAGTCTGAGAAATCGGGGCAGCAGCGCCTCACCCATCGGCGTCAATGTCAGTCCGCGGGTTGAGCGTACGACCAATCGTGTGCCCAGTTCCTGCTCCAGCTGATCAATGCGTTTGGTGATCACGGAGGGCGCCACCTGCAGTTCACGCGCTACGCCGGAGAAGCTGCGTAGTCGTGCGACGCGCACAAATGCACCAAGGTTCTGCAGGCTGTTAATTCTTGTTTCCCCTGTGCAACAGACCCAGCATGCCGGATCAATTCTCTGTATTTGCGAAAGCTGATCACGCCTTGCGCGACGTTCTGCCCGGCTGCCTTCAATGGTACCTTTTTTTGCACTCGCGGCAAGCAAGGGGGAGCGTTTGCGCATGAAGATTCAAACATTACGGTTCACGGGTTCTCGCGGGATCCCGCAGCTGCTCCTCGTCAGTCTCATCAGTGTCGCAACGACGCCTGTCGCGCTGGCCCAACAGACGCCCTCCACAGCCGAGCCGTCGTCAGAGCAGTTGGAGGAAGTCGTCGTGTCGGCGCAGCGGCGTACGGAGAATCTGCAGACCACCCCGATTGCGATCACCGCCATCACGGCGGCATCGCTTGAATCACGCAACCTGGACAATATTTCAGATGTGGGCGCCTACGTGCCCAATGCGGTGATTGCGCCGTTGGGCGCGGGCTGGGGCGCGACGATGGCTGCGTTCATTCGCGGCGTCGGCCTGGGCGACAACATTCTTTCCTTTGAGCCCGGCGTGCCGATTTACGTGGACGATGTGTACATCGGCCGCCCACAGGGATCGATCTTTGATCTGCTCGACCTCGAGCGCGTCGAGATCCTGCGCGGCCCACAAGGCACTCTGTTCGGCAAGAACGCAGAAGGCGGCACGGTGCGGCTCATTTCCGTGAAGCCGCAGGGTGACAACACCGGCTCGCTCAGCGTCACGTATGGAAAGTTCGATCGTCTCGAAGCACGCGGTATGGCCGATGTTTCGCTGGTCGATAACTTTCTGTATGCCCGCTTCTCCTTCTCGAGCAAGAAGGCGGACGGCTACTTCAAGAACTTCGACTATGTTTGCGAAAATGGCGCGGGCAGCCTGGGTAGCATGCAGCCGGCGATCGCGCCGGGATCCAATTGCGTCACCAGCACCGAGGGCGATGAAAATGTGCAGTCCGGGCGCGCGGCCTTCCGCTTTCTGCTGGGCACGGGTCTGGAGTTCAATCTGATCACGGACATTACCGTGCAGAACCAGGAGGGCCCGGCGGACAAGTATACGGTCATCGATGGAACCAACGGGCTCAATGCCGGCTGGGGCGCGCTGACTTACGGGTATCTTGGCGTGCCGACGGCGGGACCCGCGGCCTACGTCGGCAAGCCCATCGCCTACGACAGCCGCTTCATCACCAGTGGTTTCTATTCCGGCTACTCCGAGTATGGCACCGACCCCATCTCGGAACGCGCCGTACCGAACATCAATGACCTGAATCACTGGGGCGTCTCGGGTACCGTTGACTGGAAGGTCTCGGATGATATGACCTTGAAGGCGGTAACGGCGTTCCGTGAATTCCGCAACCAGTACGGTCGCGATTCGGACGGCAGCCCGCTGTCGGAGAACTCGACCTACGACGATGCCTTCCATCAGCAGTTCACCGAGGAGGTGACGCTGACCGGGAAAGCCGGACCGCTCGACTGGACCACCGGCGCGTTCTACTACACCGCGAACGACTCGGATCGCGGCTACGATGTGCTGTATCCCTGCACCGTGCAGAACCCCGTGGTCTGTATCCATGAGCAGGACGACTACGTCTCGCAGACCACCACCAACTGGGCGCCGTTCGCCCATGGCGTCTGGCACTTCAACGATGCCTTCTCCGTCACCGGCGGCGCTCGCTACACCTCTGACAAGAAGGACGCGACGATCACGATCAACAACTTTGATCCCTATGGCGGACCCTTCACCAACGTCAACGGCCAGTACGTGCCGACATCCGCCTCGCATACGGACTTTGATATTTCGCTCAACTACCAGTGGAACCAGGATCTGATGACCTATATTCGGTACTCCACGGGCTTCAAGGGTGGCGGCTTCAGCCCGCGCCCGGCGGATGCGCTGCAGACGGTGCCGTTCCGCCCCGAGTTCCTCAAGACCGCGGAGGTCGGGGAGAAGAGCGAGTTTCTGGATCGCACCATCCGCTTCAACGCCGACTTCTTTTACTCGCGCTACCTCGATCAGCAGACCTTTGCCCAGCAGCTCGACGCGGATGGCGTCAACTGGTTCCGCGAGGAAAACGCCGGCACGGCGCGTATCTGGGGTCTCGAGGGTGAGCTGCAGGCCGAACCGGTCCAGGGACTGCGCCTGGATGGCTCCTTCGGCTACGTGAACTACCTGCTGCTGTCCAACGGCGGCAACACCCTGCTGTTCACGGGTAACAACTGCGACGGGCAGACCTGCTACTCGCCGCGCACACCGAAGTTCACCAGCGCGATTGGCGTGCAGTATGGGTTCCCGCTGGCGGGCGGCTCGCTGACACCGCGCCTGGACTGGACCTACCAGTCGAAGATCTACTTCGTCACCAACGATGGCTGCTTCACCGAAACCACCGATGCGGGTTGTGGAACCGGTGCCCAGGGCGGCTACGGAGTGCTCAACGGCCGTCTGACCTGGCAGCCGGCCGGCAAGAAGTGGGAAGTCGCCGCCTGGGGTCGCAACCTCACCGGTACTCAGTACTTCTACGGCAAGCTCAGCCTGATCTCGTTCTTTGGGCGCGAGCAGGGCAACGTGGCGCCGCCCCTGGAATGGGGTCTCACCCTCAAGCGCAACTTCGACTGATCAATGCGCGGGGCTGTCCGGCGGCCCCGAGTTGAACATGTCGCGGGTCATGACCCACGAGCCGTCCGGCTGGCGGCGGTAGATTCGCAGGAAGCTGCCGCTGATCGAGCGCACCGTGCCCCCGGCGGCCTTCGGCGTGGCGACTGCCGTGAAAGTGCCGCGCTGATAGGCCAGGTTGCCATCGATGACGGTCTCGAGCGGCGTCCAGTGCTCATCGACCCTGGACTGCTGGTAGATCCGTCCATTGACGGCGACATTGGCGGCCTTGCCCATCAGCGGCGCGGCTCCCGGCGGCAACGCGATGTGATCATCGTCGGTCAGAGCGCTCAATGCGCTGATGTCACCATCGTTGATGGCCTTCAGGTACTTCACGTTGAAGGCCGAAATGGCCGCGAGGTCCGCCGCGTAGGATGCTGAAGCCGTCGCTGGCACGGGCGCACCGGTGGTGAATACGGGCAGCGGGAAGTTGCCGTCGAAGGGCGGCCAGTTCGGTACCGGCCGCTCCGGGCCCGGGTAGTACATCGCGGTCCAGATGTTGCGGATCTTGCCGTCTTCGATCCAGAACCATTCGCTGAATGCATTGCGCGGCACGTTCGAGCCAGCTCGTCGGATGAAAACCGCCATGCCCAGCACCACGCCGGCCTCGTCATCGACGAAGGCCACGCGGCGGGCTGCGACATTCGCGAGATTGAAGTTGGTCAGTCCCGAGACGCAGTCGTCATTGACCCCGCCCCTGCGCCCCGTGACCCGGGTGCCGTTTTCGTAGCGATTGCAGCCCGCTTGCGCGTGCACCACCGTGCCGTCATGGGAGGTGATGCCGTCGAAATAGCTGTTGACGATGGCGATCATCGTCTCGCGCGGCAGGCGCCGCGAGGGGGGCAGGACCCGCTCGGGCGGCGGCGTGGCGCTGAGACTTTGCGGATTCCAGGAGCTGGGCGGCTTCGCTCCAGGCAGGCCGGGGTCAGCCTCGCGGGCGATATACCACTCCGCTTCGGTGATGCTGCGGTTTTCGATGCGCAGTCGTGCGGTCACGATGGCCAGTTGTGAACCTTCGGCGACGATGCCGTAGTAGGCGGCCTGGCCGCTGACCGGATCGAGATAGCGACGCTGGACCTGTCCCAGTCCGGTGACGCTTTGCCAAACGCCCTTGCCCAAGGGGATGTTGATGGCGTTTTCGGTGTGGCGATAGCTCGGCGCAAGTGGTGCCGCGCTCGGGTCATGGCGTGTCACGGCCGTGAGATAGCGATCGAGCACGGATTTGAGACAGCTTCGATCGCAGGCGGCGGCGCGCGCCGGCAGCGGCACGGATGTTCCCAGCACGCCAAGCGCCAGGATGAGAACGCTCACAACGAATGCCCGCGGGCCCTTTTTGTCCATCATCATCGTCCCCACCAGCCGCTGACTCGCCGGGCAGTGTAGCGCACTGGCCGATTCCACTGACCAGCGCCGTGGATTAGTCTCGTGCGCAAGATCCGTGGGGCCCTGGACCGGTGAGGTTCGATATGTATTTGCACACCCGGCTGCTGCTGGGCATCGCGGCGGTGACCTTGGCGGCGCTGCTGTTCAGCGTGCTGATCCCGTTGGCTTCGGTGCGTCCCGATGTTGCACGCGAGACCGATTCGTCGCTGCAACTGACCACGCTGCTGGTGAAGGTCGAGGACAGCGTGCGCGGCGCTGCGGACGCGACCGCGGCGCTGTCCGCTGCCGCTGCCGTCGTACGCCAGTCCCAGCCGCTGCGGCATGTGCGCATCACGCTCCAGGATGCGGCGGGCCGGGGTATCGCGGCCAGCGCACTTGATCCCGATCAGGGAGGGTGGCTCGCGGGGGCGCTCGCCAATGGCAGCGGCCGCACGCAGCTGAGCTATCCATTGGCCTGGTCGGCTGACCGCCTGGGTACCCTGCGCGTCAGCGCCAATCCGCGCTCCGAGGTGAGCGAAATCGAGGATCGCGTGGAATCGGACGTGCTGCTTTTGGTGATGGTCGTCCTGGCCATGGCCGGAGCCGTCTACTTCATGGTGCGGCGCGGACTGCGGCCGGTGGGCCAGATCCAGCTGGCGCTGTCACGATTGCAGGCCGGAGAGCTCGCGACGCGCCTGCCACATTTTCGGGTAAAGGATCTGGATGACATCTGCGACAGCTTCAATCATTGTGCCCAGGCGCTGCAGTCGGCCGCCGAGCAGCGACGCACGCTGAACCAGCGGCTGATCGCGGTGGCAGAGGAGGAGCGCCGGCGCCTGGCCCGCGAACTGCACGATGAGCTGGGCCAGTCCCTGACGGCCATCAAGGTGGACGCGGCCTACATGCAGCGCGAGGCCCAGGGGGTACTGCCCGGCGTCGTGGGCTGTGCGCAGGGAGTCGGCGAGGTGGTCGATGGCATCATGGCGCTGACCCGCGGCATGCTGTCGCGCTTGCGGCCTCACGAACTGGAGACGGTCGGCTTGCGCGGCACGCTGCAGGACCTGGTCGATGGCTGGCAGGTGCGCGTGGCGGAGCGTCTCACCTGCTCACTGGCTTTCCAGGGGCCGGTCGATACCCTGTCGCCGCAGCTCAACATCACCCTGTACCGGTTGATTCAGGAATGCCTGACCAACGCCGTGCGGCATTCTCGGGCGCGCTGCATCGGCATTGAGGTGAAGGTGACCGATGCGCAGGTGCAGCTGCGCGTCGCTGAATCGGTGGTGCGGCCCGGAACACGTGCCGAGGGCGGTGGGGGCACCGGACTCGACGGTATGCGTGAGCGGGTCGCCGCACAGGGAGGCGAGCTGCAGCTACTATGGCAGCCCACCGGTGGCATGTTGCTGACCGCATGGATGCCACGGGGAGCGGCGGATGGTCGCTGAGGTACGTATCGTGCTGGTCGATGATCACGCGGTGGTACGGGCGGGCTACCGGCGCTTCCTCGAGCAGCAGCCTGGATACTCGGTCATCGCCGAAGCCGCATCGGGTGAGGAGGCCTACGCGCTGCTGCAGCGGGTTTCCCCGGACATCGTGCTGTTGGACCTGAGCATGCCGGGACTGGGCGGCCTGTCGAGCCTGCGGCGCTTCAAGCTGCGCTGGCCGCTGCTGCCGATCCTGGTGTTCAGCATGCACGACACTGCTGCCTTTGCCACGCAGGCGTTGCGCGCCGGGGCCAATGGCTACGTGACCAAGGGCAGTGATCCGCAGCTCATGGTGGAGTCGGTGCGAGTGGTGCTGGCGGGGGAGGTGGCCTTGAGTCCGGATGTCCGCCAGCGCCTCGAGCGCATCGCACAGGACATCCGCGCCTCGCCCACCCTGGGATTGTCGGTGCGTGAGTTTGCTATATTCCGCATGATCGCCAGCGGCAAGAACCACGACGATATCGCGCAGTTGCTGAACCTCAGTGTGAAGACGGTGGCGAACAATCACTCGAACATACGTCAGAAGCTGGGCGTGACCACGGACATTGAGCTGCTCGACGTCGCGCTGGAATGCGGTGCCGTCGATAGGAGAGCGTAAGCATGTGGCGATCGGTGGTGGCAGTGTGTGTGGGCGGCAGCATCGGCTGCCTGCTGCGTTGGGTTCTGGGTCTGTGGTTGAACAGTCAACCCAGTGCCGTGCCCATGGGGACGCTCGCGGCCAATCTCATCGGTGCCTATGTCGTTGGCGTTGCCGTGGCGTTCTTTGCATTGAACAAGAGCCTGGAACCGGCGTGGCGCTACCTCGTGATCACCGGCTTCTGCGGCGGGCTGACCACCTTCTCGAGCTTCTCGGCCGAAGTGGTGCTGCTGCTGCGGCAGGATCGGATGTTGTGGGCGATGGCGACCGTGACCCTGAATCTATTTGGGTCGTTGCTGCTCACATTTGGCGGCATCGCAACAGTTGTCGGTTTGAAGCACGGCACCAGCGGATAGCATAAGCACATGCTCATTTGATATGAGCCGCGACTGATTTGTCACTCCGCACCGGGCTAGACTCCCCCGAACAAACTAGAACCTTTAGGGGAGCTGCCATGGCCGAAATCGCCGCCAGCGGATCCGTGTCTGCCGTAGGCCCATTGACTGGTCCCAACAATCGCGAAGACTGGTGGGCCGTGGCGGTCGGTATCGGGCTGATTGCCGTCGCGGTGGTGCTGTTCGCCGGCGGCAGCAGTATCAAATGGATCGCGATCGCGCCGCAAAAATGGACTCACCTCGCCGACGTCTGGGTTCAGCTGCGGGCGCATTGGCTGCAGTTCCTGGCGCTGTTTGCCGTGTGGGCGGCAGTGTTCACGGTTGCCACGGCTGCGCTGGGCTATCGCGCGCGCGATTTTCTCGCGTCGTTCGCGATCCTGTACCTGGTTTCGTTGCTGCTGTATTTCCTGGGGCTGTGGGACCAGGCTTCGAAGTACAGCCTGGAGCCGCCGCTGGTGGGGCTGGTGCTGGGCCTGCTGATTGCCAATACCGTGGGTGTGCCGCGCTGGGCGAGCGCCGGACTGCGGGTGGAACTGTTCATCAAGATCGGCATCGTGCTCTTGGGTACGGGATTGCCCCTGACACTGATCGCGTGGGCGGGTCCGGTGGCGCTGGTGCAGGCGGCCATCGTGTCGCTCGTGACCTTTGGAGTCATCTATTTCATCGCCACGCGCCTGGGCCTGGATAAGCGGCTCGCGGCAGTCCTGGGCACTGGCGGCGCCGTTTGCGGGGTGTCCGCCTCCATTGCCATCACCGGCGCGGTGGGGGCGAAGAAGGAGCATTCTTCGGTCGCGATCTCACTGGTGGTGTTGTGGGCGATCGTGCTGATCTTCGTCCTGCCGCTGGTGTCACGCAGCCTGGGACTGGCCTCGGGTGTTGCCGGCGCGTGGATCGGCACCTCGGAGCTCGCCGATGCCACCGGTCTGGCCGCCGCGCAGGCCTATGGCGGGTTCGCCGGCAAGGTGGCGGGAATCGCCGGCAAGCCTGACGACGCAGTCAATGCCTTCACGCTCATGAAGGTCATCGGCCGCGACATCTGGATCGGCGTGTGGTGCTTCGTACTGTCGATCGTCGCCGTCACGCGCTGGCAGTCTGAAGGCGCCCAGAGGGCGGGCGCGGCTCAGATCTGGCAACGCTTTCCGAAGTTCGTCATAGGCTTTCTGCTGGCCTCGCTCATCATCACCGTGGTTTCCCACGGCTACAGCTATGCGGACTACAAACAGAAGGTGCTGCCCTCGCTGGTGAGCCCCTTGCAGTCGCTACGGGTGTGGGCCTTCACCTTCACCTTTCTCAGCATCGGGCTGACCACCCGCGTCCGTGACTTCGCCGCGGTGGGTGCCAAACCCTTCTACGCGTTCACTGCGGGGGTCATTGTCAACGTCATTCTGGGATTCGTGCTCTCCACACAGGTGTTCGTCGGGTTCTGGACCCGGCTGGGTCAGTGACTCAATCTTCGCGAAAGGCATCCGTGACGGATTGCAGAATCGCCTTTAGGTCCTCGATGGCCTGCGCCGCATCGTCCGCACGCAGCGACTCCATCAGGCGCAGGTGCAGGGCCACCATGGGGGCGAGGCCACCGCCGACGGCGGCCCGGCGGCGCAGCGCGATGCGACCGCGGACATCCCAGTGCAGCGAGTCCCACAGTTTCAGGAAGGTGCCGTTGCCGCCCATTTCGACCAGGCTGCGATGGAAATCCAGCGCGCCGTCTATGTAATGCTCGGAGTCACCGTTGTCGACAGCCTCCGACATCCGGCGGATGCACGACTCCAGCTTCTCCAGCGTTGACGGTCTCAGCGGCAGGCCGCGCTCGATCGAGCGCACTTCCATCATCAGCCGGAGCTCATAGGATTCGCGCATCTCCACGGAGTCGGCGCCGCGCACCCGGGTGCCGCGATAACGCTCGGAAGTCACCAGTCCCGTGCCTTCAAGTTCACGCAGGGCCTCGCGTATCGGCGCCTGGCTGACGTTGAATTCGCGCGCCAGCGACAGTTCCTTGAGCTGCATGCCGGCCGGATAGGATCCGTCCAGGATGCGCGCCACCAGGACATCGCGGATCCGGTCGCGCATGCAGGTGCGTTTGAGAACGGTGTCCATCACAGCGTCGGTGAATTGAGTCGGGCGGGAGTCATGGTCCAGCCGCCGCCGAGCGCCTGCACCAGCGAGACGGCCGCATTGAGCCGCGCGGCCTGGGAGGCCAGCGCGGCGCTCTGAGCAGCAAGGGCCGCGGTGTGCGTCGTGGTCACCTCGATGTAGTCGGCCACGCCGGCCGCATAGCGTTCGTCGGCATGATAGGCCGCGCTTTGCGCTGCCTTGGCCGAGGCGGCATCGGCCGCCTGCTGCTCGCTGAGGCGGCGCACCGCGACCAGGCCATCCTCCACTTCCTGGTAGGCGGTGAGCGCCGTCTTGCGATAGTCCGCGACCGATTCCTCATAGGCAGCGCGCGCCTGGGCGTTGAGCGCGCGGCGACCGCCGACGTCCAAGAGCGGCAGCTGCCCGCCGGGTCCCACTGACCAGAAGCGGCTGGGTGCGCCGATCCAGTTGGCCGTCGCGACACTCTCGAAACCGGCCGCCGCGGCCTGCAGCGAGAACACCGGAAACCACGCGGCGCGGGCCACACCGATGCCGGCGTTGGCGGCGGCCACGTCGCGCTCGGCGCTCGCCACATCCGGACGACGTTCCAGCAGCACCGAAGGCAGCGTCACGCCGATTGTGGGCGGCTCGGCCGCCAGTGGCGCCGTCGGCAGCGTGAATGCCGACGGCGGCAGCCCCAGCAGTACCGCAATCGCATGCTCCAGGCGCGCGCGCTGCAGACGGGTTGCCGCGAGCTGCGAGCGCGCGTTCTGTCGCAGCGTGTCGGCCTGGTCGACATCGGTCGCGGCCGCGACGCCGGTGTCATAGCGGCGTCGGGTCTGCGCCCAGGCGGTATCGAACTGCGCCACCGAATCCTCCAGGAGCTTCACGGTCGCATCGTCACCGCGCAGGGCGAAATAATCGCTGGCGAGTTCCGCCTGCAGTGTCAGATTGAGGGCGGCGAGATCGGCGGCGCGGCCCTGGGAGCGGGCATTCGCCGCCGCGGTGGTATTGCGCAGTCGGCCGAACAGGTCGATCTGCCAGGCCACCTCGAATGAGGCGACGAAGTCATTGCCGGTCTTGCCGGCGGCCAGGGTGTTGGGGCCATTGACCGAAGCACGTCCGCGCACCGCTGAGGCATCCAGATTCAGCTGCGGATACTGCTGCGAGCGGGCCTGGCCGGCCAGCGCGCGGGACTGCTCGAAACGCGCGAATGCCGCCCGCAGATCCTGGTTGCCGGCGCGCAGCTGCTGCTGCAGCTCATTGAGTTTGGGATCGCCAAAGGCCTGCCACCAGTCCGGACGCGGCTGTTCATCGGCGGGTGCGGCGGGCGCCCACTCGCCCGCTTCCTTGTACTGGGAGACCTCCTGGTCGAGCTTCGGCGGCACATAGGGTGGCGCCAGCGAGCAGGCACCCAGCAGTGCCGCAACGGCGCCGGCGATGACGATGCGGTTCACGATCAGGCACCTGCCGCGGGCTTGGCACCCACCCGCACCTGGGCGTGGTCCAGCAGCGAATCGGGCGGACTGAGAATCACCACATCATCGGGCGAGAGGCCGGTCACCACCTCGATCGCCGCTCCATAATCGCGGCCGATGATGATGGTTTTGAGGAGCACGTGACCGGTGTCATCGACGGTCGCCACATGAATGCCGTCGCTGCGGAACAGCAGGGTATTGGCGGGCAGCTGCAGGGAGTGTCCGAGGGCGGCGGGCGGCACCCTGAAGTGCACGTCGGCATAGGCGCCGGGCAGCAGCGCGCCGTCGGCATTGTCGACCTTCAACTGCACCAGCAGGGTGTTGGTGGTCGAATCGATGGCATTGGCGGTGGAGTCCATGCGAGCGCTGTAGCGCACGCCGGGATGATCCGGAAAGGTGACGTCGGCCGTGGTCTTCGGGCCCATCTGCGGTGCAAAGTTCTGCGGAACCCGCACATATAGCCGTAGCTGGCGTTCGTCGCTGATGCGGAACAGTTCCGGACCACTGGCGCCGCCGGCCGCGATCAGCCGCCCGACATCGGTTTCGCGTGCGGTGATGACACCGTCGAAGGGCGCCACGATGCGCTGGAAGCCATTGAGGTCGCGCAGCCGCTGCAGGTTGGCGCGCGCCGATTGCAGCTGTGCCTTGCTGGCGTCCGCGAGGCTGGTTTTTTCATCCGCGTCCTGGCGCGAGACCGAGTCGGTCTTGCGCAACGACTCCCAACGTTCGGCGGTCACGCTTGCGATCTTGGCATTGGCCTCGGCGGTCGCCACGTCGGCTTGCGCCTGGCTCAGCTGCTGCTGAACTTCGGGTGTATCGATCTCGGCGAGGAGCTGGCCGGCCTTGACCCGCGTGCCGATGTCCACCAGCCAGCGCTTCAGGTAGCCGCTGGTGCGCGCATAGATCGGCGCATCGATGTTGGCCTGCACCGTTCCCGGCAGGACCAGCTCGCTCCCCGTCGGATCGGTGGGCTTGGGGTGGGTGGTGTTCACCGTGACGATGGCCGCATCCTCGGTGTCGCTGGCCAGTTTGGCCGCGGCGCGGTGGGCCGAGATGATGTTCCACGCCACGAAGCACAGGGCCGCCACGGCGAGCACTGCGCCCACGCGGGCGATGCCGTGCTTGTGGCTGCGGGTGTGGGGGGAGTTGGTTGATTGCATAGTGGGGTCCGTTGGCGTCGGTGTCTTCAGGCGTGTGAAGGAGAGTGCGCGTGCGGCGGCTCCGGGGCACGCCGGCGGCCATGCAGGGCGGTGAACACCACGGGCACGAACAGCAGCGTGGCGACGGTTGCCAGCAGCAGTCCGCCGATCACCGCGCGGCCCAGCGGCGCGTTCTGCTCGCCGCCTTCGCCCATGCCCAAGGACATGGGCAGCATGCCGATCATCATGGCGAGCGCGGTCATGAGCACGGGACGGAAGCGGGTGAAGCCCGCATCCAGCGCCGCCTCCAGGGCCGTCGCCCCCTGGTTCATGCGGTCGCGTGCGAAGCTCACCACCAGGATGCTGTTGGCGGTGGCGACACCCATGCACATGATGGCGCCCGTCAGGGCCGGTACGGACAGCGTAGTACCCGTGATGAGCAGCATCCAGGCGATGCCGGCGAGTGCCGCGGGCAGCGCGGTGATGATAATGAAGGGATCCATCCAGGACTGGAAATTGATGACGATGAGCAGGTACACCAGCAGGATGGCGCCCACCACTCCGATCGCGAGCCCCGTGTAGGAACCGATCATGGTCTGGACCTGGCCGCGCAGCACGATATGGGTCGCCTTCGGCAGCCGGTCGTTCATCGATGCAATGCGCGCATTGATGTCATCGGCCACCGATCCCAGGTCGCGGTCCTGCACAGCGCCGTAGATGTCGATGAGGTTCTGGGTGTCGTAATGATAGACCACCGCCGCGGTCGTGCCGCGGGTGATGGTGGCGACTCCGCCGAGAATCTGCGGCGCGGTTCCCGAGGTCACCGGGATGTTGCGCAGGTCATCCAGCGAGGTCATGCGGTACTGCGGCGTCTGCGCCACGAGCGGGTACTGCAGGCCATTTTCGGGATTGAGCCAGAACGAGGGTGCGATCTGGCTGCTGCCGGAAAGGGTGAGCAGCAGGTTGTTGGCCACGTCGTGCTGGGTGATGCCCAGCTGCTGCGCGCGGCTGCGATCGGTATTCACGCGCAGCTCCGGCAGATCATCCGGTTCCTCGATGCGGGCATCGACCAGACCGGGGACGTGGCGCACCGCAGCCAGCAGTTCATTGGCCACGTCGCGGTTCTTCGGGCTGGGGCCGACGATCTGGATGTCGATGGGCGCCGGGATGCCAAAGTTCAGGATCTGGCTGACGATATCGGCGGGCAGGAAGGCAAAGTCGGCGCCTGGGAATTCCCGCGGCAGCTCGCGGCGCAGGATATGGACGTACTTCGAAGTCGGCGAATGGCCGGGCTTGAGCGAAATCAACACATCCGCATCCGCACTGCCCACGGTGCCGGAAGTGCCGTAGGTGACGTTGATGCTGGATACCGGCAATCCGATGTTGTCGACCACACTGCTGATCTCGTGCTGCGGAATGACCCGGCGCACCGCCGCTTCGACATGATCGACGAGCCCGGCGCTGTCCTCCACGCGAAAACCCGTCGGCCCGCGCACATGCAGCTTGATCTGTCCGGCGTCCACTTCGGGGAAGAAGTTCCGACCCAGGAAGGGGTAGATGATCATCGAGGCGAAGGCCACGGCCAGAAATCCGATCATGAAGGGTCGGCCATGCGCCAGCGCAGACTTCAACAGCTCATGGTAGTGCGCGCGCAGTTTCTCGAAGCGCGTCTCAAAGCCGCGCTGGAAACGCTGCCAGGCGTTCGGCTGGGCGAGAGCCGCCTTTTCCTCGGCGGCGGTGCGCAGCCAGTACATGCACAGGGTCGGTACCAGCGTCCGGGAGAGTAGGTACGAGGTCAGCATCGCGAACACGACGGCCTCGGCCAGTGGCACGAACAGATAGCGCGCCACGCCGGTGAGTAGGAACATCGGCACGAACACGATGCAGATCGAGAGCGTGGAAACCAGTGCCGGTACGGTGATCTGCCGCGAGCCCTCGAGGATGGCAGGCGTCACGTCCAGGCCCTCCTCCAGATGGCGGTTGATGTTCTCGATGGTGACCGTGGCATCGTCGACCAGGATGCCGACGGCCAATGCCAGGCCGCCCAGCGTCATGAGGTTGATGGTCTCGCCCGTCGCACCCAGCAAGATGATGGAGGAGAGGATCGACAGCGGAATGGAGATGGCGATGATGAGCGTGCTGCGCCAGCTGCCCAGGAACAGCAGCACCATGAAGGCGGTGAGGGCCGCGGCGATCAGGGCTTCGGTGACGACGCCGCGGATGGCCGCGCGCACGAACACCGACTGGTCGCCGGTGGCCGCGATGGATGCGCCCTCCGGGATCAGCTCGCGTACCCGGGGCAGACGCTCCTTGATGGTGTTGACGATGGTGAGCGTGGAGGCCGAGCCGGTCTTCTGAATGGACATCAGCACGGCGCGCCGCCCATTGACGCGCACGATGTTGGTCTGCGGCGGATGCCCGTCGTGCACGAAGGCCACATCGCGCAGGTAGGTGACGGAGCCGTCGCGGCTGCGCACCGGCAGATCGTTCAGGGCGGCAATGGTCGGGGTGCTGCTATTGAGCCGCACGTTGTATTCGGTATCGCCGATTTTCTGGGTACCGGAGGGAATGATCAGCGACTGGTTCGCAATGGTGGTGTTGACGTCCAGGGGCGTGAGGCCCTGGGCCCGCAGGGCATCGGGCCGCAGATCGATCTGCACCTGGCGCGTGGCGCCACCGAAGGGATACGGAATCGAGACGCCGGCGATGGTGGCGATCTGCGAGCGCAGCACCTGGTTGCCGAAGTCGAACAGCTGCGCCTCGGTCAGTTTGTCGCTGGACATGGCCAGCTGCAGGATGGGCACGCTGGAGGCGTTGTACTTGAGAATCAGCGGCGGCACCGTGCCGGGAGGCATCTGTCGCAGCACCGTCTGGCCGTAGGCCGTCACCTGGGACATGGCCAGATCGATGTTCACCCCCGGCTGGAAGAACAGCTTGATGACCGCGATGCCGGGGTAGTTCTGGGATTCGACGTGCTCGATGTCGTTGACGATGGTGGTCGCGTAGCGTTCCATCTGCGAGGTGATGCGGCCGGAAATGTCTTCCGGCGACATACCCGTGTAATTGAAATTGACTGCAATGATCGGGATGGCGATGTCGGGGAAGATGTCCACCGGCATGCCCGGCCGCAGCGGCGTTCCAAGCAGCGTGAGGCCGCCCAGCAGGGGGAGCAGGAGTGCCAGCACAATGAAGGTGTAGGGGCGCTTCAGCGCCACCTCGACGATCCACATGGGTGAGTCCAAAGGTCAGAATCGATTATCGATAATTCTACGGAATTGCTGTGACGAGGCGATTAAGGATTATCAATCTGACGGCAGCGCTCGTAATTAGCTGATTTAAATGAAGAATATTTTACTCGTCGTGGCAATGCTGGAGGCGGCTCTGAGCTGGGCCGCGGATCCGGCACCCTTGGTCCCCTGGCCACCGCCGGACACCTCGGTGAGCTGGCAGGACCCGCAGGCGCGGGCGTCGACCCCTGCAGTCACGCTGCGTGTGCTGACCTTCAATGACTTCCACGGCAACCTGCAGACTCCGGCCCCCCCGGATGGCCGGCGGCCGGCCGGCGGTGCCGCCGTGTTGGCGGCCTATCTGCATGTGCAGCGCTCCCACGATCCGGCCGGTACCTTGATCATTCATGCCGGTGATCTGCTGGGGGCCAGTCCGCCCATCACCCGTCTGCTGCAGAACGAACCGGCCATTCAATTCCTGAACCTGCTGGCCGGCGAGCAATGCCGCTACGGCGCCGCCACGCATTTCTATTCGGCGGCGAGCTGGCGCGAGCAGCCCGATCCCTGTCCGGTCATCGGCACTCCCGGCAATCACGAATTCGACGCAGGCCCCGAGGAGCTGTTGCGGTTGCTCAATGGCGGTAACGCCAACGGCGGGCCCTTCCTGCAAAACCCGTGGCGCGGCAGCCGGGTGCCCTATGTGTGCGCCAACGTCCTGGACCGGCGCACCGGGCGCACGCTGCTGCCGCCCTATGCCGTGGTCGTGATCCACGGGGTGCCGGTCGGGGTCATTGGTGCCGTGTTGAAGGAGACGCCGACGCTGGTGCCGGCCTGGGCGACCGCGAATCTGCAGTTCACCGATGAGGCCGCGGCGATCAACGCGGCCGCACGTGAGCTACAGGCGCACGGAGTGCACACGTTGCTCGTCACCATCCACCAGGGCGTGGTGCCGACGGCCACCGACCGCGGTTTTGCCTGGCATGGACCGCTGCTGCGCATCGTCTCGCAGCTGGATCCGGGTATCGACGTGGTGATCTCCGGTCATACCCACAACTTCACCAATGCGCTGTGGCCGGATCATGCAGGCCACCCGGTGCTGGTGGTGCAGGACTTCTCCTATGGCATGGCCTTTGGGGAGCTCACGCTGAAACTTGACCCCGCGAGCGGCCGCGTCATCTCAAAGTCCGCGCGGGTGCTGCCCGCCTGGGCGGACGCCGGCCCGGGCCTGCATCCGGATGCGGCCGTGGCGCAGCTCACCCGGCAGGCAGTGGCGGCGGTGGGTCCGCGGCTGGCGCGGGTGGTGGCGCACAGCGACCTGGCGCTGACACGCAGCATGTCACCCGCGGGCGAATCCGTCCTCGGCGACCTCATCGCCGACGCGCAGCGCGCGGCCGTGCAGGCCGATGTGGGTTTGATGAATCCCGGCGGCCTGCGTGCCGACCTGTCCGCCGGCAACATCACCTGGGGTGACATCCTGACCGTGCATCCCTTCGGCAACCGCATCCTGCTGCTGCAGATGACCGGCGCACAGCTGCGGCAAACGCTGGAGCAGCAGTGGTCCGCGGATCCGGCCGCCATCCCGCGCATCCTGAAGACCTCAGGTCTGTACTACCAGTGGGACCCGCAGCGACCCGCGGGGGCGCACGTGGTGCGCGCCTGCGACGCGCATCACCAGCCGCTGCGTGCAACCGCTCTGTACCGCGTGGCCGTGAATGACTTTCTGGTCGGTGGTGGCGATGACTTCAAGAGCTTCGGTGGGCTGCCGGTGGTACGGATCGGTCCGCTGGATACCGAGGCGCTGGAAAGTTACCTGGCGTCAATGCACGGGCAGATCACGGCCCCGGCGGGGCCGCGCATCTTCGTGACCGGCGGCGCGCCGCTGCAGTGTGGCGGGACTTCTCCTCAGCCTACGTCTTCGCCGTAGTCCCGGTCCGGATAGTCCGTGGCGTCCTGCTTCCAGTAGCCGCGCGTGGTCACCCACTCGCGCGGCAGGCCACGCTCCAGCAGCAGGTGGCGGCGGATCCCGCGCATGGCATCGGCCTCGCAGGCGACATAGATGCGGCCGCTGCCCGCCGGTTGTGTCCAGGCGGTGATGGCGGCCGCCAGCTCAATGCCGGTGCGTGCGGCGCCGGCGTGACCCAGGGGCTGGGTGCGATGCAGCCAGCGCAGGCTGACAGCGGCACGCGCTGGAGCGATCGGGTATTCGTCCGCGGCGTCGTTCACCTCCAGCAGCACCTGCGTCTGCACGCCATCGGGCAGCGCTTCGAGAATGGTGGCCACCGCCGGAATCGCCGACTCGTCACCGGCCACGAGCAGCCACTGGGCCTGCGGATCCAGCGCATAACTTCTGCCCGGGCCCGCGATGATCATGGGCTGTCCGGGCGCGGCCTGCGCCGCCCAGGTGGAGGCAGGACCTTCGCCGTGCAGGACGAAGTCCACGGTCAGTTCGAGCCGTTGGGCATCGAAGTGCCGCGGCGTGTAGGTGCGCGACAGCGGACGCACGTCGGGCTCGCCGGTCATCGCGCCGAGGATGAGTTTGATATGCGCGGCGGGGC
>DASZCK010000280.1:0-4054 GCA_035943195.1 Steroidobacteraceae bacterium
TATATATACCTTATGGGTTGTAGTCGGGACATCTGCTTTCTAACTCTTTGATTTTTCTATGGATAGCCACTACAGGCACATTCCCCATCAATCGACGAACAAAGCTCGCCCGTGGCGAGGGAGAACTCATCGTCCGAGCCGCCTCGACACCGCCGTACGGCCCACCGTGCTCGCCCTTAGGTCGTTTGCGCTTCACGCGTGCCGCCTCCATCAGTCCCCGTACCTGCTCTCGGGAGAGCTGCTCGGCGAACTGCCGACCGATCACCGGATTGATGTGGGTCTTGAACGTCACTTCGTACTTCGCCGCGCCGTTCAGCTCGCGGGAATACACGTGCTGCTTCATGAACTCCTGCGATAGCTTGCTTGTCGACGGTCAGGCCCCCGGCCGTCGGTGTCGGCGTCAGCGCCTCCTGAGCATTCACTCCGCGCTTCGCCTGCTCGAGAAGTACTACCGCTTTCGCTCGCGCCTCACTGAGCGAGACTTGCGGATAGCGGCCGAGATTGACGCGGTACTTCCGGCCCAGCAATCCCTTGCCGCTGGCCTTGACGCCGCCCTCGCCCGTGACGCGAATCAGCAGCGACCAACTGGCCACCCGGTGCTGCCCAGGCGCACGGACAGCCCCGGAATTGCGCCCTCGGCAAGGGATTTGGTGGAGCCCGGAGGCGAGCGGAGGAAGGATTTAAGAGCGGGAGGTGTCGCAGGTTCAAATCCTGTCATCCCGACCAATAAAATCAATAATTTGTGCCGTATCTCCGGTCCGCATCTGGCCGCCCCTTCAGGCTGGAAGCACGGCTGAAGCACTTCGTCTCGGCGTGCGGCCATCCCCGAACTTTCGTTCGTTCGCGATGCTCGGAGCCGTCCCGCCCCTTATCAAGCCCATCCGCTGCTGCCCGTCGGATAGACGCTTAGCGATAGCCGTAGCGAATGCGCTGGAATCGGCGCTGGGCCTGCTCCCGGCGCAGATCCTCCTCGAGCTTGCGCATGTCATCCAGCGCTCGGCGGCGCTCCCGGCACAGGCGCTCGAAATCACTCTCCGTCCCGGCGTCGGCTGTGCCACACACGGTCGATGCAGCCCACATTGCGGTGTCGCAGGCATCCGTTGATCGATCCATTTGCGTTTTCATGGGCGGCCAAACTTTTCGGTCGAGGTACGAGACCCCTACAGGCGCATATCATGCCCGCGTTGGATGTGCATGTACGTGTCGCCAAGTGCCGCCAGGCGGGAGTGGCGACGCCTGAGATCAACCACGTCTGAAACTGACCGGGGGTGCCAGCGAGTGACACATTTGGGCAACTCCGCTGGGCTGTAGCGGGAGTCGGCGCATCTGCGAAAGGTAGCCAGGCTCCTCGAGGACTACTGGATAACGCGAGAGGCCCGCGGATCTTTCATCGTTTGCGAATGTTCTGAGGGGGCTTGTCGGCCTTTTTGCCGTCCATGAGGGCTTGCCAGAGAACCCCAAAAAGGGTCCCAAATACGATACCCAGCACCAGCTGACCGGTCAGGATGCCGATTACGACTCCGCCGCACAGCCCAAGAGAGATGCCCATCGCCTTACGCCCTACCTGCCTCTCAGCAGCTATTGTACCCGTGCTTCGCACCAACCTATCTGCCGCTGCCGCAGGCACCGCCTAGGCTTGGGCGGAGGCGACCAGACCGGCAATGATTATGCAGAAAACAGCGAGTTCGCTAATCCGTAGCGCTATAGCACGCATGGTAACTTCCCCTGAAATTCGGGCGTATGGGTCGCCCGTTTCATCGGAAAACTAGCAGCTTGTTCGATTCTTGAGCGCGCGATTTGCCAATGCTCCAATTAGTTAACTTTTTCCAATACCACGCATCTGTAGCGTTATGTTGGCCACTCGCGTCCAATCTAAGGTTACAGCGTGGGCCGCAGCCCCACACTGACCGCGACGCGCCTGCCAAGTCATCGGCTGCGAAGTATGCGAACACCCGCTAACGCGACCACACCCGCTGCGGCAAATACCCATGCAACCGGCTGATGTGCCGTCCAATAGAGCGAGGCATCCAGCGCCACGTTCAGTTCTTCGACTCCGGCAATCAGCCAGGGCGAGGCAACTATCAGAACCAGCAATGCGGCGACTCGCAGACCGGTGCGCAATCTGCTTGCACGCTGCTGCCTGCGGCGGATTTCGCGCAGTGTAGCCGCCGCGAATGGCTCTGCCGGCACATGTGTGTGTTCGCGTTCAAAGCGAGCGATCAGCTGCGCATCCAGATCGTCGGGATCACTCATGGCCTTCTCCATATGCAGACAGGATCTCGCGCAGTCGCGTCGCACCGCGCGCAATGTGGGACTTGACCGTGCCAAGCGGCAGGTTAGTGAGCGCGACAATCTCAGGATGCGAGTGGCCTTCGTTGTAGGCGAGCACGACGCACAAGCGCATCGGTGGTTCCAGCATTGCCAGCGCCGCATCCAGGTCCAGCTGCTCGGCAGTCGCATCGTGCTGCGCACGCAGTTCGGTAAGATCCACTTCACTGGTGGTGACGAGCTTGCCGCGTCGGAGCTCTTCGAGCCAGGTCGTGACCATGATGCGTTTCAGCCAGCCGTCGAAGGCCGCAGCCGTACGCAGCCGGCTCAGGGAGCGCCAGGCCGTGATGAACACCTGCTGGGCGAGATCGTCACCGAGGCTCGACTGGCGGCACAGGTGGTACATGAACTTGCGCACGCGGCCCTGCCGGCGACGTAGCACTTCGCCGAAGGCACTGGCATCACCCGCACAGGCCAGGGCGATGACGATGGAGTCCGGCGCCTGTTTCAGTTCGGCGACCGGAAGACGGCTTTCCACCTAGGGTGCCGGTAGTTCGGTCCGTGATCCGCTCGGTGGAGGTAGAGGCAGGAAACGGGACGAGCAGAACAATCCGGCACCGAAAAGCGCAACCAGGGCAGCTGCAGCGAGACCGTGTACTGGGTTGAACGGCGGATCCGGAGGCCGCCAGCTCAAATCGGGCATGCTGCGACCATTCGGGAGATTGATCATCGGTCTGACCTGCGACTGCGGTGGTTCTGCACCGGCGTGCGCACGAATCAGCGAGTACGCCACCAGCCCGGCCGCAATGAACATGACGATGGTGCCCGTCACGCGCAGTGCGCGATAGCCACCGCCGGGTGGCTTATCTCGCCCTTGATAAGGCGACGCCGGTTTGAACAGCTCCTTTAATTTGCCCTCGTCAACCACACCGGTTTTTTCAACGATCCGGCGCATCGTTTCATGCTTTTCGGCCTCCCGCCGCGATCCCGACCAGATGGCAGCTACCACGATGGCAGCGATGAATATCCAGAAACCCAGCGCGCCGGCGTCGAAACCAGTGTGTAGAACTCCCGTGTCCATCTGTTCACTCCTGCGATTGAGACCCGCCTAAGTACAGGAGATGCGGGTCGGAGGCGATTGGATGCAGGCCGGGAAAGAACATTTGGTTCCGACTCAAGGTCCTGGGGCGGGTCTGTGGCGGATTCATACCGGGCCATTAACACACAAAATCAACTACTTATAAGAATGTCCAAGGCAATGGTCGTCTTCCCTGAAGACAATCCCTCATTGACACTACAATGAGCTGGCACGATCGTCCTCGCTGGTCCAGATTGGAGATGACCCGGTGTACAGCCGACCGATTTCCGATCCACGCGTCATCATCGAGCTCTTTATGGGCCCGACACTATATTTTGTGACGGGCGAAAATCCGCAACCCGAAATGCCGCGAGTCCCTGATCCGCGCCGTGCTGCAGTAGCGGGCCTCCTGGTCACTGTACTGCTGGTACTGGGTGGACTGCTCCTGGTGCACGTGCTGAGTCGTACGGCAAAACTTCAAGACTGTGTGATGTCGGGACGAACCAACTGTGCGCCGATCAGCTCGACCGCGGAGACCGGCGGCTAAGGATTAGGTATGCGACGGCTCCTGTTCCTGTTGGCCGCGCTCGTCGCTTCATCGCGGCGTTATCCAGGATCGTCGCGAGCAAGGCACGCACCAGGCTCGATCCAACCTGGCCGGAGCCTCAGGGCGCGCGGAGGTCCTTTTCGCCCAGGCCCGGATAAAAC
>DASZCK010000281.1:0-10014 GCA_035943195.1 Steroidobacteraceae bacterium
GCCTGATCGAGCGGCCCGCGCTCTCCCCATAGCGCGGGCCGCTCATGCCTTGACAGTGTTAACCGGGCTCCCCGCCATTAAAGCGTCACGGAGCGCCGTTAGTATGACAATCGTAGACACGAAAGCCGTGCGTCGCGGAAAGCGATAGCCGGCCCACCTTCAAAATCAAGCGAAGTTCCAATCATGCAACGTGCCCTGATTCTGCCGGTGGCCCTGCTGTCGGCGCTGGCCGCCACCGCCAGCGCCGCGGGCGAACAACCCGCAACCATGGCCGCCGCCAACGTCGCCGCGACTGCCACTGCCGCGCCGACCGCCCCGACCCACTCCTCGGGCACTTACCTCGTGCAACCGGGCGATGTCCTCACGGTGACGGTGTGGAAGGAGACGGATCTCACGGGCGATGTGCTGGTGCGGCCGGACTTCGGCCTGTCGTTTCCGCTGGTGGGCGACCTGGACGCACGCGGCAAGACGGTCGACCAGCTGCGCGAGGAAATCACGACTCGTCTCACCCGCTACATCCCGAGCCCGGTGGTGACGGTGGCGGCGAAGGGAGTCGCCGGTAATCACATCTACGTCGTGGGTCGGGTGCAGAAGCCGGGCGAGTACCCCATGGCACGCGACGTCGATGTGATGCAGGCGCTCAGTCTCGCCGGCGGCGCCACGCCCTTTGCCGCGGTCAACGACATCATCATCCTGCGGCGTCTGTCGGCCGGCCAGATCGTGCTGCACTTCCAGTACAACGATGTGACGCGCGGCCAGGACCTACGGCAGAACGTGGTGCTGCAGCCCGGCGACACCGTCGTCGTGCCGTGAGACCGGCATCCAGGATCAAACTCATGACCCGGATGACGCAAGCAGCTGTCGGGGTCGGATACCTGGCCGGTGGTGTGCCGTTTGCGCACGCCGGCCAATGGTCGATCGCGCCCCAGGTGAGCGTGTGGGTGGACAATGACAGCAATCGCTACCTGGACCTTCCTGCCACTACCACGCAAAGCGGTTGGCTGAATCCCAGCGCCATGTTCGAGTGGTCCAGCGAGGCCAACCAACTGTCGTTGACGCCGTGGCTGCTGTGGCAACAAATCAGCAACTCAACCTACGCCGACGTGCACAGTGAGAGCCTCACGGGCGAGTATGACTGGTCAGGCGAACTCGGGCAGTTGACGCTGCAGGGCGGCATTTCCGACTATTCGACACTCGCCACCGACATTCCCGACACGGCGCTAGTCGCGCCGGGCGTGAACCGTCGAACGCGACAGGGGTCGCTGGCGTTCTCGCACCTGCAGTCCGAACGCCGCACCCTGGTGCTGCAGCTGTCCTGGCTGGATATAGGCTACTACGGGCCAAGCAGCCAGTTCTATAACCTGATCTCGGGATACAAGTACGCCAGCGTTTCCGTTGGCGAAAAGTTCGCTCTTACGCAAACCAGCCTGGTTACGGTGAGTGGCTTTGACAACCAGCTCATCACTCCACTGTCCATCGGTAACAGCCGCGAGAGTGGCCTGCGCCTGGACTTTCAGCACAACTTTACCGAGCGCACGACGCTCAAGGCCTACGTAGGTGCCAGCCAGCGCTCGCTGGAGGAACTGCGCACCGTCGAATCGGTGGGCACGCCCGAATCGTTGCAGGCCTCGAACAGTATCGGTGCCCTTGGTGGATTGATATTGAGTCTCGCCACCGAACGCGGACACCTCGACCTGGATTACACCAACGCACTGGTGCCTTACTCCGAGGGCGTTCTGGCGCAGCGTCAGTCGCTGACGTTGTCCGGCACCCAGAGCATGACCGAAAAACTCGACCTCCGGCTGTCAGTCGCCCGCGTGCAGAACAACCACGGGGCAGTGCTGCTGGGCATCGATCGCGGCTACTACGACACGGCGACTCTCAGTCTGGACTGGCACTTCGCCGAGAGCTGGAGCATGCATTCGGAGGCTGGCGTCACGCACACGGAAACCGTACAGGTCCTACCCGATCGGCCCACCCAACCCCTGACCGAGTGGCGCGTAGCCCTGTCCCTAACCTGGAAGCCGCTGCCTACCGTGCGCACCTTCTAAAGAGCCGCCATGAATACCAACACCGTCACAACCAAGGGCCTCAAGGGCTACCTCGCGCTCGCAAGGCGACGACGCACCTCGATCATCGTCGCGTTTTGCTGTGGCCTGGGTGCCACGTTGCTGCTAGCCGCATTGCTGCCGGCACACTATCGTTCTTCCGGCACTGTCCTGATCGAGCAGCAGGAAATACCCACCGACATGGTGAAGTCGACGGTGACCTCATACGCGGACCAGCGGGTCCAGGTCATCAGCAAGCGCGTTATGACCACCGCGACATTGCTCGACATCATCAAGCGTTACAATTTGTACCCGCGCGAGCAGTCGCGCGACACGCGCGAGGCACTGCTGAAGCTGATGCGGGAGGACATCGGGCTGAAGA
The DNA here is from genome assembly GCA_035943195.1 of Steroidobacteraceae bacterium. Taxonomy (GTDB): domain Bacteria; phylum Pseudomonadota; class Gammaproteobacteria; order Steroidobacterales; family Steroidobacteraceae; genus DAIDKA01. The sequence goes on from DASZCK010000281.1 coordinate 2,431, forward strand.
TGATCAGCGCCGACGTCATCGATCCGCGAAGCGGGCGACCCACCTCGGCCACCATCGCATTCGAGGTGTCATACACAAGTCGCTCGGCGGACCAGGCAGCGCGCGTCGCCAACGAACTCACAACTCTGTACCTCAACGAGAACCTGACCAATCGCACCAAGCTGGCTCACGATGCGACAGACTTCCTGGACGGGGAGGGCAATCGCATCAATGCTCAGATTGTGGACCTGGAAGCCAAGCTCGCGACATTCAAAGACAAGAACTACTCGAAGCTGCCTGAGCTGGTCCAGGTGAATATGCAGCTGATGGACCGGAATGAAGAGGAACTACGCACCCAGCAGGCACGCCTGAGTTCACTGGAACAGCAGCGCGTGTACCTGCAGGCGCAGCTGGTGCAGCTGAAGCCGAATTCGACCGTGTTCTCGGAAACCGGGGAGCGCATCGTCTCCAGCGGCGACCGGCTCAAGATGCTACGGTCGCAACTGGCCGCCGCGAAAGCCAAGTATGGTCCCGATCATCCGGACGTGGTGACGTTGACGCGCGAAGTCAGCGGCATGGAAGCCGAAGTGGGCGACAAGTCCGACACCGTCAACGATCTGCGACGCCAACTCCAATCCTCGCAGTCCCAACTTGACGAAGCGCGCAAGCGCTACACCGCCGAACACCCAGACCGGGTGCGCCTGGAAGCGATGGTGAGGTCGCTGCAGCAGGACCTTGATACGGCCACTGCCGCGGCCAAAGTTGCGACGTCCGCGGACTCCTCCAGTCCGTTCGAGACCCGTGATTCGCTCAAACCCACCGACGCGGACAATCCGGCCTATGTGCAGATCCAGGCACAACTGGCCGGCACCGAGAACGACATGAAGTCGCTGAACGCGCAGATCGGAAAACTGGAGACGTCCATTCATGGCTATGAGGCCGATGTCACCGGGTCACCGGAGGTGGAGCGTGAGTACCACGACCTGACGCGGGACCTGGACAACGCGCGCTTGCGTTACCAAGAAATTCGCACCAAGCAGGGGGAAGCCCGGGTTGCCCAGAGCCTCGAGTCGGACCGCCAGGGTGAGCGCTTCAATCTGATTGACCCGCCTCTGCCGCCTGAAGAGCCGATCAGTCCCAACCGTCAACTCATCGTCTTGGCGGGGCTGGTGCTGAGCCTGGCAATCGCATTGGCCGTGGCCATGCTGCGTGAAGTCTTGGACACGACCATCCATTCACGCGATGAGTTGCTGCAACTGGTCGGTGTCGCGCCGCTGGCCCTGATACCGCATATCGCAACTGATGGGGACGCACGTGGCCAAAGAAAGCGTTTCCGGCTGGCGCTGGGTTCCGCGGCGGGCACCGCCTGCGTGGCCATGGCGCTGGTACACCTGTTCTATCGGCCGCTGGATGTGATCTTTTTTTCAATCGTGCAACGGCTGGGAATGTAGATGAACGCCAACATGGACAGGATTCAACGCGCCCTGGACCTGGCCGCCGTCAATCGCCCCGGCAGCGGCGCGACCGACGAGGCTGCCGCCGAGCGTACCGCCGTGAGGCGCGAGTTCGTTCCTGCTCCGATGGAGCCCGCGCGCCGACTGGAAGTGGACTGGGTGGCACTACGCGAAAACCGGATCGTAGACTGGTCCGACCGGCGCCCTGCCGCGCAGGCCTATCGCATGCTGCGCACCCAGGTACTGCAGCGGGCGCGCACCCACCACCTGTCCACCATCGGTGTGGTCAGTGCGGCCAATGGCGAGGGCAAGACCCTGACCGCAATCAACCTTGCCCTGGGCCTCGCCGCCGAACCGAACCAGTTCGTGCTGCTGATGGACCTCGACCTCAAACGACCCTGCATCGCGCAGCACCTGCGGCTGCCGGTCCATAGCGGTCTGGAGGCCTGGTTTTCGGGCGCGGCGCGACTCGAGGACCTGTGGTGCGGGCTCGCCGGCGCCGAGCGCTTGTTCGTGCTGCCCACCTTGGCGCCAGTCCCGGACAGCTCCGAAGCTCTGGCTAGCGCCGGCACGGCAAAGATGCTGCAGGATCTCAAGGAGCGCGACCCGGGGCGCCTGATGATCATTGACCTGCCGCCCGTGCTGCTCAGTGACGACGCCATCACCATTGCGCCGCACCTCGACGCGGTGGTCCTGGTGGTCACCGAAGGACGTACGCGGCGCGAGGACGTGAGCCGAGTGCTGGAACTGCTCGGCAATACCCGTGTCATCGGCACGGTACTCAACCAGTCGACCGAGTCGGAGAAGCGTGCCTACTAGGCTCGCCGCACACCATGTACGAGAAGTTCTATGGTCTGTCGGTCAAACCCTTTGCGGTCTCGCCAGATCCGGCCTTTCTGTACCTGGGGCGACATCACAGGCGTGCCTTGACCCTGCTCCAGTACGCGATTCACGAAGCGGCCGGGTTCGCCCTGGTCACCGGTGAAATCGGCTGTGGCAAGACCACGGTGGTGCAGCACTTCCTGAATCGTCCGGGCAACGGCCTGCGCGTGGCGTATCTGAGCAACACGCATGCGGCCTTGGGCCAACTGCTGCCCTGGATTTGCGAAGCATTGGGTCTGGAGCTGGAAGTCGCGGGGGCCAGTGGCGATTACCGACGCTTCGTCGCCTGCGCGCGCGAGGAGTTCGAACAGGGTCGGCGCATTCTCCTGGTGGTCGATGAGGCGCAAAACCTCACCGCCGCTCAACTCGAGGAGCTACGCGTCCTTTCCAACCTCAACGCCGGCCGGAGTATGCTCATTCAGACCATCCTGGTCGGTCAGCCTGAGTTGCGGACCACTCTCTCGGGCGTCGCGCTGCGCCAGTTCGCGCAGCGGGTACTTGCGGATTATCACATCGGTCCGCTACAGGCCAACGAGACCGAAGCCTATGTGCGCCATCGCCTGAGCGTAGCCGGCGGGCGCCCGGACCTCTTCACGACGGAGGCTGTCATGCGCGTTCACGACGCCGCCGGCGGCACGCCCCGAATCATCAATATTCTGTGCGACACGGCGCTCGTTTACAGCTATACCGACCAGGCATCCACCGTCGACTCGGCCATCATCGGCCAGGTATTGAAGGATCGCAGCGGTAGCATCCTGCCGCTTTTCGCGCTTGCGCCTGCGCTGTGCGACGCGGCGCCGATCATGGCGGGCTGATGATGCTGGCGGCGGTCGCGCAAAGTATACCGCTGGCGCATTCGGGCGCCCCGGCGCGGCGCCTGCGGATCCTGCATGTGGTGCCAACCTACTATCCCGCGGTGCGTTACGGCGGCCCCATTCGCACGGTGCATGGTCTGGCAACCTCGCAGGCGAGGCAGGGTCACGACGTGCATGTCTACACCACCACCGTGGACGGGCCCGACGACCTGAAGGTTCCGACCGACCGCCCGGTGGCTTTAGATGAAGTCGCCGTGCACTACTTCCCCGTTCCGGCGCTGCGCCGGTTGTACTGGGCACCGGCTCTGGCAAGACGCCTGCGCTCGCAAATCCGCGACTTCGATGTCGTACACCTGCATTCGGTATTTCTTTGGCCCATTTGGGTTGCGGCGCGAACCGCAGAGCGGGCGGGCGTGCCCTACATCATGGCGCCACACGGCATGCTGGGACGCGAGGTGATCCGGCGTAAGAGCCGCTGGCTCAAGCGCGCCTGGATCCGCACCATCGAGCGCCGGTCGCTGGCGCGGGCCGCCGCCATTCATGTGACGGCACGGGTCGAAGCTGAGGAGTTGCGTGCGCTCGGCCTGGATTTTCGCAAACTGGGTTTGATTCCCTGCGGCGTGGATTGGCCGGTATCGCATGCCCCGCTCACGGACGGACCGTTCGCCTCGCTTCCCGCGCGCTATGCGCTGTTCCTGAGCCGGGTCAATTGGAAAAAGGGTCTCGATCGGCTGCTGCAGGCCTGGGTGCATGTGCACGATGTGCCACTCGTGATTGCCGGAAATGACGAGGAGGGCTATCAGCCGCAACTCGAAGCCCTGGCGCGAAAGCTGGGCATCGCCCACCGCGTGCTGTTCGTCGGCCCCGTTCGCAACGAGCACAAATGGGCGCTGTTCGAGCATGCGGAGCTGTTCCTGCTACCCTCGTACTCGGAAAATTTCGGCATCGTGGTAGCCGAGGCGATGGCCATGGGCTGCCCCGTGGTCGTGACACCGGAGGTTGGTGCGGGCGAGCTGGTGGCGCGGGCGGATGCCGGCGTCATCTCGTCCAATGAGCCTGCGCACTTGGCTCGGGTGGTGCGCGATCTGCTCGCGGATCGCGCGACGCGTCACCGCCTTGGCGAGAACGGGCGCGTTTTTGCCCGCGAGCAGCTCTCCTGGGACAGTGTTGCGACTCGTATCCAGAGGTTGTATTTCGGAGTGATTCGCTCATGAGCGAGTGGATCATCCGCAACCGCATCCTGCTGTTCGCCGCCTGCAATATCCTGCTGGATCTGGCGGTGGCCATCAGGGGACCGGCCAATGGCAGCGCGCTGGGTCGGATGCTCTACGTCGGTGCGCTGTTCGCACTGTGTTCGGCACCACTCACGCTGCTGAAGTCGTTCAACGGCCGCCACATATTGCTGATGATCTTCATGTGCTTCTACTTCATGGACTTTGGTGGCCTGGACTTGCAGTCCATACTTACCGGACTCCCTCCGCCGCAGGTCCGTGGCAGCCTGTTGACGCCTGCGGAGGTCGCGGTACTGGCCTGCGGCGTGCTCCTGTTCGCCGGTTACCTGGTGGCCGCCCGCGGCTGGGGCGAGATGCGTACCGCTGCCGCTGCGGCGGAATGGTCCGCGGCCAGCATGTTCGTCGTCGGCGTCATTCTCTGGACCACCGGCACCCTGGTGATGGTCTACATGGGGGTCTTCGTCACCCCCGACGCCAGCAAGCTGACCGTGGCGCAGGGACTCACTTCCCTGGGGCCGCTGGCCACATTCGCCGTAATGCTCGGGCGCCTCATGCAGCCCCTGGGACTGCTGATCGTAGCTTATGGATTCTCCCGATTCGGCGGTGTTGCCTGGACCGCGCTCATCATTGCTGTGATCATCGTCCAGGCAGCGGCGGGCTTTCTCACGGACACGAAGCAAACCGCCATGATGGGCATCCTGATGGTAGTGGTGACACGTCTGCTGGTGCGCAACAGGCTGCCCGTCGCGTGGCTCATCGTGGCCCTGGTTTCAGTTGCATTGGCCTTCCCGGTATTCCAGGCCAACCGACAGGAGAGCACCGGGGAACTCGGGATGAACCGCCTGCAGGCCTTCAACAACCTGGGCAAGGTCGTGGCGCTGGCCCTGGCTTCGCGCGACAAAGTTCAGAACCTGCGAGCGGACGAAAGGCCTCCCACATTCGTGGAGCGTACCTTCCTGAAGCCTCCGTTTGAACAAGTCATCGCCCACGTGGGCGATGATGTGCCTTACCTGCACGGTGCCTCGTTGGTGGACCTGCCGCTCGCCTTCGTGCCGCGACTGATCCTGAGCGACAAGCCCACGCTCAACATCGCCCAGCTTTATACGCACCAGATCGCGCGCAGCGACGAGGATACCTACATCTCCATCTCCCACATGGGCGATCTCTATTGGAACTTTGGCTGGACCGGAATGCTGGCGGGCATGCTCGCGACGGGCGTGATTCTGGGCCTTGTAGGCGCCGGTTCCAGCCTGGAGCAGGGACCTTCATTGACACGAGTAATGGTCCTGCTAGTCACTGTCCAAACCCTCTGTATTGGTTTCGAGGGGGAGGTCTCCACCTCCTATGTCGTGTGGATGCGGTCGTTGGCGGCTATCGGTCTGCTGCATCTGATGTTCGCCCGACGCCCCAGCACAGCGGTCGCGCTGCGACCCGCGGCCACGCCGTCAGTGCCGGTCGGCCTCCCGGTCCGCTTTCCCAACATCATGCACTGAGGGCCTCAACGCGTCGGGCACTCACAACTGGCCACGGCGCTGGTGGGACAGAGCCGGACGGTGTCCCTGCCGGGGTCACGCAGCGCAGTTGAAACATTTCTGCAGCGGTTTGCATACAGCACCGCGTGAGTGACGTTGTCCGCTTCTCCCATGAGGATGCCGACGCGTCTGCCGCCGTGGTTGCAGTCGGCGCGTGGTGCCGGGCCTTCGATGTCGCGCAGGTCATTGTGGAACACCAGCGGATTGTCGATCAGCGGCCAGTGGCCTGGAGCGGGGCCCGCATACCAGGACGCCATGAAGTCGATGGCCCCGCCGCGCAGTCCGTCGGCTCTGACGACCAGGTTGTGCGAAATGGCCACGCCGAATCCGAGCACCGACGGTGGCGACTCGGGGGTGGGCGAGGCGCTGTAATCGCCGGTGATGCCGGACAGGCTGCAGTCTGATGACCAGTCGTATTCGCCGACAATACGATTGTCTCGGATCTGAAGCGCACTCTGAAATGTCGAAACGTTCTGGCACGAGGGGCACGATGGCGTGCCGGCCTGGTAGGCCTGCCGGAACAGGATTCCGCTGGAGTCTTTTTGCACATTGCCTTCCACCACGGAGTCGGCGGAGGGCAGCCACAGCACGATCCTGCCGCTGGCCTTGTCCGTAAGATTCGATTTGGCACAGGGTGGTGATCCGGACTCGATGTCATTGTCCACGATCAGCGCCTGCCACATTTCCCGCGCCACCTGCACCCGGCTCAGCGCCGCCGCTGGCACCACATCCCATTGCGGCTCAACCTGGATGGTGACCGCACCGACGCCGTCCTCGCGATAGGCCAGGATCCTGCGTACCTGGCCCAGTCCGGGCCCTGTCACCACCTGAACCCACTGTCCCAGATAGAAGCTGGCGCGCGGCAGCGACTGACCTGTGCTGTCCAGCAGCCGTGCCTCGCGCACGCGGACCCAATCCGGCCCTGCTGCGGCGACCGCCGGTGCGCCGGCGAATCCGCTGCGGCTGCCGTTGTCATCGAATGAGAGGGCCTCGCCGTCGCCGGCCTTGTCTCCGGAGCAGGAGATGCGGTTGCGAGACACCAGCAGACGCTCGACGTTGTTTTGCATGTTCCAGAAGAACGCGGCGCGAAATCCCTTCTGATCATCGGGGCTGTCGAGACCCTGGAGGTCAGCGCCATCGGCAATGTTGTCGCTGAAGTCCAGCCGGTCGGCGGCACCGACTTCACTGGCAATGGTGCCCTGGCGGATGGCGGCATTCAGGTAGCTGCCGGGAATGAAGCGGTTACGGCGAATGATGGAATCATCGACCCGGAACGGCGCACCCGGACGCGCGCCCCCGCCCAGGAACAAGGCCTCGCCGAAGGCGGCAAACTCATTGTCAGTCACGATCAGACGCAGCAGCGGCCATTCGCCCTCGTCGGCGACGGCTTTGCCCACGCGGTCGAAGTGATTGCCGGTAATGACGACGTCCGCGATCGGCTCTGGCTTGGCGGCGCTCGCGGCGGCGGTGCCGAGCCTGACAATCGGGCGCGCATCGGCCATGGAGGTGAAGTGCGCGCTGTCACGGAAGGTCAACCCGGACAGCGTGTTGCCGCCCAAAAGGGTCAGTAGTGCAACACTGGACCCCGGCTTCAGCCCGTCGATGCGCTCGATGATGCTGCGGCCGGCTCCCGCGCCCAAAAGGCTGGTTCCCGACGGCAGGACGAAGCCATCGGCTCCCGATCCCGCAG
>DASZCK010000282.1:0-2774 GCA_035943195.1 Steroidobacteraceae bacterium
GGTCGCCGGGCCGCGTCCAGGGCGGCCTGCGACACCACGGTGGCATCGATCGCCAGCGCGTTCACCCGCGGCGGCGGACGCCGGAACTGCAGCCATCCATACACCAGCACTCCTATCAGGACCGCGTGCAGCGCCACGGACAGTCCGATCGACAACCAGCGATCGCCGGCAGATTGACCTGAGTTGGGGGTCGGCGCTGTCAGTTCCGGCCCCTTGTCGGTGGCAGCGGATCACTAACAAACCCAACCTTGCGTGCGCCGGCGTGCTGCAGTACCACCATGGCCGCCATGACCCGTCCGTACTCAATACGATAGTCAGCTTTCAACAGGACAGGCAGATCCGCCTGCTTCTGCAAGGCGGCGGCGGCCCGTGCCTGGACGGTCGCCTCATCCAGTGACTGATGCGGGTCGCCACCCATGTTGAGATAGAAGCGGCCATCCCGGTCAATGGACAGCACCAGCGGATTGTTGTTCCGCAGCAAATCCGCCGTCAGGGGCTCCGAGTTGGCCTTGGGCAGATCCACCTTCACGCCCTGCATGAGAAGGGGCGCGGTCACCATGAAGATGATGAGCAGCACCAGCATGACGTCGATGTAGGGCACGACGTTGATCTCACCCATGAGGCGTCGCCCGCGGGATAACTGGTGGGGCATTTCTTAAGCCTCTGCGGTCTGTTTGCGGCCCGCGTGCCGCTGCAGAATGGAGGAGAACTCCTCCATGAAGGCGTCGTAGCGCACCTCCAGGCGGCCCACCTGATCCGCATAGCGATTGAAGGCGACCACCGCCGGAATGGCCGCGAACAGGCCGATGGCCGTGGTGATCAGCGCCTCGGAAATACCCGGGGCAACCATGGCCAAGGTGGCCTGCTGCGCGTTTCCGAGTGACGCGAAGGCGCTCATGATGCCCCACACCGTGCCAAAGAGCCCGACGTAGGGACTGGTCGACCCCACCGTCGCCAGGGTCGACAGACTCTGTTCCAGGCGATCGATCTCCTTCAGCTGCGCCACGCGCATCGAGCGCCGCGCTCCCTCGAGCAATTGCTCCACCGGTACCGACCCCTGCTGCCGCAGTCGCGCGAACTCGCGAAAACCCAGCTCAAAGATGTTGGCCATGCCGGTGGTTCGGCCGCGTGATTCCACGCTGCGGTACAGCTGCGCCAGGTCTCCGCCCGACCAGAAGCTGGTCTCGAACTGGTCGGCCTCGCGGCGCGCGCGCCGCAGCAGTGAACTCTTGTTGAAGATGATGGCCCAGGACATCACCGAGGCGAAAGCCAGGAGTGCCAGCACCAGCTGCACCGGGATGCTGGCCTCGAGGACCAGGCGGACAATCGACAGATCAGCTGGCATCCTAAAGTTTCTCCTGCGCCGCGAAGGCGCTCAACAGGTATTCCGGCATCCGCAGCGGCTTGAAGGTGTGCGCATCCAGGCAGGCGATCCGCACCTCCGCCTCAGTCAGCACACCCGGAGCCGCTTCAAAGGCGCCGGGCGGTTCGTGATCGCTGCCCAGGGCCGACAACCGCATGACGTTCTGGCCAAAAGTCACTGACGCTGCACCCACCGTGCGCGGTTCGCAAGTGACAGACAGTTCATCATCCAGTCGCGCCGGACGCCGGTATTCAATGCGCACCCGGGTCACCGCGAACAACACCCCATGGTTATTTGCCAGATCGCGCTGACAGTAACCCAGGGTGCGCAGCCATTCCGTGCGCGCGCGCTCCATGTAGCGCAGGTAGTTGGCGTAGTAGACGACGCCGCCGGCATCGGTGTCCTCCCAGTACACCCGGGTCCGCCAGGAAAACACCTTCACGAGCCTTCCTCGAACATGGGCAGTGTGGCGCTGGCCTGCGCCGGCACGTCGACACCTAAGTGCAGGTAGGCGCTGCGCGTGGCCATGCGGCCGCGCGCGGTGCGGGCGAGGTATCCCTGTTGAATCAGGAAGGGCTCGATCACATCCTCGATGGTGCCGCGCTCCTCGCCGATGGCGGCGGCGATGCTGTCGATGCCCACCGGGCCGCCGTCGAACTTCTCGATGACGGTGCGCAGCACCTTGCGGTCCAGCGCGTCAAAACCCTGATGGTCAATGTCCAGCATCACCAGGGCAGCGATGGCGATGCTCTCATCGATGCGCCCCTGGCCACGGACCTGCGCGAAATCCCGCACCCGGCGCAGCAAGCGGTTGGCGATGCGCGGCGTGCCCCGCGCACGCTGCGCAATGGCGGCCGCGCCGGCGCTGACAATGGGGACCTCGAGGATACCTGCCGAGCGGGTGACGATGTGCTGCAGATCTTCGATATTGTAGAACTCCAGGCGCTGCACGATGCCGAAGCGGTCGCGCAACGGCGAGGTCAGTAGGCCCGCGCGCGTCGTCGCTCCCACCAGCGTAAACGGCGCCAGTTTCAATTTGATCGAGCGCGCCGCGGGTCCCTCCCCGATCATGATGTCAAGCTGGCAGTCCTCCAGCGCTGGATACAGCACCTCCTCGACGATGGGACTCAAGCGATGGATTTCGTCTATGAACAACACATCACGCGGTTGCAGATTGGTGAGCTGCGCCGCCAGATCTGCCGGTCGCTCCAGCACCGGACCCGAGGTCTGACGCAGATTCACGCCCAGCTCCACCGCGATGATGTTGGCGAGCGTGGTCTTGCCCAGACCCGGCGGCCCGAAGATCAGCACATGGTCCATGGCTTCGGCACGTTGCCGCGCGGCCGTGATGAAGATCTCCAGCTGCCGCTTCACCGGCGCCTGCCCGACGTAGTCGGACAGCCGCTGTGGA
>DASZCK010000283.1:0-21164 GCA_035943195.1 Steroidobacteraceae bacterium
CACCGCTCCTACGGTTGGCATACCGGACGGATCGGTCTGGCCTTCGGCGTGATCGTGCTGTTCTGTGGCACTGGCGGTGTATTCTTCTCCGGATGGCTGAGCGACCGGCTCGCCCGTCGCGGTCGCCTGGACGCGCAGCTGCGCGTGGCCGCATTTGGTTATGTGGGCTGCGGCATCTTCGGCGCACTGGCACCGTTGATGCCAAGCGCACCAGCGGCGCTGGCCATGCTGGCACCGGCGATCTTCTGCAGCAACATGCCCTATTCCTGCGCCGGGACCGCCATTCAGCTCATCGTTCCGAATCGAGCGCGAGCCCAGGTCACGGCAATCTATGTCACGTTCACGACGCTGGTGGGACTGGTGGTCGGACCCATCGTGATCGGCCTCATGACCGATCACGTGTTCCGCGATCCGGCGCAGGTTCGCTACTCACTCGCCATCGTGGTCGCAACGGCCGCCCCCATCATGGTGGTGCTGGTCCTGGCCGCGCTGCGGCCCTTCCGGGCGCTGCGCGAACTCAGAAGCGATCCGTGATTGGCGTCTTCACGAACCCTTCGGGGTAGTCTTCGACCTCGTTGCCGACGATGGTGAACTCCTTCCTGCGGCCGCTGAACTTGGTCTCGAGCTCCATGTAGCCGCGCGGATCGAACAAGGGCGTGGCACTCATGCCGAAGATACCGGTCGCATCGCGCTTGTCGCAGGTATAGAGACTGCCTTGCTGCGCGAAGTTCCTCTTGCCGTGCTCGAGCATGCCGTCCATGGCCGCCTTGAGCGTGTAGTGCATGGTCAGGAAATTGAAGCCCAGGGGATAGATGTCCTCCACCGTGACTTCGGCCACGCCATTCCTGCCCCCGACATCCGGATACATCTTCCAGCCCGGCACCTTGCTGGCGACGTATTGGGCATCGGCGAGATTGGAGAGCTTCACCACGGTCGTCATCTGCGCACCCAGGGCCACGGCGGCACGACACCGTTCGATGCCCTCATCGAGCTCGGTTTTCGGGTCCGCATTGGTGCGCGCGATCAGAATGCAGTCGGTGCCCGCCAGCGCCGCCAGAGCGGCCTTCACCTTTTCATAGTAGCGCTCGCGCGGCAGCAGCTTGGTGGACTCCTCCATATCGCTGGAATCCTCGAGCTGCAGTGCGCTGGCGCCGGCACGCACCATGCGTTTGCAGGCCCGATAGACCGCCAAAGGCCCGCCATAGCCGTTTTCAATGTCAGCCGCCAGAGGCAAGGGCGAGGTCTGGCTGATGCGGCTGGTGATCCACTCGATGTCGGTGAGATTGGTAAAGCCATAATCCAACACGCCATTCATCGCGATCGAGACTTCCCCGCCGCTGAGCATCATCGCCGGGAAGCCCACCATTTCGACCGCCCGGGCCGAAGCACAATCGTAGACGCAGGGCGCGACGACACAGGCCTTGGCATTTTGCAGAATCTGTCGCAATGAGGGTTTGGCCATGTAGGCGCTTCCTTGGAATGATTTTGAAACTAGATGAACCGCGGCTCAGGTTCACCGCGCAGACAGGCATCGATATTCATCAGCACCACATCGGCCATGCGCGTGCGGGTCTGCATCGTCGCGCTCGCCATATGCGGCGTCAGCACCACGTTCGGACATTGGCGCAAGGCCTTGGGCACGCGTGGCTCGTCCTCGTAGACATCGAGCGCGGCGCCGGCCAGCCTGCCGGCGCGCAGCGCCGCAATGAGAGCCGCCTCATCGACCAGCGAGCCGCGCGCCACATTGATGAGGTAGCCGTCGGGGCCCAGGGCGTCCAGGACCTCAGCATTCACCAGGTGCCGGGTCGCGGCACTCGCGGGCAGCGTGAGTATCAGAACCTTGCAGTGGCGGGCCAGTGACATCAGGTCCGCGTGGTACGCGAAGGCCACCCTCTTGGGTCGTGGACCGGTGTAGGCAACTTCGCCGAAGGCTGCCAGTCGCGCCGCCACCGCCGCGCCGATATGTCCCAGGCCCACGATCCCAAACGTAAGTCCGCTGACCTTGCGGGCCAGCGGCCGCTCGCCGGTGAGCCAGGCGCCGGCGCGAACATAGGCGTCGGCTGCGGGAATCCCGCGCAGCAGGCTGATGATGAGCCCCACCGCCAGGTCCGCCACATCATCCGTCAGGACACCGGGCGTCGTGGCCACGCGCACGCCGCGGCTTGCGGCGAAGGGCAGATCAACCTTGTCGACCCCGACACCATTGATGGCGATGATGCCCAGGGCCGGCAGCGCTTCCATCAGTGCATTGCTGCAACCGACGTGGCCACCGGTGATGACGGCGCGCACCGCGGCTGCCTGCTCGGCCAGCCATTGGGCGCGCTCGGCATCACTCAAGGCGAACCAGCGGATGACCTCGAAGCGCTGTGCCAGGGCCGTTTCGAGGTAATCCGAGAACGGACACAGCTGCAAGGCTGCCGCGTTGAAGAGGCTCACGGCGATTATGATATCGTGCAGCTTCCTACCCGAGAAGTCTGATGCTCGCAGCGATCTGCCACGGTAAGAAGGATCTGCGGATCGAGCCGGTCGCGGATCGACCGCTTGCGCCGGATGAAGTCCGGGTCGCCGTTGCCTTCGGCGGGATCTGCGGGTCTGATCTGCACTATTTCCATCGTGGCGCCGTCGGCGACTTCAAGGTTCGCGAACCCATGGCCCTGGGCCATGAGATTTCAGGCGTGATCATCGACACCGGCGCGGCCGTGTCCGGCCTCACGCCTGGCATGAAGGCGGCGCTCGATCCCAGCCGTCCCTGCCTGACTTGCCCTTACTGTCGCGCGGGCCGCAGCAATCTGTGCACGAACATGTTCTTTCTGGGCAGCGCGGGGCGCTTTCCCCATGTTCAGGGAGGCTTTGCTCAGCATCTGGTGCTGCGCCGGGACCAGGTCATTCCGGTGCCCGATGACACCGATCTCCTTAAGCTCTCGGTCGCCGAGCCACTGTCGGTGGGCTTGCATGCCGTGATGCGGGCGGGCGCCCTGACGGGCAAGCGGGTGCTGCTCACCGGCTCCGGTCCCATTGGCCTGCTGACGGCACGCTGCGCTCAGCACGCCGGGGCCGCAGAAGTCGTGGCGACCGATATCGCCGACTGGCCCCTGGAGGTGGCGCGACGCCACATGGGTGTCTCGAGCACCGTCAATGTGGCGACACACCCCGACGGGCTCTCCAGATACTCCGGCAATGGCGGTTATTTCGACGTCGCTTTCGAGGCCTCGGGATCGCCGGCTGCCCTGGAGTCCATTTTCAAAGTGATTCGGCGCGGCGGCCGCATCGTGCAGGTGGGCATGCTGCCCGTCGCCACCGTTCCGCTGCCGGTGAATGTCCTGCAGTCGCGCGAAATCGAGCTCGTCGGTGCCTTCCGGGCCCACGACGAATTTGCGCTTGCGGTGCGGCTGATTACCGCCGGTGTCATCGATGTCTCGGCGATACTCTCCGGCACCTATCCCCTGTCACAGGCGGTCACTGCCCTGGAGCTGGCCGGTGATCGCACCCGCTTCGTGAAGCTGCACCTCGCGCTCATGCCCGCGTAGCCTGAACGCACGCGGTGAAAGCCCGGCCTGGCGCGAGAAGAAACGCGTGAAGTAGGCGGCGTCGGTGAAACCCAGCGCGTAGGCGATGGCGCGTACCGGTTCATCCGTGTAGAGCAGCTGCCGCTTGGCTTCCAGCAGTACGCGCGCATGCAGCAGCTGCACGGGCGTCTGGCCGGTCAGCGCGACGCAGGCGTTGCGCAGCCGGGACTCGGAGACATTGAGGGCGGCGACATAGTCGGTGAGAGGCTCGGCCTTGCGATAGCGTCGCTCGATGCGTTCGCTGAATCGCGTCACCAGCGCGCGACGATGACCGCTGCTGCGATCCGCTCCATTGGACCTCTGCCGGCTCAGCCGCAGAACATTGCCGAGCAGTACCTCCAACCAGCCCTGCAGCGCGAGTTCATGCCCGGTGGTGGAACGCGCCGCTTCGCGCGCCAGCATCCGAAAGGCCTGCGCCAGATCGGTGGCGCGTAACTGCTGCGCGTCCAGCTCGAGGGTCATGGGCTCGTTGTAGAGGGCACCGATCTCAGGTTCACGGCGGGCCAATTCGTGCTCGAGCTCGACCGATAGCGACAGCACGTAGCCACTGGTCCCCGGCTCGAACTCGAAACCGTGCACGCACCCCACGGGCATGATCATCAGCGCCGGCGGTCGAAACTGGGTGCGCGCACTCTCGGCCTGTACCAGGCCGCGGCCGCGCAGTACCAGGATCATCTGATGCAGCACCTGGTGCCGGTGCGGTTCGATCGTCCAGTGATGGCGCGCGCTGCGCGCCTCGATGGTCTCCACGTGCAGCAGCGGTGCGGCCGGGCGTCGCGGTGCTTCACCGTACAGGAAGTACGTCGGGATATGCCGGTGCGGGGCGTGCCTGGCCATGAGGTCATGCTAGGTGCAAAGCTTAAGAAAAGTCCAATTCTGCGCCGGCTTCTGACAGGTTCCGCCACTGCTCCCGCCGCAGAATCTGCCGAGATTTCACATGCGCACCACCCAAGTAGCCATCATCGGCGCCGGGCCTTCCGGTCTGCTGCTCGGACAACTGCTGCATCGCGCAGGCATCGACGCGGTGATCATCGAACGCAAGTCCGCCGAGCATGTGCTCGGACGCATCCGCGCCGGCGTGCTGGAACAGGTCACCGCGGACCTGCTGAGCGAGGCGGGGGTCGGCGAGCGCATGCATCGCGAAGGGCTGGTGCACGAAGGCTTCGAGCTGCTGGTGAACGGCGCGCGGCACCGCATCGACCTCAAGCGGCTGACCGGGGGTTCGACGGTGCTGGTCTATGGGCAGACCGAAATCACCCGCGACCTGATGCAGGCGCGCAGCGCCGCCGGCCTGCTGACGGTTTACGAGGCCCAGGACGTCGCCATCGGTGATTTCGCTGGCGCGCGTCCCTTTGTGACCTATCGCCTCGCAGGTCGTGAGCATCGCATCGAGTGTGAATACATCGCCGGGTGCGACGGCTTTCGCGGGATCTGCCGCCGCAGCGTTCCGCGTGCGGCCTGCCAGGAATACGAGATGGTGTATCCCTTCGGCTGGCTGGGGCTGCTCACCGACACACCGCCACTGCAGGATGAGCTGCTGTACGTGAACAGTCCGCGCGGCTTCGCGCTGTGCTCGATGCGCAACCCGGCACGCAGCCGCTACTACCTGCAGGTGCCCGCCGATGCGTCGCTCGCCGCCTGGAGCGATGCGGCGTTCTGGGACGAACTGCGACAACGCCTGGACGAGCAGGGCCGCGCGCAGTTGATCACGGGCGCCTCGATCGAAAAGAGCATCGCACCCTTGCGCAGCTACGTCGTCGAACCGCTGCGCTTCGGGCGCCTGTTTCTCGCCGGCGATGCGGCGCATATCGTGCCGCCGACGGGTGCCAAGGGCCTCAATCTCGCGGCCACTGATGTGCGCCTGCTGGCAGGCGCCCTGATCGAGCACTACCGTGATCATAGCGGCGCCGGGCTTGCGGGCTATTCACAGGCCTGCCTGCGCCGCGTCTGGCGCGCCGAACGCTTCACCTGGTGGTTCACATCCCTGATGCACCACATGGCAGATGAGGGGACGATCGCGGCTAGACTGCGGCAGGCCGACCTCGACTATCTGATGCATTCCGAGGGCGCGCAGCGCACCCTGGCCGAGAACTACGTGGGGCTGCCTCTGGATTTCGGTCTCACGCCGACACCTCGCTGAGATCGCCAATGATCCTGCGCAGCTCCGGCACGCAGGATCCGCAATTGGTGCCCGCGCGGGTCAGCCGGCCGATGGCCGCCGGATCCTTGCAGCCGTTGCCGATCGCCGCCTCGATGGTGCGGCGGCCCACACCGTGGCAGGAGCACACCACGGCGCCGCTGTCGGCACCGGGATCACGCGGCCGTCCGGCGAGCACACTGGCCCGATCGGAGGCGGACAGAGTGGCTTTCGCGAACAGCCCCGCAAGCCACTCACGCGAGGGCAGTTGCGGCCGCGCGGCGACAAACAGGCAGGACTGGATGCGGTCAGCCTGCAGTTCCACCGCACGATAGGTTCCCGCCGACACATCCTCGTACTCGATCCAGTCGGCGGTGTCCGCCTCCAGGAGCTGTTGCGCCCAGCGCGAGCGCTCTTTGGGTATGCGACGCCCGGCAAGCTCGTAGCGGCGGAAGGAAGCGCCCGTGGCGCAGGCCCACCAGCTCACGTCATGGAGCGCAAGATCGCGTCGACTCAAGGCAAAGCCATACCAGCTCACGATGAAGGGCTCGACGCGCGCCGGCGTGTGCTTGAATTCCGGTTCGCCGCTCACGGGATCCACGGCGGGGCTGGTGAGCGCGCCGACGCGCGCATCGGAGGCGGTGGACCCATTCCAGTGTATGGGCACGAAAATCGAGCCCCGCGCCATCTCACCGCTGGTGCGCAGCCGCGCCACCATGCTGCCCCAGCGGGTCACCACGCGCACCAGCGAGCCGGCCGCCAGGCCGAAAGCCAGGGCGTCCGCGGAATGTAAGTCCACGAAAGGCTCGGGCAGGTGCATGGCCAGGCGTGGCGAGCGACCGCTGCGGGTCATGGAGTGCCATTGATCACGGATCCTGCCGGTGTTGAGCACCAGCGGGAACTCCTCGTCACGTCCGAACTTCGGCGGTCGGGGGTTCACGGCAATCAGTCGTGCCCTGCGGTCCGGGTGATAGAAGCGCTGATCTGCGAACAGAGCGGTGTCGCCCGTCACGGTCGCTGCGCGCACCGGCCACTGCACGGGCTGAAGCTCTGCGTAGCCCGCCTCGCCCAGGCCCACGAGCCCACCCAAATCGAAGGCGCGCTGCCCGCTGTTGCCCGCGGTGCTCAGGCGTGCGTGTTCGTCGAATATTTGCGCGGGAGTTTCGAAGTCGAAGCCGCGGTGGTAGCCCATTCTTCGGGCGACCTGGCAGAAGGTCCACCAGTCGGGCCGCGCCGCACCGGGCAGCGGCAGAAAGGCGCGTTGACGTGAAATGTGCCGATCCGAATTCGTCACCGTCCCGGATTTTTCACCCCAGGCCGCTGCCGGCAGCAGCACATGCGCCAACGCGGCGGTATCGGTACCCGCGACGCAGTCGGATACCACGACCAGCTCGCAGCGACGCAGCGCCTCGCGCGCGCGGTCGGCGTTGGGCAAACTGACGATGGGGTTCGTGGCCATGATCCATACCGCGCGTATCCTGCCGGCGTGAATGGCCTCGAACAGATCAACCGCCTTCAGCCCAGGTTTGCTGGCCATCCGCGGTGAGTTCCAGAACTCCTGCACCGTCGCACGATGCTCCGGATTCTCCAGATCCATGTGCGCGGCCAGCATGTTCGACAGGCCGCCCACTTCCCGACCTCCCATGGCATTGGGTTGGCCCGTGATGGAGAACGGCCCCATGCCGGCCCGACCGTTGCGCCCTGTGAGCAGGTGCACGTTGATGATGCTGTTGGCCTTGTCGGTGCCGGCCGAGGACTGGTTGATGCCCATGGAAAAGGCGGTGATCACGCGCTCGGTGCGGCCGAACCACTCGTAGAAGCGCCGCAGGTCCCCCGGCTGCACCCCGCAGTGGCGCGCCACCGCGTCGACATCCCCGGCGGTGTTGTCGGCGGCGAGCAATGCCCGTGCAGCGCCCCGGGTCGAGTGCTCGACGAAGGCGTGGTCCACGAGTCGCTCCTTCGAGAGCCAGCTCAGCAGCCCATTGAAGAGCATGGCATCGGTGCCGGAACGCAACGGCAGGTGCAGGTCGGCTATGTCGCAGGTGGCGGTGCGTCGCGGGTCCAGCACCACCAGGCGCATGCCGGGCCTGCGCTCCTTGGCCTTGATGATCCGCTGGTAGAGCACGGGGTGGCACCAGGCTGCATTGGAGCCAACCAGGATGACGAGATCCGCCTGCTCCAGATCCGTATAGGACACTGGCACCAGGTCCTCGCCGAAGGCGCGCTGGTGGGCGGCCACCGCCGATGACATGCACAGCCGCGAGTTGGTATCGATATTCGCCGAGCCGATGAAGCCCTTCATCAGTTTGTTGGCGACGTAGTAGTCCTCGGTCAACATCTGTCCGGAGACATAGAACGCCACGGCGTCGGGCCCGTGGGTGTCGATCACGCGCCTGAAGCCCGCGGCGACCGCATCGAGCGCCGCATCCCAGCCGACCTCCTGGCCGTGCATTCGTGGCCGCAGCAGCCGGCCCTCCAGGCCCACGGTTTCACCCAGCGCCGTGCCCTTGGAGCACAAGGCTCCGCGATTGGCGGGATGTGCAGGATCGCCGTGCACCGCCACCGTGCCCTGGCCGGCACTGGCCAACACGCCGCAGCCCACGCCGCAGTAGGGGCAGGTCGTGCGTACCGCGGCCGTCATTGAGTGGCGGTGGCCAGGCCGGCTTGCTCCGGCCGGCCGAACAGCAGTTGATCGCGCAGGTCATCGACCTTGCGGCCCTCGTTCATGAGATCGAAATACCAGGCGCCATCGGCGGTCTCCCCGTACAGAACGGCGCCGCGGACTCTGCCGTCCTCGATGATCAGGCGCTTGTAGATGCCGCGCTTGGCGTCATGCAGCACCAAGGACTCCCTGCCGACGCGCTCGGAGAAGTCGCCCGCGGAGAATACCTTGATGCCGCTGACCTTCAGCTGCGTGGCGACCCGCGAGCCTGCGTAGCGGCGTACCCCGCGCTCGGCCAGGTGCGCCGCGCAAACGCGCGCCTGATCCCACAGTGGCGCCACCAGGCCATAGGTGGTCGCACGGTGCTGCACACACTCCCCGACTGCGTAGATGGCCGGGTCGAAGCTGAGCAGCGTGTCATCCACCAGAATTCCGCGGTCACAGCGCAACCCCGCGGCCTTGGCCAGGGCGATGTTCGGCCGGATCCCGGTCGCCATGACCACCAGGTCGCAGGGCAGCTCGCGTTCGTCGGCAAGCTTCACGCCCGTGACCCGATCAGTGCCGAGGATGGCCACCGTTTCGGCATTCATGCAGAACTTCAGGCCGCGTCCCTCCAGGTCCTGACGCAACAATCCGGCCGCGTGCGCGTCCAGCTGACGATCCA
The DNA here is from genome assembly GCA_035943195.1 of Steroidobacteraceae bacterium. Lineage (GTDB taxonomy): Bacteria > Pseudomonadota > Gammaproteobacteria > Steroidobacterales > Steroidobacteraceae > DAIDKA01. The sequence continues at coordinate 9,030 of DASZCK010000283.1, forward strand.
TGAGAATGTCGGTCAGATGCACCACGCTGACCTGCATCCCCTGGCGCGCGAGTCCGGTGGCAGCCTCCAGACCCAAAAGTCCGCCGCCGATGACCACGACCCGGCGCCATTGGCCGGCCGCCGCGAGCATCGCATCCACATCCTGCAGATCCCGGAAGGTGAGCACGCCCGGCAGGTCATTGCCGGGCACCGGCAGCACCGCCGCAGTGGAGCCGGTGGCGATCAGCAAGCGGTCGTACGGGGCAACCACACCCAGGCGTGAACGCACGGTGCGGGTGCCACGATCGATGCGCACCACGGCGTCGCCGCGGTGCAGGACGATGCCGTGGCGCTCGAACCAGTCCGGCGGATGCGTGACGATCTCCTCCGCACGCCGATCGCCCGCTAGCACTCCCGAGAGCAGGATCCGGTTATAGGTATCGCGCGGCTCGGCGGCGAAGACCGTGATGTCATAGGCTTGCGGCGCCAGCTCCAGCAATTCCTCCAGCGTGCGCATCGCGGCCATGCCATTGCCGATCACCACCAGCCTGCGCCGGGTGCTCGCGGCCCGTGCCGGCGTCGGCCGGCACTGCACCGACACGGCGCCGGCCTCGCTGAGGCGCACTGGATATACCGGCACGGACAGTTCCGGCTCCTCGATACAGCGGCCCGTGAGCAGACTGAAGTGCTGTTTGTACAGAGGCGATGCTACGACCAGTTCACCGCCTATATCGCCCACCAGACCGCGCGACAGGACATTTGCGTCGCTGGCCGGATCGTGGTTGCCGATGGCATAGACCGCATCGCCCACCCGGAAAATCGCGATCTGCTCATCATCGACCAGGGCGCAGACTCCGCAATCCGGATAGATGTCATCGATGGCGCAGATCGCCGTCCAGTCGGGCTTCTTCATACGGGCACCGGGCGACGTCGTTCGCGCGGCAGCGCCGGTCGGGGCTGGCCGCGTTCATCGACGAACTCGATGTGGTCGTCCGAACGGTCGCTGTTGACGAAGTGGCGGAACCGCCGCAGGGTCTGCGGGTCCTCGATCGCCTTGCGCCACTCGCAGGCGTAGGCATCGATCACCCCCTGCATGTCCGCCTCGAGTTCCCGGGCAATCCCCAGGCGGTCCTCGCACACCACCTCCTTGAGGTAGTCCAGGCCGCCCTGCAGGTTGTCGCGCCATACGGAAGTTCGCTGCAACCGATCGGCGGTGCGGATGTAGAACATCAGGAATCGGTCCACGTAGCGGATCAGCGTCGCACGATCCAGGTCCGCTGCCAGAAGTTCCGCGTGCCGGGGCTTCATGCCGCCGTTGCCGCACACATAGAGGTTCCAGCCCTTCTCGGTGGCGATGACGCCGACATCCTTGCCCTGGGCCTCGGCGCATTCGCGCGTGCAACCCGACACGCCGAATTTGAGCTTGTGCGGGGACCGCAGGCCCTTGTATCGATTTTCCAGCTCCAGGGCGAGGCCGACGCTGTCCTGCACGCCGTAACGGCACCAGGTCGAACCGACGCAGCTTTTGACGGTGCGCAGGGCCTTGCCGTAGGCATGCCCGGACTCGAATCCGGCCGCAACCAGTTCGCTCCAGATGAGCGGCAGCTGATGCACCTGCGCGCCGAGCATGTCGATGCGCTGACCGCCGGTGATCTTGGTGTACAGGCGGTACTTCGCCGCGATCTCGCCGATCCGGATCAGCTGCTGCGGGGTGATCTCGCCCCCCGCGATGCGGGGAATCACCGAATAGCTGCCATCCTTTTGGATATTGGCGAGATAGTAGTCATTGGAGTCCTGCAGCGACGCCTGCTCACGCGTCAACACGAACTCGTTCCAGCAGGAAGCGAAGATCGAAGCCGCCACGGGCTTGCAGATGTCGCAACCCCTGCCCCGCCCATGCTTGCCCAGAAGTTCGGTGAAAGTCCTCAGGCCGCCGACTCGCACCAGGTGGAACAGCTGCTGGCGTGAGTAGGGAAAGTGTTCGCACAGATGGTCGCTGACCGCGACCCCTTGGCGCGCGAGTTCCACCTTTAGTATCTGCGTCACCAGTGGTCCACAGCCACCGCAGGCCGTGGCCGCACGGGTGCATTTCTTGAGAGCCCCCAGCGTGGTCGCGCCGGCGGCGACCGCGGCGCACAGATCACCCTTGCTCACGCTGTTGCAGGAGCAGATCTGGGCACTGTCCGGCAACGCCGGGCTGCCGCGGGCGTCACCGTTCGCGGCAGCGTCCACCATGGGAAAGATCAGTTGCTCGGGACGTTCAGGCAGCTGCAGGGAATTCTGCATCACCTGCAGCAGCGAGCCGTATTCCTCGGCCTCACCCACCAGGATCGCGCCCAAGAGCTGGCGCCCGTCCTCGCTCACGACGAGCTTCTTGTAAATCTGCCGTCGTTCGTCGATCAATGAGCAGGTGCGGGCTCCGGGGGTGGCCGCATGCGCATCGCCGAGCGAGGCCACGTCCACTCCCAAGAGCTTCAGTTTGGTGCTCATGTCGGCGCCCGTGAACGCTGCGCTCGAATCGCCGCACAGGGTCGAGGCGGCGACCGCCGCCATCTGGTATCCCGGCGCCACCAGGCCGAAGGTCCGGCCGCGCCATAGGGCGCATTCGCCGATCGCAAAAATTTCCGGATCGGAAGTCCGACAGTACTCATCGACGACAATGCCGCCGCGTTCACCGACGCTCAAGCCGGCCGTCCGCGCCAGCTCATCGCGCGGCCGGATGCCCGCGGAGAACACGATCAGATCGGTTTCGAGCGTGCCGCCGTCCGCGAACCGCAGGCATTGGGCGCGAGCGGCGCCAGTGGTGATTTCGACGGTGTTACGGCCGGTGTGGACACCGACACCGAGTTCGGCAATCCGCGAGCGCAGGATGCGTCCGCCCAGATCGTCCAGCTGCACTGCCATCAGGCGCGGCGCAAACTCCACCACTTCGGTCTCGAGCCCCAGATCCTTGAGCGCCTTGGCGGCTTCCAGTCCCAAAAGACCCCCACCAATGACCACACCCGAACGCGCGTGCGCGCTGGCGGCGCGAATCGCTTCCAGATCCTCGATGGTGCGATAGACGAAGCAGCCGGGCCGGTCATTTCCGGGCACTCCCGGGACGAAGGCGCGCGACCCGGTGGCGAGCACGAGCCGGTCGTACGCAAAGATCTGGCCGGTGGCGGAGTGGACCTGGTGACGCGCCCGATCGATGCTGACGGCCCGGTCGGCGAGACTGATTCGGATGCCGGAGCGCTCGAAGAAACCCGGCTCCGCCAGCGACAGATCCTCGGCGCTTTTGCCGGAAAAAAACGAGGTGAGATGAACGCGATCATAGGCGGCCCGCGGCTCCTCGCACAAAATGCTCACCTCAAGCGGCGCGGGCAGCTTTGCCGCCAGCAATTCGACCAGGCGCTGTCCCACCATGCCATTGCCGATCACGACGATTTTCATGGCGCAGACGCCGCCGCATCCGCGGGCATTGCCCAGGTCAGCCAGCGCTGACGCAGCACACCCACGGTGAGCAGCGCCAGGGCCGCCAGCACTCCGAAGGTCACGAAGCCCATCTGGTAACTGCCGGTGCTCTGTCGCGCCATGCCCATGATCACGGGCAGATAGAATCCGCCGATGCCACCGGCAGCGCCGATGATGCCGGTCATGACGCCGGTCTTGCCCTTCCAGCGTTGCGGCACGAGCTGGAAGGTCGCGCCATTGCCCAGACCAAATCCCAGATACAGCGCAGCCAGCAGCAGCACGCCGCCGACCAGGGAGGGAGTCAGCGCGGCAAAGGTGAAGTTGCACAACGAAATGGCCGCCAGCAGCACCATCAGCACGCGCACGCCCGTGTAGCGGTCGGCAATCCAGCCACCGATGGGACGAACCATGGCGCCGGTGAACGAGAGTGCGGCCATGACCAGACCCGCATCGAACTTGCTCAGCTGGTAGAGCGTGGTCAGCAGCAAGGTCAGGTACGAGGTCATGCCCACGAAGCCGCCGAAGGTGATGCTGTACACCAGCATCACCACCCAGCTGTCGCGCTCGGCCAGCACGGCCAGATACTTGCGCGGCAGCACCGCGAGCGCCAGCAGCGCGCCCAGCACCGGCAGCAGCAGCAGACCAAGATTGCCGCGCCCGAGGAAGCCGGCATTGACCAGGAGCACCAGCGCGATGACGCCGATCAGCGATGCGGCGAAGCCCAGGAAGCCCGTCACGACCTTACCGGTTTTGGGACTGCGATCATCGGCCCACAGAATGACGACCACCGCGGTGGCCGCCAGCAACGGCAGAACCGCGGCCGTTGCGTGCTGCCAACCAATGCGCTGAGCCAGTCCCGGAAACACGAATCCGTCCACGACCGCGCCGATGTTGCCCGCGGCCGCGATTCCCAGGACCAGACCCTGGACGCGGGCCGGGTAGCTGCTGCCCGCCATGGGTAGCGCAATGGCGAAACTTGCTCCGCCGACACCCAGCAGGCCGGCCAGGACCAGCAGCGTCCGAAAACTCGGCACCATCGGCAACAACAGCAGCAGCGCCGGCAGGGCGGACAGGGAGATCCCGAGCAGCGCCAGCGCTCGACCATTGACCGACTGAAACAGGTTACCGAAGGTCACTCGGACGATTGAGGCAACGAGCACGGGAACTGCCACCAGGAAGGCGGACTGCGTGGGCGCGAGCGAGATCTGCTTGGCAATGAAGGGCGCCAGCGATCCGAACATGACCCAGACGGTGAAGCCGGTATCGAAATACAGGAAGCAGGCCAGCAGCGCCTTCCAGTTACCGCTCTTCAGAGAGGTGATGATCTTGATCAAATTCACTCCAGGTTCCGGGCAAAAAAAACCGCCAGCGGTACGCATCGCTCGGCGACGCGTACGACGTGGCGGCATTGCCATGCACGGGTCCCTCGTTGGACCCGCGAACTACGTACTACACATTGCAATCCCCGTACCATCGGCGCAGCCGTAGATTCCAGTTCTTGCAGAACAAGGACTTACTGTCTCAACGGTCATAACGACCACACACGCGCACGGAGCCAACGTTCCGTTTCAGGGCATACCCAGGCCACGGCGCACGATTAGTGTGCGTGCACGAGTACTCACTTGTGCCCCCACTGGAATTGATGCGACATTCATTTCGTGATCATCGAAGAACCCGTTGCCCGTCATTTGCGCTCTGCCCAGCTGTGCCGGATCCGTGATCTGCAGCAGCTGTTGATTCTGGGTGATCTGATCCGCGACATCAGCGAACTTATCCATGCACTGCAGAAGGAACGCGGCGCATCCGCCATCTACCTGGGTTCACACGGTGCGCAGTTCGCGCAGCTGCGGGCCGAGCGGGTCGCACACTGCGACGCCTTATCTGAACAGGTGCTGGAACGCCTGCGCAGCGTTGATGAGCACCTCGAACACTTAAGTTCCGGTGCGCGCTTCTACACCCGTGTGGCGCTGGCAGTGCGGGCCCTGCAGGGGCTGCCGGACACGCGGCAGCAAATTGCGTCATTGGAAATCGCCGGACAGGAGGCCATCCGGACATTCAACGAGGTCATCGCCTGCCTGCTCGGCGTTGGTTTTGAAGTCGCAGATATCGCCGCAGACACCGCCGTCTCCCGTGCACTTCTGGCACTCGTCAACTTCGTGCAAGGCAAGGAGTACGCAGGACAGGAGCGCGCGCTACTCGGCAGTGCGTTTTCCAGTGGCAGCCTCGAAACCCAGGATGGGCGACGCGTCGAGTTCCTGGTGGCCGCACAGGAACAGGCCTTCCGGATCTTTGCGCAGTTTGCGGATGGCGCGTTCGTCACCGCGTTCAATAAGATCCTGGCGCATCGCGATTCGCTGGCAGTGCAAACAATGCGCGCCGCGGCACTTGCTGCCACCGGGACTGAAGCGTTTCGCGAAGGGCTCGCGGATGATTGGTTCGAGCACTCGAGCGGGCGCATCGACGCCATGAAACGGATCGAGGATGAGATGGCCGCGGCTGTCGGACGCGTAGGCCGTGACAAGCTCGCCATCGCCAGCCGCGAATTGGACGAGGAATCGACCCGTTGGCCGGATGAGCCCGGCACGCTTATGCCGGTGGCCATGCTGGTCATGGACGTCGATCCTGCGGCCAATCAGCTGGGTGTCGAGGGCGGTGTCGGCCTGTACACAGTGGATGGCGCCATACCCAAGCCCATGCGCTCGATCCTTGACGTGCTCCAGGCGCAGTCCCGTCACCTCGAGGAAATGCGCGGTCAGCTGGAGCGCGCGCGCCTGGCGCTGGCGCAGCGCAAGATGATCGATCGCGCCAAGGGCATGCTCATGAAGCGTCGGCAGCTCTCCGAGACCGATGCCTATGCGCTGCTGCGCGCTACGGCCATGAATCAGAACAAACGCATTTACGAAGTGGCGGAAGCCCTGGTCAACATGGCGGAAATCCTGAAAACCTAGCGGCGGCAGCCGATGCGGCCCGGGAATTTCGTAACAATTCGACACGGTCGACGAATGCCAACGGGTGCCGGGGTGCGCTATGCTCGGCGCACGCAAACGAGGACTTCGACCATGAATCGCTTTCCGCGGATCAGTTGTCTGACGTTGTCGTTCTTGTGCTGTGCCACAACGGCCGGCGCACATCATTCGTTCGCGATGTTTGACCGTAGCCGCACCGACACCGTGGCTGGAACGGTCAAGGAGTTCGAACTCATCAATCCGCACGGCTGGCTGCGCATCATGGTGCCGGACGCCAGTGGCGTCGCCAGCGAATGGCCGCTGGAGTTGGGCGGTGCAGGTCAGCTGGAAAGATTCGGCTGGACACCGGATGCGGTCCATCCCGGCGACAAAGTTACGGTGCGATTGCACCCTCTGCGTGACGGCTCGTACGGGGGTCAGCTGGTCTCCGTGACCTTGGCCAACGGCAAGGTGCTTGGCCAGCGTTCGCCTACATGAAGGCGCTTGTGGCGATTTTGACGGCTGGCTGCCTCATACCCGTAACAGCGAACGCTCAGGAATGGACGGCCTACGCCTATCCTGAGGCGGGATTCGTCATCCAGTTTCCCGCGGCCCCGAGCGTAGAAAAGACCACATTCAAGACTGCCGCCGGCATCTTGCTACCCATGACACGGTACGCCGTCCGGCAGGACGCAATAACCTATACCTTGAGCGTCGTGGATTATTCGAGCACCAGCGCCGATGGCACGGCCACAATTGCCGAGGCTGAGAAATCGTTTGGCACTTCAGGCAAGGTGACTGTGGCCATCGATGCGCGAGTCAATCGGGCCTATGGGCGCGAATTGAGCGTCACCGGGGCCAACGGCAGCCGCTCCGCCATCGCCATATTCTTCGTCAACAAACATCTCTTCACCCTGGTCGGGGAGGCACTGCCGCCGAACGCCATCCGAAGATCAGGTGACACCGTCCGTTTCCAGGAGTCACTGCAATTCACCGGGGAAAATGGTGGCTTCGGCGGATTCGGTGGCTTTGGCGGGCGGGGCGGAGGACCCCGGCAAGGTCGCTTCAGAGGTGCCTTCAACCCTCAGGCATTGACGGCCTGTAACGGAAAATCCGTCGGCGATGCCGTACAGATCAATGGCCCGGGAGGCCCGTTGCCCGCGACCTGCACCCTGGTCGCCCGGCCGAACGCGCCTGACGCTCCACCCAATCCCCAAGGGCCGCCGGGTTTCGCGTCCCCGCATTGAGCGTCGACCGATCCTACGCAGTGCGACCTGGAGGTCAGCCGTAGATCATTTCAATCGCGTCAGCAGATGAACTGCTACGCGGTCTCCGGCTGTCTTGCCAAGCCGGGCACGCAGCTCCGCTTTGATAGGAAGCTTATGAGTCCCATCACCGAGGGCCATGAATGAACTCTGAAATGGAAGTCCGTCGACGGTGCCTTTGACTTTTACAAGGCCCCTGGTCTTGAAAAACTCCGCCGAGCGTGGCATTACGACGTATGTCCAGCCGCCCTTTTTGGGACTGACTTGTAGTTGGGCATTGAAGCGCTTGTTGAGCGTGCTCACGATTGGCCTTCACCTGCATACCACTTCAACACTCGCAAGGCGCGTACCTTCGGGCCTGGCTTTTCGGATGGATGTATTGCCCAACGGAAGTTCCGCTCGAAGTACTTAACCGCGACGGCCCTTCGGCTTCACCTGCAGAAAGAGCTCGCGGGGCGCTGCTTCAAAATACTTGTACATGGCGGGGCACAACCAGGCCTCAAGATTGAGCGTTGGTTCGTAGTACCAGTTTCCGCCCATATCGCTCCGGCGCCACTCAAGGCGGATCTGGTAACCCGGAAAGGCGGTGCCTGAAAACAGCAAATTGAAGCCGTTCTCGGCGCCGGGAATCGTCGCCACTGCGTGCTCAATGAGTGTGTCCGTGCCGCTAACAAACGGCTCTTGCACTAAACCGAACCGAGGATCATCGAACACCCACATGTCCAGATACTTGTACGGAGCGATGACATTGATTGCGTTCATGATGCCCAATCACCGGTTCTGGCAGCCAAATTAGCGCAGTCGCGCCCTTTCGCATATTTTTATGTTGGTAAGTCAACGGTAGGCTACGGTCGCGCAACCGGAAGATCCTATTCATCACCCAGATGCCGACCATCGGCACCACCGACGACGCAGTGCGGCACGCCGGTAGGTGTGACACGACCGTCCAGATTCGCCAGCGGGTGGATGCGCGGAACCTTGCCCGCAGGTGCCGCAAACCGTAGTGCGCCGGTCGCAATCTATCCAGCGGTCGCCTCCCGCCGGACAAAGCACCCGGGCCGTCTCAGACTCTGACTGTCTTGTCGTTCGTCATCCGAGGACTATTTTCAATAGTTTCACGTGCTTGCATTCAGGAAGGAGGGCTCGCTTTGAGCGAGTCGACATCGATGCGCAGAGGGCCCGTCCTACACAAGAGTGGCCGGCCCTATGCTCTAATGCCGGACGCGATGAGGGGGCAACCCGAACTCCCCGGCAGGCTCTATGAATTCCGCCAAGTTTTCGGTCGTTGGCCTCGGCGCGTCCGCCGGAGGCCTTGACGCGTTTCGAAATTTCTTTGCGCATCTGCCGCCCGAATCCGGCATGGCATTCGTGACCATTCTGCACCTGCCAGCCGATGGCACGAGCGTGCTCCGCGAGATTCTCGGCCGCTGGACCTCGATGCCCGTGGTCCATGCCGCGGATGGCACCCTGATCGAGCCGAACCGCGTCTATGTGCCGCCACCGCACAGCGTCGTCACGCTTGCTGAGGGACGTTTCCGCATAGAAGCGCCCGACGCAGGTGATCGCGTGTTTCGTCCGATTGACACCTTCTTCGACTCCTTGGCGACTTCGATGCGCCAACTTGCGGTCGGCGTCGTACTTTCAGGCACAGGCAGCGACGGAGCGCTCGGGCTCAAGGCCATCAGGCAGTGCGGGGGACTCACCATTGCACAGCGCGAAAACGGGGCTGCGCCTCAATACGGAGAGATGCCGGCCCGCGCGATCGCTACCGGATCAGTGGATCTTATAGCTCCTGTCGAGGAGATCCCCGGCCACCTGCTGCGCCTGCAGAACGTCGGTCTTGAAGCCCACAAGCACGCAGATGCGGCCAGCGGCATCGATGCCGCACGCCTCGCCATTTGTACACTCCTGCGGACGCACGTCGGCCACGACTTCAGTGGCTATCGGAGTCAGACGTTCTTACGGCGAGTGGGGCGCCGCATGGCGGTGGTGAATGCCGCCACGCTGGAAGATTACACTGCGAAACTCAAGGACGATCCGGCCGAGATTGGCTTGCTGTTTCGCGACCTCTTGATACGCGTCACCGGTTTCTTTCGCGATCAGGAGACTTTCCAGGTACTGGCTGACAAAGTCATACCGCAGCTGTTTGCAGGCAGGATGGCGGACGCCACGGTGCGCGTGTGGGTGCCGGGGTGCGCCACGGGCGAGGAGGCCTACTCACTCGCCATTCTGCTACGCGAGCAAATGGATCGATTGCCCATATGTCCGAAAGTGCAGGTCTTCGCCACCGACATCGACGACGCGGCAATCGAGACCGCGCGACTCGGCCGTTATCCCACGGCACTCCTGGAAGGCATGTCAGAGCCGCGATTACGGCGATTCTTCAGAGCCTCGCATGCCGGCTACAATGTGGCGAAGGAAATCCGGGAGCTTTGTACTTTCGCGGCTCACAATCTGGTGCGTGATCCACCCTTTTCGATGATGAGCCTGGTCTCGTGTCGAAATTTGCTGATCTACATGAATCCGGAGCTCCAGGCCCGGATCGTTCCGCTATTTCATTACGCCCTGATCCCCGGGGGCATATTGCTCCTGGGTGGCTCTGAATCCGTTGCGCACCATTCCAGTCTGTTCGAGACGATCGATAAGACCGCGCGGATCTTTAGGCGGCTTCAGGGCCGAAGTCCTGAGCTCAACGCGCCATGGCAGCGACCTGGTTTGCCCCCTTTGAATCTCCGGCCGGCGGTCGATACTGCGGACAGTCGTCGGATTCTGTTGCAGAACGAATCGAGAACCCTCCCCATGAGCAAGCGCACCGAAACCAAGGACAACAGCCACGCCGTCAACCGGTACGAGCGTTTGTTGGGTCCGGTGGCTGCAAACGAAGGGATCGTCGGCGAACTGCAAACTGCGCTTGCCAGCACTTGCGAGCAACTGCAATCGCTTGGCGAGGAGTATCAGACGGCCATCGAGGAGCTGCGCAGCTCCAATGAGGAGCTTCACTCGGTCAACGAAGAGCTGCAGTCGACCAACGAGGAGCTGGAGACTTCAAAGGAGGAGCTGCAGTCGCTCAACGAGGAGCTTCACACCGTCAACCTTCGGCTCACAGAAAAGGTCGACGAGCTGGACCAGGCCAACAGCGACCTACGGAATCTATTTGAAAGCACCCAGATCGCCACGGTTTTTCTCGACCGCCACCTGATCATTCGCAGTTTCACACCCGCCATAGCGACTATTTTCAATTTGATCCCGAGCGATCACGGCCGCCCGCTGACGGATATCGTCAGTCATCTGAAGTACCAGGGCATCCGGGAAGATATCGCCTTCGTCCTGTCCAGTCTTGAACCGTTGGAAAGACGCGTCGATCGGGACGACGGCAAGGTGCATTACATCATGCGAGTCCTGCCGTATCGGGAGCCCGACAGCAGCGCCAGTGGGGTGCTGGTCACATTCGTCGACGTGACCAGCATCGTCGAAGCCGAAGAGGCACTGGTTGCAGCTGACGTCCGCAAGGACGTCTTTCTGGCGACCTTGTCGCACGAACTGCGTAATCCCTTGGCTCCCATTCGGATCGCCGCGCAGCTCCTGCGGTCTCCCAAGCTGGATCCCGGCGACCTCCAGCACGCGCAGACCATCATTTCCAGGCAGGTCGCGCACATGAGTACTTTGCTGGATGACCTGCTGGATGTCGCGCGCATTACCCGAGGCGCCTTCCTACTCAAGAAAGAATACGTCGACGTTCAGGTGCTCATCGACGATGCCATCGTGGCCGTTCAGCCCGCCATCAACCTCAAGGAGCACACGCTGCGGGTCGATCGCCCCTCGGCGCCGATAAAACTGGAAGTTGATCCGGTCCGAATCACCCAGGCCATCACCAACCTACTCACCAATGCGGCGAAATACACGCCGAAGGGAGGGCTCATACATATGGGATCTCGCCTCGACGGCAATCGCCTGGTCATCTACGTGCGCGACAACGGCGTTGGCCTGAGTGCCGAGGCGCTCACCAAGGTGTTTGATATGTTCTCCAGGGTCGAATCGGAGGTCGGCCGTAGCGAAGGAGGCCTTGGGATTGGTCTCGCCCTCGCCAAGGGGCTCATCGAATTGCACGGCGGACGAATCGAGGCGCGCAGCGCGGGACCGAACCAGGGCAGTGATTTTTCGATCTATCTGCCCCGAACCGTCATCGTCGATGAGTCCACCATTCCTGCGTCCAAGCCCGATGGTGGCATCGCCGATGCCAAAGGTCCGCTGAGGATTCTCATTGCTGATGACAATCGTGACAATGCTGAGACGCTGAGGATGCTGCTGCAGCTCTCGGGGCACGAAGTGCTATTGGCGCATTCCGGCCTTGAAGCGCTCGAATCCGCGACGCGGGCGCGCCCGGACGTCGGAATATTTGATATTGGGATGCCGGACTTAACCGGATATGAGCTCGCGGAGCGCATTCGGCACGAGGCATGGGGAAAAGACCTCACCCTCATCGCGCTGCCCGG
>DASZCK010000284.1:0-13163 GCA_035943195.1 Steroidobacteraceae bacterium
ACTGGTCCGCGACCTCGGTGACCACCGAGGGGATGAGCGGGCCGACCGGCGGGTATTCATCCAGCAGATCTTCGAGATCGGAGCTGTCGGCGCTTGCGGGGACATCCACGTGGGCGGTGGCACCCCGCCAGCCGTAGCGGCGGTCGTATTCGATGAGGCCCAGCCGCACGGCCCGATTGGCGGCGGTCTGCAGGCGGCTGTCGATGGTGGTGTAGACCCGGTACCCGGTGGTCTCGGCCTTGGGTCCGAAGCGCTTGCGCACTTCCTGGCGGGCCATCTCGGCCACGTATTGCGCGTCCACGTCGTACAGCGGCGCATGGGTGCGCGCTTCCACCGACTCGGCGTTCGCCGCGGCGGCGGTCGCCGCATCGATGTAACCCAGCTCCTTCATACGCCGCAGCACATAGGTGCGCCGCGCCTTGGCGAACTGCGGATTCACGATGGGGTTGTAGCGCGAGGGCAGCTGCACGATACCGGCCAGGGTTGCCGCCTGGGCGACGGTCAGCTGATCGAGCGACTTGCCGTAGAAAGTCTCGGCCGCGGCCGCCACGCCGTAGGCGCGCTCGCCGAAGAACACCACGTTGAGGTACAGCGCGAAAATTTCCTGCTTGCTGAATTCATGCTCCATGCGGTAGGTGAGGAAGGCCTCCTCGAGTTTGCGCCGCCAGGTCTTATCCAGGGTCAGGAACAGCTGGCGCGCCGCCTGCTGGGTGATGGTGCTCGCGCCCTGGGCGCGGTCCCCCGAGATGAGGTCCACCAGGACTGCGCGCGCCAGTCCTTGATAGTCGATGCCGTGGTGTTGAAAGAAGCGATCGTCCTCGGCTGCGAGAAAGGCATGTCTGACGAGATCGGGAACCTGCTCCCACGTCACCGGCAGCCGCCGCTGCTCGCCGATCTGCGCGATCAGGTCGCCATCCCGGGTATAGACGCGCAGCGGCACCTGCATTTCCACATTGCGCATGGTCTCGACTGAGGGCAGCGAGGGTTCGAGGTAGACATAACAGCCGGCCAGGCCGATGGCGCCAAATAGTGTGAACAGGATCACACCGCCCACAGCTGCTATCAGGAGAGAGAGGTAGTTTCGTTTCACAGAACGTGACTGTATCCGCTTGATAAGGTTTCGGCTGCTATGCATAGTAGCCGCCGACTTAAAGGCAAACTCACCGAAAGGTGGGGACGCAAAGCTTCCGGTCTAAGGGTGTGAGTACCTAGGACAGCGGGGCTGCCGGCTGAGACGTTAGACGCTTCCCTAGCCATGTTTCACGCATGGTAAGCGCCGCCCCAGCCGCAGTCTTCCTCTTCCTGTCACGCCCATGGATCCTCAGGAGCCTAGTCTCCCCAAAAGCTGATTGGACCATACGCAAACGAAAATGTTGGGCGGGACGGGATTGCGCAAGTGTGACGCCGGCAACAGTTCCGGGTCCGGCACTGCCACATCATGGCCTTACGGGGGGGTCCTGAAGCGATCCCTCGTTCTATTTAACTTTGCACTGTTATATAGTGGCCTACGAACTTATCCTACGCAGGCGTTTTCGGCTGTAACTTACTGATAAGGAAAGAAAATGTTCCTGCTGCAGGGTAAGTATCGGCCGCTTGTCGGTCTTGACATAACAACGTCCTCGATCAAATTGATCGAGCTGTCGATGGCGGGCGGCCAGTACCGGGTCGAGGCCTATGCCGCTGAACCCACTCCTCAGAATGCCGTGAATGAGCAGACCATCGTCGATGCCGAAGCCGTGGGCGAGGCCGTAAAACGCTGCATCAAGCGCTCCGGCACCCGCAGCCGCGAGGTCGCGATTGCCATCAACGGCGATGCCGCTATCACCAAGGTGATCCAGATGCCGCGCAGCCTGCGCGCCGGCGACCTGGAGGCCCAGGTTGAGATGCAGGCCGACCAGTACATCCCCTTTCCCATGGATGAGGTCAGTTACGACTTCGAGGTCCTGGGGCCCTCCGAGAAGGAGACCGAGAACAACGACGTGCTGCTGGTCGCCACCCGCACCGAGAACGTCGAACAGCGCCAGGCCGCGATCAATGCGGCGGGACTCACCGCCAAGATCGTCGACGTGGAGGCCTTCGCGCTCGAGAACGCCTGCAAACTGATGACGCACCAGATGCCCGACGGCGGCATCGACCGCTCGATCGCGGTGGTGGATTTCGGCGCCACCAGCACCACCTTCAGCGTGCTGCGCAATCTTAAGATCGTGTACACGCGTGACTTCGCCTTCGGCGGGCAGCAGCTCACCGAGGAAATCATGCGTACCTATGGCCTCTCGATGGAGGAGGCCGGGCGCGCCAAGAAGGAAGGCGGCCTGCCGGGCAACTACCAGTCCGAGGTGCTCGACCTCTTCATCGATGACATGACGCAGCAGGTCAGCCGCTCGCTGCAGTTCTACCTGGCCTCCGGCTCGGGCCGCGAGCAGCCGGAGAAGATTCTGGTCTGCGGCGGCTGCGCCAACATCTCCGGCGTCGGCGATGTCATCTCCAGCCGCGTGGGAATCTCCGCCGAAAAGGGCGATCCGCTGGGACAGATGAAGCTGTCCTCGCGCGCCAAGGCCCAGGCGGTGGCGCGGGACGCCACGGCGCTGCTGACGGCCTGTGGTCTTGCTCTGAGGAGTTTCGACTGACATGCCACGGATAAACCTCCTCCCCTGGCGCGACGAGCAACGCAAAGAGCGCCAGGTACAGTTCCTGATCGCGCTGGGTGGCGCCACCCTGGTCGCGGTCCTGTTGGCCTTCCTCGGCTACCTGATGTTCAACTCGATGATCGACGGTCAGCAGCGCCGCAATGACCGGCTGCGGGTCGAGATCAAGAGTCTCGACAAGCAGATCGAGGAGATCAACAGCCTCGAAGCCTCCAAGCAGAATTTCATCGCCCGCATGGAGATCATCGAGAAGCTGCAGCGGGCGCGCCCGGAAATCGTGCACGTGTTCGACGAGATCGTGAAGACGCTGCCCGAGGGAACCTACCTGACGGCCATCAAGCAGACTGACCAGAAGTTCCGCTTCGACGGCATCGCGCAGTCCAGTACGCGCGTCTCGGCCTTCATGCGCAACATCGAGGCCTCGCAGTGGCTGCTGCATCCGGAGCTGCAGGGGATACAGGCCGACGCCAACGGCGGCCAGACTTTCACGGTGTTCGCCGATGAAGTGCCGAACGCCGCGGATACCAGTGCCGCAGCCGCGGGTGGTCCCAAGCCAGGCGCGTCCAAGGTGGGCGTACGCCGGGGGGTTTCGCCATGAACCTGATGGAGGAACTGCGGTCACTTGATCCGCGCGAACCCGGCCGCTGGCCGCTGCCCATCCGCATCGGCGCGGTGGCGATCTGGCTGGTGGTGCTGACCTTCATTCTCGGCTACGTGTTCGTGTGGGAGAACGAGAGCCCGCAGCTGGAGCAGTACCAGCAGGAAGAGCAGAAGCTGCGCCAGGAATTTCGCACCAAGCACGCACAGGCGGTGAACCTCAGCGTCTACAAACAGCAGCTCGCCGACATCGAGCGCTCCTTCGGCGCCCTGCTGCGCCAGCTGCCCGGCCGTACCGAGGTTCCGAACCTGGTGGTGGACATCTCGCAGACCGGTCTCGCCGCGGGGTTGTCGCAGAAGTTGTTCCAGCCGGGCGCGGAAGTGAAGAAGGACTTCTACGCCGAGTATCCGGTGCGCATGCGCTTCAGCGGCAGCTATCACCAGTTCGGCCAGTTCGTGAGCGGCATCGCGGCGCTGCCGCGCATCGTCACGCTGCACGACCTGGAGATCAAGCCGGACGGCAAGACCGGCTACGACAATCTGACGATGGACGTGACGGCGAAGACCTACCGCTACCTGGATGAGGACGAGCTGGCAGGTGCGGAAGCCGGCAAGAAGGGGCCGCCGAAATGAGCAGCGTCAAGGCCATTGTGCGCATTCCGGTGCTGCTGGGTCTGGTCGTGGCTGCCGCGGCGGGACTGGCCGCCTGTTCCAGCGGCGATGATGACCTGCAGGCCTTCATCAATGAGACCAACAAGGAAGCGGGTGGACGCGTCGAGCCGCTGCCTGAGGTCAAGCCCTACCAGACTTACGTCTATGCCGACATGAACCTGCGCTCGCCGTTCATGCCGACCTCGCCCAATGCCGGCAACGCGAATCTGCGCCCCGACGCCCATCGCAACCGCGAGTTCCTGGAACAGTACTCGCTGGACACGATGAAGATGGTCGGAACGATTCAGCAGGGCGGGCAGATTTTCGGATTGGTCCAGACCAAGGACGGACTGGTGCATCGGGTCGTCGTCGGCAACTACCTGGGTACGAACGACGGCAAGATAACCGCTATTTCCACGGCAAAAATCGACGTTCGTGAAATTGTTCCGGACGGACTGGGTGGCTACATCGAGCGTCCCGCGGCGCTCTCTTTGAATGAATAGCCGAACAGCTGCAGGGAGTTTTCAAAAATGACACGCCTCAACCCGTTGAACCGGATCCAGAGCGCCTTCGCGACGCTACTGACCGCGCTCATCGTCGGTTCAACCCTCCTGTCGCCGGCTCGCGCAGCTGACAGCAACTCCCTGCAGGCCATCGACGTACGGCCACTGGCCGGCCAGCAGATGCAGCTCACCTTGAAACTGTCCGGTCCGGCGCCGCAGCCGACGAGTTTCGCCATCGACAATCCGGCGCGTGTCGCCGTGGACCTGGCGAACACGTCCCTGGCTCTGACCTCGCGGCGCATCGACGTGCGCTCGGGTGGCCTCGACTCGATTCTTGCCGCCCAGTCCGGGGATCGCAGCCGCCTGGAACTCGTCCTCGACAAGATGATGCCGTACGCCATGCGTGTGGATGGCAACAACATCATCATCACCCTGGGTGCGGCCGGCGCGGCAAGCGCGTCGGCGCAGGCCAACGCCACGCCGGCCGCCAGCGATGGCGCGGCGCCGACCACTATCGGCACGCGCAGCATCCAGAGCATTGATTTCCGACGCAGTGTCGATGGGGCCGGCCGCGTGGTCGTGCGCCTGTCCGATCCGCATACGCCGATCAATTTGCGCCAGGTCGGTGACCAGGTGGTCGTCGATTTCGTGGGCACCGAGCTGCCCAAGAGCCTGATGCGCCGCTTCGACGCCAATGACTATGGCACTTCGGTGACGGGCTTCGACGCCACCCGTTCCGGCGGTGACGCCCGGCTCATCATCAACGCCAAGGGCGATTACGAACAGCTGGCCTACCAGACCAACGACCAGTACGTGGTGGAGATTCAGCCGCGGCGCAAGCCGGACGTGGCGCAGGAGGAGAAGCGCCAGTACACGGGTGAGAAGATGTCGATCGTCTTCCAGGACCTCGACACCCGAGCGGTGCTGCAGCTGGTGGCCGATACCAGTGGCCAGAACATCGTGGTCAGCGACTCGGTCCACGGCGGCATGACGCTGCGTCTGCAGAACGTTCCCTGGGACCAGGTGCTGGACATCGTGCTGCGGACCAAGGGTCTGGACAAGCGCCAGGACGGCAACGTCATCATCGTGGCGCCGGCCGATGAAATCGCTGCGCGTGAGAAGGCGGAACTGGCGGCAAAAAAGGACATGCAGGAACTTGAGCCGCTGCGCTCGGAGTTCATGCAGGTGAACTACGCCAAGGCCTCCGACATGGCCGCCCTGATCAAGTCACCGGGTCGTTCGCTGCTGTCACCGCGTGGCACGGTGTCGGTGGATGCCCGCACCAATACGCTGCTGGTGCAGGACTCCTCGGACCGGCTCGAGGATGTGCGCCGGCTGGTGGCAACCCTCGACATTCCGGTGCGCCAGGTGCGCATCGAAGCGCGCCTGGTCATCGTCAACAACGATTTCCAGCGTGAGCTGGGTGCAGTGCTGGGATTCAATGGCGTCAACAAGAACGGCGCCAATGGCCTCGTCACCACCTCTGGTTCGGCCGCAGGCGTCAATACCATCGTGGGCTCGGCCCTGACCAATCTGACCGGCACCGGTTCGCCGTTCCCGGTCACGTTGCCCACCGGCGGCGCCGCCCCGACGCGTTACAACGTGAATCTACCGGTGTCGAGCCCCGCGGGCAGCATTGCGCTGGGCGTGCTCGGCTCCGACTATCTCCTGGACCTGGAGCTGTCGGCCGCGCAGACCGAGACGCGGGCCGACATCATCTCCTCGCCCAGCGTGATCACGGCCAACCAGAAGCAGGCCACCATCATCCAGGGCACCGAGATCCCCTACCAGCAGTCGGCATCCAGCGGCGCGACCTCCATCGAGTTCAAGCCCGCGGTGCTGTCACTGGAAGTGACTCCGCAGATCACGCCCGACAATCGCATCATCCTCGATGTGGATGTAAAGAAGGATGTGGTCGGCACCATCGTCGTGGCGTCCGGCGGCGTCAACGTACCCAGTATCGACACCCAGGAAATCACCACGCAGGTGCTGGTCAGCGACGGCCAGACCGTGGTCCTCGGCGGCATCCTTCAGACCACGCACCGGGTCGATGAAACCAAGGTGCCGTACCTGGGCGATGTGCCGATCCTCGGCAACCTATTCAAGACGACTACTAAGACCAACGACAAAGACGAGCTCTTGATCTTTGTGACGCCGAAGATCGTTCACGAAGGCGTCAACGTGTACTGATGCACTGCAATCAACCGGTCTTAATCGCAACGAATTTTCAGGTGGGACATGCGTAAATTCTTGGCAACTCTGGCAATGCTGGCGGTCGCAGCCATACTCGCCGCGTGCGGTGGCAGCGGCGATGCGGCGTTCGTGACGCCGGGGTCCGGGACCGGGACAGGCGGCTCCAGCGCGCCAGGCGGCTCCTCTGCACCGGCGTCCGTGGCCTCCGGACTCGCCATCAACTCCAGCGCACCGACCATTCCCTCGGATGGTTCCAGCAACGTCACCATCACGGCCTTCGCCAAGAACGACAACAACGTCCTGATTTCCGGCGTCAGTATCTGCTTCAAGACCTCATCCGGTGCGGTCACGGTGACCGGTGGCACCAATGGGTGCGTGAAGACCGACGCCAGTGGTCAGGCTGTTTCCACCCTGAGCGTCGCCGGCGACACGTCGCTGCGCGTGATCACGGTGACGGCGACTGCGGGAAGCCAGGTGGTGACGACCGACGTTCAGGTCGTCAGCGGATCCACCGGCGGCACCACCACCGCGCAGTTGGGCAATGGCAGCGGCAGCTCCTTCGTGCCCGGTGTCATCGCCATCGCGGTTCCGACGCTGTCGGCGGGCGGCACCACCAGCCTGCAGGTGTCGGTCGTCGACCAGTCCGGAGTGCTGTACACGGCCGGCCTGGTCACGGTCTCGTTCAATTCAACCTGCATCGCCAATCAGCTGGCCGGCGTCGTGTCCACCACCGCCGCCCCGGTCGGCGTCACCGTGCCACCGAATTCGGTGGTGACGAGCACCGGCGTCGCCTCGGCGACCTACACCGCGAAGGGGTGCAGTGGCTCCGATCTGATCACGGCCTCCGCGACCGTGGGTGCGCAATCGCTCTCCGCCACAGGCACGGTCACCGTCGCGGCGGCCTCGATCGGCTCCATCCAGTTCGTCTCGGCGACGCCCGGCCAGATCGGCCTGAAGGGCACCGGCCTGAACGAGACCTCCTCCGTGGTCTTCAAGGTGCTGGATGCCAGCGGCGGCCCGCGACCCGGGGTCACCGTCAATTTCGCCCTGAATACCACGGTCGGCGGCCTGACGGTATCGCCCTCCTCGGCACAGACGGTGTCCGACGGTACGGTGTCGACCACCGTGAGTTCCGGCACGGCGCATTCGGCGGTGCGCGTGACCGCGAGCATCGCCTCGCCGGCGCTGAGCACGCAATCCAGTCAGCTGACCGTCACCACCGGTCTGCCGACCTCCGGCGCCTTCTCGATCGCGGTCGGATCGGCCAAATACGCCAGCAGCACCAGTTCGCTCAGCTGCCCGAACGTTGAGGCATGGAGTGAGGATGGCGTGACCGTTCCCATCACGGTCCATCTGTCGGATCGCTATAACAATCCGGTGCCGCAGAATACGGCCGTGGCCTTCACCACGGATACCGGACAGGTTTCCGGTTCCTGCGTCACGGGCGCGACCGACGGCAGTTCCGGCACTCCCGGTGCCTGCTCGGTGACCTGGACGAGTTCGAATCCGCGGCCCTTTGCGGCCTCGGATCCGAACTACAACGCCAGCCAACCCGCCGTCAAAGCGGACGGCCGCGGCGTCATTCTGGCGACGACGATCGGCGAGGAGTCATTCGTCGATGCCAATGGCAATGGCTTTTACGATACCGGCGAGAGCTTTGACGATCTCGGCGAGCCGTATCTGGATGCCGGCGAACTGGGCCACTACCTGCTCGGCGACCCGTACATCGACTTCAACAGTAACGGCATCCGGGACCCGGGGACCGGCAGTTTTGTCGGCATCATCTGCAATGGCACGAGTTCCACCTCGAGCTGTAAGCAGGGGACACTCGCCATCGGTGTTGCGCATCTGCTGATCATGTCCACCAGCAATTCGCTCATCACCGGGCAGGCGGTCACCACCGGCGGCTCCACTGCACCGTTTAGCGGTTCGCCCTCTGCACCCACGCTCACCCTGCCCCGTTCCACGGCCGCATCGGTGGTCTTCAATGTCCAGGATCAGCACGGCAATTCGATGGCGGCCGGCACGTCCGTCATCATTTCCGCCGACCCGGCCATCGTCGCCAATCCGCCCGGCGTGACGCAGGCAGCGGGAACCACCAGCGTAGGTTGCGACGCGGGCCAGGGCGGGCAGAACTACCCGGCCACCTTCACCACGGTGGCGAACGCATCGTCCGGAAACCTGACGGTGGTCGTGACCTCGCCGAGCGGTTCGGTCACGTCGCTGACGGTTCCCGTCTCGGTCCAATAGCCCCCCCGGCTGATCAGTGCTGGATGAACGGCCGCCGCAAGGCGGCCGTTTGCTATCCTGCCGGCACCATGCTCGGCAAGCGCAACATCTACCTGGTCGGCCCGATGGGTTCGGGCAAGAGCGCGGTGGGACGGATCCTCGCGCGGATGGTGGACGCGCCCTTCCTGGACAGCGACGCCGAGATCGAGAAGCGCACCGGCGTCGACATCTCCTATATCTTTGAGAGAGAAGGCGAAGCACGGTTCCGGCAGCGCGAGAAGGAGGCCATCGAGGCCCTGACCATGCTCGAGCCCCTGGTCCTGGCGACCGGCGGTGGCGCCATTCTGCTGCCGGAAAATCGCAGCTTGTTGTCACAGCGCGGCAGCGTCGTCTACCTGATCACTTCGGTCGAACAACAGACCCACAGGGTGAGTCACGCCCGCCATCGACCACTCCTGGCCAATGTCGATCCTGAGGCAAAGCTGCGGCAGCTGATGGCCGAGCGCGAACCGCTGTACTGCTCGGTCGCCGACTTCAAGGTGACAACGGACGGCCGCAAGATCCAGGCGGTGGCCGACGACATCATCAACGCCCTGGGTTTCCCGATAGCCGGTGGCTGAAGGCACTATAATCCCCGCCATCGTGAATACGCTGACCGTCGAACTCGCGGAGCGCAGCTACCCGATTCTCATCGGTCCGGACCTGCTGGACGACGCCGAACTGATGGCTGCGCATGTGCCCCGCGGTGCTCTGCTGCTGGTCAGCAATACGACCGTTGCGCCGTTGTATGCGGCGGCCCTCAAGCGTGGCCTCAAAGACCGGAACATCATCGAAGCCATACTGCCGGACGGCGAGTCGTACAAGACGCTCGAGACCCTCGCGCGGATCCTGGATGTGGCCGTGGCCAACCGCCTGGCGCGCGACAGCGCGGTGGTGGCCCTCGGGGGCGGGGTGGTGGGCGACATGGCCGGCTTTGCCGCGGCCTGTTACCAGCGCGGCGTGGATTTCGTGCAGGTTCCAACGACGCTGCTCGCCCAGGTGGATTCATCGGTGGGGGGCAAAACCGGCGTCAACCATCCCGGCGGCAAAAACCTTATCGGTGCCTTCCACCAGCCCGTGGCCGTCATCGCCGACACCAATACGCTGGCCACGCTGCCGCCACGGGAAGTGCGCGCCGGTCTCGCCGAGATCATCAAGTACGGTCTGATCCACGACGCCGCGTTCTTCGATTGGCTGGAGGTCAATGTCGATCGGCTGCTCGTCGGCAGCGCCGATGCATTGACCCATGCCATCCGTCGCTCCTGCGAAATCAAGGCTGAAATCGTCGGCAAGGATGAGCGTGAGCACGGCGACCGCGCCTTGTTGAACCTGGGCCATACCTTCGGCCATGCGATAGAAGCCGCGAGCGGCTACGGCACGTGGTTGCACGGCGAGGCCGTCGGCGCCGGCATGCTGATGGCCGCGGCGATGTCCAAGGAATGCGGCTACCTCGGCGAAACGGATGTCACGCGGCTGCGCGCGCTGCTGCACCGGGTGGGACTGCCGCTCGCCGCGCCGGATGTCTCCCCGGAAGCCGCGCTCGAGCATATGAAGATCGACAAGAAGGTGAAGGCGGGCCGGATGCGTTTCGTGCTGCTCAAGCGCATCGGCTCGGCGCTGGTCACGGCGGATTATCCGGGGGAAGCGCTGCAGGCAACCCTCGACGGATACTTCGGCTGATGGTGGCACGCGTGAGGCGCCAAGGCTCCAACCTGGCTCCGTACGCGGCCGCGGAATCACAGTCACGCGGCCGGCGTTTCGCGGAGCCGCCGCCGCAGTTTCGCGGCGAATATCAGCGCGACCGCGATCGCATCATCCACTCCAACGCCTTCCGCAGGCTGGTCTACAAGACCCAGGTGTTCGTCAATCACGAGGGCGACCTGTACCGCACCCGGCTGACACATTCGATGGAAGTCGCGCAGATCGCCCGCTCGATCGCCGCGGCGCTTGATCTCAACGAGACATTGGCCGAGGCCATCTGCCTGGCCCACGACCTTGGACATACACCGTTCGGTCACGCGGGACAGGACGCGCTCAACGCCTGCATGCGCCCCTTCGGCGGGTTCGAACACAACCTGCAGTCGCTGCGGGTGGTCGACGAACTCGAGGATCGCTACGCCGACTTCCATGGTTTGAACCTGACCTTCGAGTGCCGTGAAGGCATTCTTAAGCATTGCTCACTGCGCAATGCCCGCAAACTGGGGGAGTTGGGCGCGCGCTTCATTCAGCGTCGCCAACCTACACTCGAAGCCCAGCTCTCGAACCTCGCCGACGAGATCGCCTACAACAATCATGATGTGGCCGACGGCCTGCGCGCCGGACTCATCACGCTTGAGGATCTTGCGGAGGTCGAGCTGTTCGAGCGACAGCGGCGCAAGGTGCTGGCGCAGTACACCGATCTTCCCGCCCGCAAGGTCATTCACGAATCGATCCGCCGCGTCATCAATCACGTCGTCAGCGACCTCATCCTCACCACCCGCAGGAATCTCGAGGCGGCGGCACCGGAATCCGTAGCCGAAGTCCGTGCCCGTTCGAAACCCCTGGTTGGCTTCAGCCCGGAAGTCGCCGGCGAGCAGCTCAAGCTCAAGCGGTTCCTGAACGAGCGCGTCTACCGCCACTACAAAGTCCTGCGGATGACTTCCAAGGCGAAACTCGTCGTGACCCAATTGTTTGATACATTCGTGAACGATACGAACCTGATGCCCACGGATCACCAGGAGTCGATTGCATTGCTCGAAGGTTCGCTGGGATCCGCCGGTCGCGCCCGCGCCGTCGCCGACTACATCGCCGGCATGACCGACCGTTACGCCATTCTTGAGCATCAGCGACTGTTTGATCCCGCCGAACGGACCTGACGTCCGGGGCGCCGGGGGCCCGAAGCGAGAAGGGGAAGGATCGTGCGCCGCAGAAACTCTGCAAATCGTAACTTGGGCTTACGGGGCGCTGACGGCGCGGGGAAATCGCGATTCTGATGCGAAACAGCATTTCTAGCCCTATTTAGCAGCGACCAGCCGAGAAAGGGACTCGAGCCCCAAATTTGGGGCCAAAAGTCGTCGCGGCCCTCCGACGTTGGTTGCGGCCATGCTGAAGCCTTCATAACCCGTTGATTCAATACCGATAATTATGGTGCTTAACACATAATATTACATAATGTTTCGGGTGCTTCGTTGACATAAGCCATTGTCATACCTAGATTTATGTCAATTACCAAAATTGTCGACGTATGCCCGATGGAAGCAGTTCGCAAAACAAGCAGTGATGAAAGAGAAGCGTTGCTCGCGCTTTTCACTGGTTTGCTGCGTCCATTAATGCCGGTTGCGTTGGAACGCGGCATTTCCGCTCGCGAAATCTCAGATTCGGTTCGGCGCGCCTACGTTCAGGAACTTGAGAAGCGCATGACTGAACAGGACAGGCGACTGTCTGATGCGCGCCTTGCACTTGTCGCCGGACTCACGCGATCGGAAGTGCAGTTGTTCCGTGATCCTAGTCGCAAGTCCGTGACAACGACGGACGACAAAGTCAGCAACTTTCAAATGATCGCCAGGCTTCTGACGGTTTGGCACACCCATCCAAAGTTCTCTGGCGCCTATGGATTGGCCTTGGATCTTGCGTTGGATCCTTCACTAGATCCTGGGCGCAGATCATTCGCGGAACTAGTGGAAGCGGCTAATCCTGGAGCCAATCCGGACAGTCTGTTAGACGAACTTATAGCGACAAAGTCCGCGGAAATCGTCGACAACACAACCTTGCGTTGCAGATCGCGCGCTGCGATTTGGAACGGCGTCGATGACGTCAACGTAAAGCAAATTGATAGGGCCGCTAAGTGCCTTGAGGCCGCGGCGTCTAGCTTCGCGCACAACTTGCTCCAGGACGAAACAGGGGAGGTTTATTTCGAGCGGATGGTTATATCAAACCACCCGCTGTCCGAACGCAGTCGAAATGAGTTTTTGGCGGTCGCGCAGGCTCGTGGGGAAGGCTATGTAAGCGATTTGGATAGCTGGATCGCTCGTCACACGGAGCCGGACGAGTCGCCTACAAGCCGGCATTACGGCGTTGGCGTGTACTTCTTTGACGAGCCACCGTCGCGGGAGAACTCTCGTGATGGTCAAAAGCAAAGTGGCGATCTTTCAGTTAACAGACGGAACGGTTCGGTTCGAGAGATAGACGTGCTGGCTCCGCCAGCTTCGATGAAGAGAGACGAAGGAAAATCGGGGAATTAAAATGAAGACAGTGACTATTGCAGTTGCAGCGGTCCTCAGTGCCGCATCCCTGTCTGCTATCGCAAAGGATGCAGATAGAGTCGGTG
>DASZCK010000285.1:0-4468 GCA_035943195.1 Steroidobacteraceae bacterium
GGCAAGGACCCCGTCGGCAGCACCGTCTATTTCGATACCACGCAGACAACCGTGATCGGCATAGTGGCCAGCCTATCGCGACCGGGCTACCACGGTGGCAATCAGGACCAGGATTCGGTCATCCTGCCGGCGAAGCCACCGTTGTTGATGGCTCCGGCCCTGGGTATCCGGATACGTGACGATTGGCAAGGCTCCACGGATCTTGCGAGCAAGGCGATTCGGGAAGTTTTGAATCGGCGCACTCAGGGGTCCGCAGTGTGGGATGTGCAGTCATACAAGTCCATTCGCGACAGGGTCTTCACGGCGGATCGCGCCGCATTGGGATTGCTGGCGGCGATTCTCGTCGCCGTGATTGGTGTCGCCGCGAACGGCATAGCCGCCTCATCCGATTACTGGGTACACCAGCGCGTCCGCCAAACTCGAATTCGCCGGGCGCTTGGCGCAACTCGGGGTCAGGTGGTCGTATTCTTCATGGCCGAGAATGCCATCATCTGCGGTATTGGCGCGGCGCTCGGGATTGGCCTCGGGCTGGCGGTCAACATCACGCTGATCGACTATCTGCACCTCTCGCGGATGTCAATACAACCCCTGATTGTCGGCGCGGTTCTGGCGTTCCTGATCGGACAACTCGCCGTGGTGCGATCGGCAGTCAAAACGGCCGCGAAGTAGCCCGACGTTCGCGACTCTCAGGGTGGCGTGACCTTGCAATAGGACTGGATCAACTTGATCACGCTGATTCTCTTATCGTATTTCTTGGTACAGACGACGGCATCCTTGGTCCCGGGGGGAACCTTCACTTCACAGGAGTCAGTGGTCTCGACACCCCCGTGGAAAGTGATTTGCCAAGCGTAATCACAGGTGTAGTTCGTGGTATCGCCATTCGGTGAAGTCGCAACGACATTGGCAACTCGCGCGTCCTTCACGTCCGAGTCTATCGAAGCCTTTGGGATCGCCGCCATCGCGACTTCTGCAATGGAAAGAGCGCACACGGCTATGACGAGCCGCTTGTTCGCTATCTTCATTTTTATGTCCCCCCTGGAAAAAAGTTGCGGATGATGGCGGTGGTGACAGCTCACCGTCCAGCATTCTACGACCGATCACCTGGAATTTGGCAAGCCTGAAGGCATGCGTGAGGCAATCGCGGTTCGCGTCCCGACGTGCCTCAGAGCGGCGCTGAATGAAGTGGTCGGCGAGGAAACCGGGCGGATTGTGCGATTGCAGCATGGGCATCAAGTCAGGGGCTGGGGCAAGCCGCTAAGTAGCAGCCGACGTTGACGATTTTGAGCAGTCGCGACCAGCGACAGCTGCGTTGCGATGGCGAATTATGACCGGAAATCCGCCACAGCATCCTTTTACCGCATGGTGCGCTACTATCCCGACCGTGAATCGGGCGAGAGGGTTATCGAATGAGAGAGCTCAAGATCTGCTTCATTCTCGCGGGTACAGCGTTGCTCGTTGCCTGCACAACCGAAGCTCCTGCGCCGCCGACGGTTCCATCACACCCCACGACTGTGGTGATTGCGCCAACCGAGAACGTCAAACTTCCCGACGGTTATTTCAAAGCCACGGTAAACGGCGAGGAGCGCTACTGTCGAAACGACTTGGACACCGGCACGCGCGTCGCGCGTACCAAGGTCTGTCTGACAGCGGCGCAGCTGAAAGCCATTCAGGACGGCAGTCAGGATTTCATGAATCAGGTGCAGAACCACATGGGCATTGGAGCCACAACGACCGGGGCGCCGCAGGGCATGGGGCACTGATCCTGGGAAAACACCAACAGCGCGCCATCGTTACTTGCCTTCTGGCACTCACGCTCACGAGCTCGATGGCAGCCGCGGCGGGCGGCAGCGACGCACGCGAACCAGTCAGATCCGTCCGACTGGATCTGAGCACTCCGGCGTTGAACCATATGTTTTCCGCGCAGCAGCTTGGCGCTCTGCTCCCCGATGTCGTCGAGACCGCGCCTGAGAGCGTAACCGTCAAGGGTTCGCGTGTCCCGGTGGCCTGCTGCGGAACTTACATTGCGCTGCCGTGGGCCATCGCACATCCGCGCCAATTGTGGCGCATCTTCACTCCGGTGACTGGCCCTTGTCGCGGAATGTGGTGTACCGAGCCAGGCGATTAAGTTCTCACCTGGCCAGCGCGCCCCGCGAAGATGGAAACCGAGTGACTACTCGGCTTCCTTTTCCCCGCGCTCCAATCGGCAGCTCCGGCGTTATCGCATGCTCGCCGATCGCACTTACTGGTGCGCTGTCGGCGCCGGTGCCGGCGGCGGGCCAGCCGCCGGAGGCGGCCCACCAGGGCCACCCTGCCCGAATCTTGGCGGGTTGCGCTTGAGCTCGTTCGCACGTGCGGTGAGGAAGGAGCGTATCGCCTCTGCGTCCTCGGGCTTCAATGAGTTCTTGAACGAGATCATGCCGTTCTCGGCGAGCGCGCCATCGACCACGATGGACTTGAACAGATCCGGGGCGTTGAGCGCGACCGTGTAGTTAAGGTCCGGGAAGCCGCTGAAAATGCGCCCGCCCTCGTGGCAGCCGGTGCAGTTGCGCTGGTAGAGGTCCTGCCCGCGCGCGTGCATCGCCGCGTCACCGAAGTCCGGCGGCGGGTTGAGCACCTGCGGCAGCTCCGGTGGGGCCGGCGGCAGCTGGACGTCGCCGTTGATTTTGTACACCAGCAGTCGGTTCTTGCCGGCGGCGGCCGCAAAGCCGGTGCTGGCCGAGGAGATCACCGCAATGTACTGCGCGCCATCGAGCGTGTAAGTCACCGGGCCGGGCACGACGTTGCCCTGGGTGTCGATCGACCATACCTTCTCGCCGGTATCGGCACGGAACGCTCCGAACTTCTTCCCGGGAAGGCCCTGGAACACCAGGTTTCCGGCCGTCGTGAGCGTTCCGGCGTTGCCGCTGCCTTCGCGCTGCTCCCAGGCCGCCTTACGGGCCACCGGATCCCATGCCATCAGATAAGCGCCGGGGTTCTCAACCACGGGCTTCGGGCCTTCCGGCACATGACCCATGGCGACATCCACCATCTGGTTGCCCAGAATGCGGGCGCCTTCCTCGGCATAGTACGAACTGATGCCGCGGCGCGCCGGCACGTAGATCAGGCCGGTCTGCGGATTGAAGGATTGCGGGTACCACACATGCGCCTGCGAAGGCAGCAACCAGAAACCCTTGCCGGTCTTGCCGTAATTGGCTTCAGGATTGAGGATGGGCGCCCAGTTATGCGCCTTGTCAAAGCCCAGCGCCCAGTTGATCTTGGGTACGTACGGATCCGCCGACACCACTTTGCCGGTGGCCGCCTCGATCACATAGAACACGCCGTTCTTCGGCGCCTGCATCACTACGTGCTTCGGCTGACCATCGACGGTGATGTCCGCCAGCGTCAATGGCGCGGTGTTGTCGAAGTCGAAGCCGTCCATCGGTGTGGCCTGGTAGTGCCACACGTACTTACCTGTCTTCGCGTGCACCGCGACAATGGAGGAGGTGAACAGATTATCGCCACCGCCGGGCGAGCGCAGTGCCGCCGGCCACGGCAGACCGTTTCCGGTGCCGAAGATCAGCAAATCGGACTTCGGGTCATAGATGATGCCGTCCCAGGTGCTGCCGCCACCGCCTTTTTTCCACCACTGGCCGGTCCAGGTCTTCGCGGCCATCGGCATCACGTCATCGGATGCCGCACCGTCCGGACCCTTCGAGGGATCACCCGGCACGGTGTAGAACTTCCACACCTGCTTGCCCGTCTTCACATCATGTGCGACGAGGAAGCCGCGGGTGTAGAACTCCGCGCCGCCCACGCCGATGAACACCAGGCCGTCAGCGATGCGTGGCGCGCCGGTGATCGAATACTGGAGCTTCGGGTCCGAGACGCGCGCTTCCCACACTTTCTTGCCGGTCTTCGCATTCACGGCCATCAGGCGCCCGTCGATGGTGCCCCAGATGATCTTGCCGTCCGCATAGGCCGCGCCGCGGTTGGAGATGTTGCAGCAGATCGAGGTGGCGGCCATTTCGCGCGGCGCCTTCGGATCGACCTTCCACAGCTGCTTGCCGGACCTCGCGTCGAAGGCGTACAGGCTGCTCCACGGGGCCGTCATGTAGATCACCCCGTCGATCACCAGCGGCGTGCTCTGGTAGCCGCCGCGTTCGGCGATGTCCGCAAACCAGGCGAGGCCCAGCTTGCCGACGTTGTCGACGGTCACCTGCTTGAGCGTGCTGTAGCGCTGCTCGTCCGCGTTGCCACCATTCCGGGTCCACTCAACGTCCTTGGAGTTGTGACCGGCAGCCGCAGCTCCCGCACCGAATAGCGAGCACGTGGCCACACTGGCCGTGACAACCAGACCGAAGAATAGTCGACGCATAAGGCCCCCCGGAAACAATCCACCGGCGCCGCGCAGTGCGCGCAGGCTCGGGATTATTTCCCGAGCGTACCTTCCTTAGGGGGCGTACGGCAACTACGGTGCGCCCCTAATCAC
>DASZCK010000286.1:0-24157 GCA_035943195.1 Steroidobacteraceae bacterium
CGGCACACCGATGAAATCATAGGTGCGGTTGGTGCCCTCCGAAACCATGAAATAGCTGACCACACGGGTGACATCGGCCTGATAGGCCAGTGCCAGCAGATCAAACATCAGCTCCACTTGCTTGTCGAAGCCGTCCTGCACTCCCACGGGGGCTTCGGGCAATGTTACGTTCGTGAGCCTATGCGATTCCGCCTGCTGGATGCGACGCTCGATCTCCCGAACCGTGTCGAGGTAGTTGCCCAGGACGGCCCGATCAGCCGCACCCAACTGTCGCTGCAGCTGCCTGGTGCCATCCGACACGAGATCGAGCAGGCTCGAGGTCTCTTGAGCAATCTGCGCCCGCTGCTGCGCCGTGTCGCCCTCGCCGAACAGCTGGGTGAAGATTTTGCGCGGGTTGTACTCCATCGGCAGAGGTGTGTTGGCGTCGCGAAACGATAGTGTCGAGCTGTAATAGCAGCCGCCGACGGCCCCACCGCAGGCAGCGACCTGCACTGTGGTCTCGGAGGCCACCTCGAGCGATGGCACCGCCGTGTCCTGACCGATGTGCTTCGCCACGGCCTGATCGAGCGTGATGGCCATGTCCGGGATTGCCGAGGAGATCTTCGGCTGCACACCGCTAAGCCAAGCTGCGGGAACGAGCACATGCACCGAATCCAGGCTCGCCCGATCCTCGAGGTTGCTGAACGAGGTGACGTAGCGCTTATACTTCTCCAGCGACGCTAAGATGGGGCTCAGCTTGAAATCCTGGCCCTGTCCACTGGGCATCCAATGGTCCATCTTCGCCCCGTAGGGCGTGTTGTTCATGATCGCGCCGTGCGGCCAATAGAAAAACCCGGCGCGCATCTTCGGCGCTGCCGCGGTCTGCGCCAGAGCCGTGGCGGCCGGTATCATCGCATCGAGCAGCGGCAGCGCCAACGAGATGCCAAGGCCCTTCAGGGCGGTACGGCGCGAGATGTGTTTCCTGGTCAGGAACATCAGTTGCTCCTCGCCGCGTTGGCGGCGACCTTTATGCCCGCCGCCTTGGCCGCGTCAGGCTCGGCCTGCATGTGGAAGTCAGGGCTGTCGACGATGCCAAGTACGATGGCTGAGAAACGATAGTCGTTATGCTTGGCGGCGCTGACGATCGCGCGTACCTGCGGCATGTCGTAATAGGCGATCTTGCGACCGAGGCAATACATCATCAGTTTCTCGGTCAATGCCGTGACGAACTGGTCGGGCCTGCTCAGCAGCAGCCGCCGAAGGTCGTTCACACCGTTCAGCTTGGCACCATTGGGCAGCGCCGACGCGGGGTCGATCGCCTCCTTGGCCACGTTGTCGAAGCTGCGCCACTGGCCCGTGGCGTTGAAGTTCTCGAGCGCCAGACCGTAAGGATCGATGACGCCATGACACTGACTGCAGCTCGGGCTCGCACGGTGCTGTTCGAGCCGCGTCCGTACCGTGGTCGGCTTCAGCCCCGGGGGCTGGTCAAGGTTCATGTTGATCCCGGGCGGAGGCTGGGCGGGAGGCGTCCCCATGAGCTTGTCGAGAATCCAGGCTCCGCGCCGTACCGGCGAAGTCCGGTCAGCGTAGGAGGTCTCCATTAGCATCGCGGCCTTGCCGAGCAGTCCCCACCGTTCCGGATGATCCTTCAAATCCACCCGGCGGAACTGGCTGCCATAGACCGAATCGATGCCATAGTGCCGCGCCAGCCGATCATTGAGGAACGTGTAGTTGGCGTTGAGCAGGCCGATGACGCTCTGGTTGCCAAGGAAGATGCTGGAGATAAACAATTTCGCTTCCTGGCGGAATTCATCGCGTAGTTCCGGGCTATATCCCGGGAATAGCGCAGCCTCGGGCACCACCGAGTCGAGCTTGTCGAGGTCCAGCCAATGGAAGGCGAAGTCATCGACGAGAGATTCGGCCCGCGGATCTGCCAGCATGCGCACCACCTGGGCATCGAGGATTTTCGGATCCGTCAGTCGCCCGGTGGTCGCGAGATCCAACAGCTGCTCATCCGGGCCCTGGTTCCAGAGGAAGAACGATAGGCGCGAGGCCAGCTCAAGACTGCTCAGCGCGTGCAGCTTGCCATCGTTCGCGTCCAGCGTCGGCAGAATCGCCCGGTACAGGAACGATGGGCTCGCCAGCACTGCGGCCACCATTTCCTCGATGCCGCGGTTGAACCCGGCCTGACGGACGCCGGTATCGTAAAAGGACATCAGCTGGTTCATATCGGCCTGCGTCACCGGCCGGTGAAAGGCCAGCCGCGCAAGATGTTCGGTAATCTTCAGCGCGCACTCGCGATCCTGATCAGGCGCCTGCGGCTGACAAATGAAGATCTTCCTGCGGCTGGGCGTCTCGGACAGGTGCGTGGACCCGAAGGGACCCGATACCTTGACACCACCGAGCAGGCGCGCGGTGCGCATCCTGCCGGACAATGCGCGGGAACCCACGTCAAAGTCGCTCTCGGCTTCGGAGCGCTGGACGAAAGTGACGGCCACCTTGCGTTGTCCAGCCTCGATGTGCACCGGAATATTCGCGAAGCGTGCCATGATCTTGGCAGCACCTGCGGCACCTTCGCGGTCGGCAAGCTCAAGATCCTGCAAACCGCCCAAGTCGCCGCGGAAGACTTCCTTGCCGTCCACGAGCAGCACCACGGTGTTGCGGGTTTCCGTCGCCCAGGTGTAGAGCCCGACGTCCAGGTCCGTGAGTGTGAAGCGGTACTCCCCATCCACCGGGAAGTTGTAGGTGAAGGTCTCGCCGCCACGACTGCCGAGCGGCATGCCGGCCTGGTATTCGTCTTGGTCGCTACGCGACGCAGGGAACAACGTGGTGGACACCGGCGGTGTGGCCTCGCCGACCGCCAGGTGGGAAATGACGCGCGCCGCTCGCACGTATTGGCTGAGGAAGGACGGCGACACCGTGAGTGCGGCGGCGATGTTGTCGAAGCCACCGACCTCGGTCTCCGGCGGCAGCAGATCCGCAACGTTGATGGTCACACCGAGCAGCGCCTGCACTTCATCACCATACTGCGTGCGATTCAGGCGCTGGACGGCAACGTGACCCGCCAGCGGTTCTGCACCGGCCGCATCCGCTGCATCCAGATATTGCCGCAGCCAACTAACGAAGCCATCAACCTGTTTGCCGGGAGGATGCGGATTGCCGGGCGGCGGCATCAGGTCACCGCTCAGCTTGCGCACTGCCGCTTCCCAGACCTCGGCATTTGCGGGCACACCGGCAGGGTCCATGGTGTCGAAGGCGACGCCGCCGGCCCAATCAGTGGTGTTGTGGCACTTGCTGCAGTATTGCTTGAGCATGCCCCAGTCCTGCTGGCCCTGATGCACATAGGGACTCCCAGACGGTCCGTCTTTGGAGCTCGCATGCATGGAGATGCCGGCGGCGAGGATCGCGCAGAGCACGGTGCAATATCGCATGGCAATTACAAACGGTACGCCGATCAGGCTGTGATCGCATCCACCACCGGCGTGAATTCTTCTTAATTGTGTTCAAGTGCCGAAAGCAGAGATTCAACGGCACTGAGTGCGTCACGAACTGGATCCACGCAAGCTTGGCTACGTGGCGAGGCCATGGCTTGATCTTGCGGTGACGGCCGATCACGATCTCAAGGCACTTTATGACATGCCTTCTGCAGTCCATGACCTTGAGAGTCACGGACGCGACAGCGGGCGCTATCATTCGCGCAGTGCCTTTGCTTCTTCGCGAGGCGAGACTGATGCGCAATCGAAATTTTGGCTGGCTTGTGCTGCTCGCGTGCGTGGGGCCCTTGCTGGCCTTGAACGCAGCGACGGCGACGCCCACCGCGCCGATCGCTGATAGCCCATCCCATGCGGCCGACGCCGGGCCGAACGCTGGCATCGACTCGGTGCAGGCGAAGCAGAAGTGGGCTCTCCTCAAGCAGTACTGCAGCAAGTGCCACAACACGGACGATTGGGCCGGTGGCGTCGCCTTCGGCACCATGACTCCGCAGGACATTCCCCATGACGCGAAGGTCTGGGAGACCGCCATCCAGAAACTAAGTGGTCGGCTCATGCCGCCGCCCGGGAATCCCCAACCGCCGCAGCCTTCCATCGACTCGTTCATTTACTGGATGCAGCACAACATCGATCACGCTGCGTTGGCGCATCCCGCCTACACCGGATCGGTGGGTCTGCATCGGCTCAATCGCAAGGAATACGCGAATGCGGTGTGGGATCTGCTGCGGGTAAAGATCGACGCCAAGCGCAGTCTGCCCAAGGATGACGAGGCCGGCGGTTTCGACAATATCGCCGATGTGCTCCAGGTCTCCTCTACCTTCCTCAACCAGTACCTGGAGTCCGCGCGCGAGGCTGCCAGCGATGCGGTCGGTGATGCCCACGCAACGTCCGTCACGACCCAATACACGGCGGGTCCGGATAGCGGCGATCAACTGTATCGGGGACCGGGCATGCCGCTCGGGTCGCGCGGCGGGTTCCAAGTCACGCATGACTTTCCGGCCGACGGAAAATACGAGCTGGATATCGGCAATCTCGCGGTGGCGCTGTGGCTGTTCAACCTGGAATTCAAGAACCACATCGTCGCCTCTCTCGACGGCAAGCCTTTCTGGCAAGGCGACGTGGGCGGCGATGCGCAGACCAAGGCCATCGATCAGCAGCAGGACCGTGCCGTCGATGCCATCAACAAGACATTGAAGCACATCGAATTCCGTGCAACGGCAGGCCCGCACGTCGTCAGTGTCGCCTTCGTACACCGCGATTTCGCCGAGTCCGAGGGGCGACTGCAGCCGCTCGGCGCCGGGGATGCGCAAGGCGAGGTTCTCAGGCTGCGCTCGTTCTCCATCAAGGGGCCGCTCGAGGTCACCGGCATGAGCTGGACCCCGAGCCGCCGCAAGATCTTTAGTTGCACGCCGCAAAGCCCGCAGGACGACCAGCCGTGCGCCAGGCAGATCATCACGACACTCGCGCGGGAAGCCTACCGGCGTCCGGTGACTTCCACCGATGTGGATCCTCTGATGAAGATCTATAGCGCAGGCGCCAAGGACGACGGCTTTGAGACCGGAGTGCGTGATGCAATCACGGCCATCCTCGCCAGCCCGTTCTTTCTTTACCGGGCCGAACCGACACCGGCCGGCGTGAAGCCGGGCCAGAGTTATCCCGTCACTGACCTCGAACTTGCCTCGCGGCTTGCATTCTTTCTTTGGAGCAGCGATCCGGATAACGAACTGATCAGCCTCGGAGCGCAGCAGCGGTTGCACGAGCCGGCGGTGCTGAAGGCCGAGGTGCTGCGCATGCTCAAGGATCCGCGCGCCATCTCACTATCGTCGAACTTTGCATTCCAGTGGCTCAACGTCGATCGCCTCGCGGAGGTCACACCGGACCAGAAGGACTTTCCAGGCGTGGGCGACCCGCGGCCGCTGTTCCGCGATGAGCTCAAGCTCTTCGTGAACAGCGTGTTCAGCGCTAACCTCAATGTGGTCGACCTGCTCACGGCGAATTGGACTTACCTCAACCAGGACCTGGCACTGCTTTACGGCATCAATGACGTGCGCGGGACTCGTTTCCGGCGCGTCACGCTCAGCAACCCTGTTCGGTTCGGCCTGCTGGGCAAGGGCGCATTCTTGATGGGACAGTCATATCCGACCCGCACGGCCCCCGTCCTGCGCGGCAAGTGGATCCTCGACAGCGTTCTGGATGCGCCGCCCGATCCTCCGCCGCCCGGTGTGAAAATGAATCTGCCATCCGAGGAGGTTGGTGCCAAGGCGCAAACCTTGCGCCAGGAGATGGTCATCCATCGCAACAACCCGACTTGCTTCGCCTGTCATGGGGTGCTCGATCCCCTGGGTCTCGCATTTCAGAACTTCGACGCGGTGGGCCGATGGCAGACCATGGACCGTTATTCTCATGCACCTGTCGATGCATCAGCCACGCTTCCGGGCGGCTTCAAAGTCGACGGGCCGGTCGGAGTACGCAAGTTCGTATTGCGGGATCCGTCCCGATTCGTGACAGCGCTCACCCAGAACCTGATGACCTACGCGCTCGGGCGCACGCTCGACTACCAGGATCAGCCTGAAGTGCGCGCCATTGTGCAGGCGAGCGCGAAGGATGAATATCGCTTCGCCTCGATCGTCATGGGAATTGTATCCAGTCCCCAGTTCCTGATGAGAACCGTACCGCCTGCGGCATCGGTCAAGACCGCGCAGTTGCTGCAACCGGTTGCGGCCAGGGTCGGTACTCAGCCAAGGCAAGTAGAGTAAGGCGGTCACCATGTTCATCACCAAGAAGCATCTATCCCGCCGCGCCATCCTTCGAGGCATTGGTGCCAGTGTCAGCCTGCCGCTGCTCGATGCGATGATCCCCGCCGGCACGGCGCTCGCCCAGACGCCGGCCAAGCCGACGCCGTATATGGCCTGCATCTACATCCCGCATGGCGCCGTCGCCGCCAACTGGTCCCCGAAGGAGGCTGGCCGCAATTACACAATGTCGCCGATCCTGAAGCCTCTCGAACCGTATCGTGAGTATCTGACTATCGTGAGCGGACTGAGAAATCAGGCCGCGGAGAGCCCCGCACCCCACGCTATCACACCGGGTACG
The DNA here is from genome assembly GCA_035943195.1 of Steroidobacteraceae bacterium. GTDB lineage: Bacteria > Pseudomonadota > Gammaproteobacteria > Steroidobacterales > Steroidobacteraceae > DAIDKA01. The sequence goes on from DASZCK010000286.1 coordinate 6,564, forward strand.
TGGCTCACGGCCGTCCACCCGCCGCACAGCCAGCAGCCGGACGTTGGCCCATCGGTGGAACAGGTCGCGGCGCGGGTACTCTCGAAGGGCTTGCCTCTGCAGTCGATTGAGCTTGCGGGTGAAGGCGGCGGCGGTGCGAGCGATCCGGCATTCGGAGCCTCGTATTCCGACACAATTTCCTTTCGCACCGGCAGACAGCCGCTGCCGATGATCCAAGATCCGCGCACGGTGTTCACGACACTGTTTGGCGACGGCAATACGCCGCAGCAGCGCGCGGCCATCCTCCGGCAGACCGGGAGCATCCTCGATTTCGTTCGCGAGAGCACACAGCAGCTGCAGCAAGGCCTCGGGGCGGCGGACCAGCGCCGGGTTGGTGACTATCTGGATTCCGTCCGCGAGGTCGAGCGCCGCATCCAAGGCATGGAGGCGAAGTTCGGCTCGGGCACGGGCATGAAGCTACCGGATGCGCCGCAAGGTATTCCCGACGATTACGGCAAGATGCTCGAGACCATGTTCGAGATGATGAAGCTTGCCTGGCAGGCCAACATGACGCGCTGCGCAACATTCATGATGGCTCGGGAGGTCACCATGCGCACCTTCCCGAACCTGAATATTTCGGATGCCTGGCACCCTCTTTCTCATCACCACAACGACCCAGACAATCTCGCGAAGCTCACGCGAATCCAGACCTACATGACACAGGCGTTTGCCGGCTTCATCAAGACACTCGCCGAGACCCAGGACGGTGACGGGACGCTGCTTGATCACGCTATCGTTCTGTACGGCAGCGACATGGCCAACAGCGACATGCACAACCACACCCCGCTCCCGCAAGTGCTGCTGGGCCATGCGTGCGGCACGATCAAGGGCGGCCAGCATCTTGCCTATCCGCAGGATTCGGTGCACGCGAACCTGTTGCTCACCATGCTGCAGCGAGCGGGCGTTGCGGCGAAGTCCCACGGTGATAGCACCGGCGAGTTATCGGAGATCTAAGGGGACCGGGATGCGCGCCACCGCAATCGCAGCTCTCAGCGTCCTGATGGCTACTACCGGCCTGAGTAGAGCCGTTGCGGATGAAGTTCCTGCGCCGCTCGTCGCAGCGGCGCAGAGTGGCAATGAGAGTGAGGCTCTCGCCTTGGTGGCGCAGGGCGCCGATGTCAATGCGCGTGGCGCCGACGGGACCACCGCTCTCATGTGGGCTGCGCACAACGACGCTGTCGATCTGACCGGTGCGCTGCTGCGGAAGGGCGCCGACGCCCGGGCAGTGAATCTGTACGGCACTTCGGCCATGGAGCAAGCGGCAATCGGCGCCTATACTCCGATTCTGAAGCTGCTGCTGAACGCCGGCGCGGATGTTGATTCCCCGAATTCGGAGGGTCAGACCGCCCTCATGGTGGTCGCACGAACCGGAAACGTCGCAGCGGCGAAGCTGCTGCTCAGGCACGGTGCGGCAGTCAACGCGATGGAAAAGTGGGGCGGCCAGACGGCCCTCATGTGGGCCGCCGCGCAGGCCCAGCCGCAGATGCTGAAGCTGCTAATCGAACATCATGCGCAGCTTGACCGCCGCTCGGCGGTGCGCGACTGGCAGCGCCGCGTCACCGCCGAAGGGCGTCCGCTGATCATGGACAATGGCGGGCTTCCGGCGCTGATCTTTGCCGCGCGTCAGGGCTGCATTCAGTGCGTCCAGGAACTCGTGAAGGCCGGAGCGGACATCAACGAGGGTGATGCCGACAACGCCACCGCGCTCGTCGTTGCGTTGATGAACCAGCACTTTGACCTTGCGAAGGTTCTCATCGACGCTGGCGCCGACCTGAATAAGTGGGATTTCTTCGGCGATACTCCCCTGTATGTGGCGATCGACTTGAATACGCTCCCCACTGGCGGGCGCCCCGACCTGCCCTCCACCGATGTCCACACTGGCTACGACATCGCGAAGCTTCTGCTCGGGAAGGGAGCGAATCCCAACGCGCAGCTGAAACTGCGGCCTCCCTATCGTAACGGAGTCTACGATCGGGGCGGCGACGAGGTGCTTTCCACAGGCGCAACACCGCTACTTCTGGCCGCCAAGGACGGAGACGAACGATCCGTGCAATTGCTCCTGCAGTACCATGCGCTGGTGAACCTGCCCAATGCGCAGGGCGTGACGCCGCTGATGGCGGCGGCCGGCATCGGGCAGGGCTTCAATCCCACGCGAGGACGCTACAAGACGGACGCCGAAGCCGCAGCGTGCGTGGCGACGCTGTACAAGGCCGGCGCCAGCATCACGGCGCTGGATGGCGAGCGCCAGACGGCGCTGTTCGGTGCGGCCAAGCAAGGCTGGGATCAGGTCGTCGCGGAGCTCGTCTCGTACGGCGCGACGCTGCAGAATTCGGATCGCTTCGGCCTGCACCCGATCGACTACGCCCGCGGCAACTACTATCGGGCGTTCCTCGAGCCCCAACCTCCCGTGCGCGAGTCCACCGTGGCGCTGCTCACCAAGGACATCACGGGAAAGACTGGGAAACCGCCGATTATCTATCCACGCGATGTGACACATGTGCAGCGGGGCGTCGCAGCCGCCCGGCGCTAGCGCACGAATGGGTCAGGAACCGCTATCCCGGTGCGCCGAGCTCGGCAGCAGCTGGGGTGAGTTCGCGTTCATCTCGGAGGATACCGCTTGGCTTGCGAAGCGGCGACGCATCCGGTCGAGGTACACATAGATCACCGGCGTCGTGAACAGCGTGAGCGCCTGCGAAACCACCAGTCCGCCGACAATCGCGATGCCGAGCGGCTGGCGGAACTCCGAGCCCGCGCCTTGACTGAAGATCAACGGCATGCTGCCAAAGAAGGCGCAGCAGGTCGTCATCAAGATCGGCCGCAGCCGCTGGTGCGACGCCAGTACCGCGGCCCGCTCCGGCGACACTCCCTGAGTGCGCTCCAGCTGCAGGGCCACATCGACGATCATGATGCCGTTCTTCTTGACGATGCCAATCAGCAGAATCAGTGCGATGATGCCGATCACGTTGAGACTGTCCCCCGAGACGAGCATCGCGAGCAACGCCCCAAGGCCGGCCGATGGCAGCGTTGAGAGAATGGTGAGCGGGTGAATGTAGCTCTCATAGAGCACCCCCAAAATCACGTACACCGACAGCAGCGCGGCGAGGATCAGAATCGGCTCGTCGGCCAGCGACTGCTCGAACGCCTGTGCGGTCCCCTGAAATGATCCAGAGAGTGTCGCCGGCGCGCCGAGCCGCTCGCGCATTTGCTCGATCGCCGTGGTCACCTGCCCAAGCGCGACGCCGGGGTTCAGATTGAACGATAGCGTGACGGCAGGCAGCTGGCCCTGGTGCGCCACGACGAGCGGACCGCGTGCGTTCGGATTGACTTTGACGAACAGGGACAACGGCACGGGCTTGTTGGTGAGCGGCGACTTGACGTAAATGTCGTTGAAGAGATCCGGACTGGTCTGCAGGGACGGCGGGGCCTCGACGATGACATGATAAGCGTTGAGCTGCGTGAAGTACTGGGTCACTTCGTGCTGGCCGATCTGATCGTAGATCGCCGCATCGAGCGCCGCTGGCGTGATGCCGAACCGGCCGGCGGCATCGCGGTCGATCTGCAGATCCACTGCCGCCCCGTCGGATTCCTGGTCGGTGCTGACGTCCGCAAGCTCAGGCATCTTGCGCATCACATCCTCCATCTTCGGCGCCCAGGTATTGAGCTCCTGAAGGTCCGGATCCGAGAGCGTGTATTGGTACTCGGCCTTCGCGCTACGCGCACCGATGTTGATGTCCTGCTTGGACTGCAGGACCGTGTGCGCACCCACCACACGCGCGAGCCTGGGTCTCAGCCGCGCGATCACCTGGTCGGCGGTGACGGTACGCCCCTCGCCGCGGATCGTGAGTGCCGCGTTGAAGTTGGCCTGGTTGATCGACCCGCTACCGATGGTGAAATGCACCTCGGTGACATCGGGGTCCGATGCAATGATACGGCCGACCTCCTGGACCTTCTGGGCGGTCTTCTCGTAGGAAGCGTCCTGGGAGCTCTGTACCACTCCGTTGAGAAATGCGGTGTCCTGCTGCGGGAAGAACCCGGTTGGGATGAACCGGTAGGCGATGGCGGTCGCGACCATCGTGCCGATGAATACGGCCAACGTCAGGCGCTTGCGCGCCATGGCCCAGTCGAGGCCGCGCGCATAGCTGCTCTCGATGGCGAGGAACCCCCGCTCGAGCGCGCGCATCACCCGGCCGGTCGCCGGTTTGGGTGCGGCGAGGAACTGGCCGCACAGCATCGGCGTGAGAGTCAGCGAGAACACGAGCGACATGGCGACGGCAGCGCTGAGGGTGAGCGCGAACTCGCGCATCAGTCTTCCGACAACCCCGCCCATGAACATCACCGGCGTGAACACCGCGATCAGGGAGATGGAGATGGAGAGGATTGTGAAACTGATGTCGCGCGAGCCGGCCAGCGCGGCCTGCAGTGGCGACTCGCCACGCTCGATGCGCCGCCAGATCACATCGAGCATCACGATCGCATCATCGACGACGAACCCCGCGGCAATCGCGAGCGCCATCAGCGACAGATTGTCCAGGCTGAAGCCAGCGGGGTACACCAGCGCGGCAGCCGCCAGCAGTGACAACGGCAGCACCGTGCTTGGAATGAGCGTCGCGCGCGCGTTGCGCAGAAAGACGAAGATGACAGCGATCACCAGCAGTACGGTGATCCCGAGTGTCATCTGCACGTCAGCAACCGAGGCGCGGATGGTCTGAGTCCGGTCGGCCACCACGTGCAGCGATACCGCCGGTGGCATGCTGCGCATCAGCTGCGGCAGGGCCGCCTTGATACGCTCCACAGTCTGGATGACGTTCGCCCCCGGCTCCTTGAAGATGCCGACCTCGATCGTCTTGGTGGCCGTGTAGCGCTTGTCTGAGTTGGCCCGACCCGGGAACGTCCAGCCGCCGGACTGATCGTTCTCCACGCCCGCCACCGCCCGCCCGATATCGCGGATACGCACCGGCGCGCCATGGCTGTAGCCGACGATCATCTGGTTCCATTCATTCGCCGTGAACACCTGATCATTCGCATAGATCGTGTAGTTGCGCAGCGGGCCGGTGAGCACGCCCTTCGGGGCGTTGACGGTATTGGCGGCAATCTGGGCGCGGATGTCGTCGAGTTGTAGCCCGAGCTGTGCGACCTTGCGCGGGTCGAGCTGGATGCGGATCGCGGGCTTGACCGCGCCACCGACGAACACCTGGCCGACGCCATCGATCCGCGAGAGCTGCTGCGCGAGCAGGCTGTCGACGTAGTCGCTGATCGCCCGCAGCTGCAACGTCTTGGAATTCAGCGTGAGGATCAGCACCGGCGCATCGGCCGGATTGACCTTGCGCACCGTCGGTGGCCCGGGCAGGTCGGTGGGCAGCTGGCCGCCCGCGGCGTTGATTGCTGCCTGCACGTCCTCGGCCGCGCCGTCGAGGTTGCGCGAGAGCTCAAACTGCAGCAGGACCGCTGTGCTGCCGAGGCTGCTCGAGGACGTCATCTGGGTGACGCCGGGGATCAGCGAGAATTGGCGTTCGAGCGGCGTCGCGACGTTCGAGGCCATGGTCTCTGGACTCGCCCCCGGCAACGAGGCGCTGACCTGTAGCGTCGGGAAGTCGACCTCCGGCAACGCCGAGACCGGCAATTTCAGGTACGCCACGATGCCGATCATGAGTGCCGCGCCGGCAAGCAGGGAAGTTGCAATCGGCCGGGTGATGAAAGGCGCGGAAAGGTTCATCGGACTGCGGCGGATGTTGCCGAATTGGCCCCGCGGACGAGGACGACAGCCCCCGGCGTAAGCTCCATCTGACCATCGGTCACCACGGTTTCTCCGGGTGCGAGGCCCGAGCCGATTACCGCCGTGGCGTCCTGTACGAGGGTGACCTTGATTGGCCGCACGGAGACGTGATGATCGGCACCGATCACATAGGCGTAGGCCTGCTCGGGGCCCTGATTAACGGCGGCGTTCGGGATCGTCAGCGCATCGTGAAGCACGTTCAGCGTGAGGTGCACGTTAACGAACTGTCCCGGCCACAGGCGCCGGTCGGTGTTGGCAAATCGCGCCTTGAGCACCACGCTGCCCGTCGCCGGATCGACGTGATTGTCGGCGATGCGCAGCGTTCCCGTTCCCGACAGCACGCCGGTGTCCTGGCTGTAAGCCTGCGTCTCGAGTGGCCGCTCGAACATGTCCGACGCCTGGCGCAGGCGCTGGAAGTCGCCCTCGGGTACCGAGAAGGTCACTGCAATCGGCTCGATCTGGTTGATTGTGACGATGCCGGTCGAGTCGGTCGGTGAGACCAGGTTGCCCGGGTCGACCAGACGCACTCCCACCCAGCCGGAGATAGGTGATGTGATCGTGCAGTAGGCGAGGTTCACCCGGGCTGCGTCGACCGCCCCCTGATCAGTACGCACAGTGCCTTCGAGCCCCTTGACCATGGCCTGCTGCGCATCAACCTGCTGCACGGCAATGGAATCCTGCGAAAGGAGGACCCGATCTCGGCCGAGCTCCAGCCGCGCAAGATCAAGCTGCGCCTGGTCACGCTCCAGCGCCCCCTGCGACTGCAGCAGCGCGGCGCGGAAGGGTGCAGGATCGATCTGGGCGATCAGATCACCGGCTTTGACCTGCGTCCCCTCCGGCACCGCGACGCGCAGCAGCCGGCCGCTAATCTGGGCATGTATGGTGTCGCTCTGCCACGCCTGCGCGGCACCGATCGCTTCGATCGCCACGGGCAGGTCGGCGCGCCGCACCATCGCCGCCGAAACTGCGACGCTTGGGGTGGCCGCCGTCACGGCGTGACGCTGATGTCCGAGTGCCAGCCACGCACATAAGCCAGCAAGCGCGGACGCCACCACCACCAGCCACCACGGGCGCCTGCTCACCTCCATCGTTACCTGACTTCCTTAGGCCCTAGACGCCTGCGTGAGGATCGCAGTTATAACTGAACTGGAGCGTGCGCATGAAGCGCAGATCACGCCCGTATCACAGGTGTTGTGATCTCGAATCGCCGTGTGATCCCCACGAGGTGCGTCGCAAATGCTTGATTTAATTGACCGAAGGCACGGGACTCGAGCCCTCGGCCCCGGAACCGTGGCGCCCTCAGCGTGGAAGATCTCTACGCCCGGTGATATTGAACTCGCCGCTGAGTACACCGGAGCCGTCACCGGGCTGTGAGCCGCCGACGGAAACGAAATACTTGCCGGGCACAATCGTGCGCTTGCCGTCGGCATCGACCTCGCCGAGAGAGCGCGGATCTATGGTGAGCTTGACGCGCGACTGCTTTCCCGGTTCGAGGTGAATTCGCCGAAATCCGACGAGCTCGCGAATCGGGACCTCGGCGCCCTTTGGTTTGGTGAGGTACAGCTCTACGACTTCGTCGCCGGAGGCACTGCCCGCGTTGTTCACGTCAACCTGTACGGCCACCGGCGCCCCCGCCGAGACCTCCTGCGGGAGCGTCAGCTTGCTGTACGCGAAGCGGGTGTAACTCAGCCCATAGCCGAATGTGTAGAGCGGCTGGCCCTTGAAATAGCGATAGGTGCGGCCTGCCATGGAGTAGTCCGCGAACGGGGGAAGCTGGTTCGTGGATGCATAAAACGTCAGCGGCAGCCGCCCGGCGGGATTGTTTGCCCCGGCGAGCGTCTCGGCGATTGCAGTCCCACCTTCCTCGCCTGGATACCAGGCCTCGAGAATGGCTCCAACGTGTTTAGCAGCCCAAGTCACCGCGAGCGCGCTGCCGTTTTGCAGCACGACAACGAGGGGTTTGCCGCTGGCGCCCACGGCCTCGAGCAGAGCCTCCTGAGTTGCCGGTAGCTCGATGGCCGTGCGGTCACCGCCGCTGAAGCCGGTGAGCGCAACTGGCATCTGCTCACCCTCCAGGTTTGGTGAAAGGCCGACGAATGCGACGACAACATCGGAGTCGCGCACCGCACGGAGCGCCTCTTCCCGCAAGGCCGGCGCAGGCGCCTGCCAGGTGAGATCGATTCCGGCGCTGCCGCCTCCATGGAAATACTCAAGCCTGATGGGGTGCGGTCGTGTGTCATCAAAGTGGACGGCCGTCTCCAGCACCGCGCCGCGCTCACCGGTCGATTTGTCCGAGCTTTCCAGGATGGCCTTGCCATCGACGTACAAGCGAAACTTTTCCGCGTTCTCGCACGCGTAGCAATAGTTGATCCGCACGCCAAGTTTATAATCCCCGGGCCCGGGAGGGACGAAGTTGCCCGTCCAGCGCACCGAGTAGTTATCCCGGTGCAGTCCCGGGACCGGAACTGCCTTGTCCCAATTGAAATTGATGTTGCGATCGATACGCGTGACCGCAGCTGGCCCGCTCAGGTCAGCCGTCGGAAAGTACTCGGCCTGCAGGCCATAGCCGGAACCGGTCACTGGGCGCAACGCCGTATGTTCGATTGGCATGGCCATACCGTCGGCAAGCGTCGAACCCTGAGCATAGTGAATCCGGGCATGCGCAAACCGACGTTCAATGCCATTGAGCGGGTAGACGGGCGCCGGGGGCGGTCCGTTGTAGTTGCCTTGCAAGGACTGCAGAAGTTCGGCCGTCGGTCCGATGACGGCAATACTGGAGAGGTTCGCCCGCAGCGGCAGGAGGTGCTCGGTATTTTTCAGCAACACCATCGACTCGCGGGCGGCCTGCAGCGATTGCTGCCGGTTCTTCGGGGAGTTCACCACGCTGAAGGGGATGCGCCCGTAAGCGAAGCTGGCGGGCTTATCGAACATGCCCAATGCGAAGCGGGCGCGAAACAGGCGGTGTAGTGCGGTATCAAGCTCGGCCTCACGAACCAGTCCTTGCCGGACCGCCTGGACGAGCGCAGGAAACGCCTGCCCTTCACGATATCTACATTCGAGGTCGGTGCCCGCCTGAAGGGCATCCGCGGCGGCATGAGCCATGTCGGGGGCGAAGTGGTGCCCGGTGTTCACGTCGGCAACTGCCGCACAGTCGCTGACCACATACCCATCGAAGTGCCAAGCATCGCGAAGGTGCTCGCGAAGAAGTTGCGCGTTGGCGCAGTCGGGCGTGCCGTCGACCGCGTTGTAGGCACACATGATTGACTGAGCGTGGCCCTCCGTTACGGTAGCGCGAAACGCCGGCAGGTACGTTTCTTCAAGATCGGGCGGGGACACATTCACATTAAAGCTATGGCGCAGGGGTTCTGGACCACTGTGCACTGCGAAGTGTTTGGGAGTGGAAACGACCCGCAAGTAGCGCGAATCATCACCCTGCATGCCGGTGACGAAGGCTACGGCCATACGAGCGGTCAGGTACGGGTCCTCGCCGTAGCTCTCCTGGCCCCGTCCCCAGCGTGGATCTCGAAAAATGTTGATATTGGGAGCCCAGAATGTCAGTCCGAAGAATCTCTCGTGATCGTCCTGGCGAATGGCCTCGTTGTACTTGGCCCGGGCCTCGGTGGAGATGACTTGCGCCATGCGGTGCACCAAGGGCGTATCCCAGGTGGCCGCCATGCCGATAACCTGGGGAAAGTTGGTCGCGTAGCCGGCGAAGGCCACCCCATGCAGACCCTCATTCCACCACTGGTATTGCGGGACCCCCAGACGCGCAATGGCTGGCGCACCATCCTGCATTTGCCCGACCTTCTCTTCGAGAGTCATCTGCGAAACCAATGCGTCCACACGCCGATCGAGCGGCAGCTCGGGGTTCAGCCATGGACGTGACTCACTCACCGGTGCCTGCTGCGCGGCAGCTGCAAACGGCAAGAGAATGCAAGCAGCGAGAAGACCGCTTCGCAGTAGCGAGGAGCAATGCTGCAGGGCGCGCATGTGAATTTTCTACTCCATCCGTGCGGTAGCGCTACCATAGCACGTGCAAATTGGATCACTCAACGTAACCATGAAGTACCTGGCGGCTCTTCTGCTGCTGTGCGGCTTCGCGACTGCGACGGCCCAGGCCAAGAGCGTGGCGGTCGTTACGCCCCAGCCCACTGCGCAGTCCGCCTACGCGGCCCGTAAACTCGGCGAGGCTCTTACCGAGCGCGGTTTTACGCTCGGATCCGAGCGGACCGATCCTGACTACAAGGTGATTCTCGAGGTGAGCCCGGACCACCTCAAGCCCGAAGGATTCTCCATCGCTCCGCAGGGCAGCGTGATCACGATCACCGGCGGCGATAACCGCGGCATGATCTACGGTGCGCTGGCGTTGGCCGAGATGCTCCGCAATGGAACGAGCTTCGAGGCAGTCAGGGCGACGCATGCCAGGCCCGCTGTCGAGTTTCGCGCAATCAAGTACAACCTGCCGTGGAGTACTTATCGTCCGAGCTCAGCATTGAGCCAGCATTACGACACCGCTCGCGACCTGAAGTACTGGGAGGCATTCCTGGACATGATGGTGGAAAACAGGTTCAACACCATCACCCTTTGGAACCTGGACCCCTTCACGTACATGGTGCGGACCAAGAACTTCCCGGAAGCAAGCCCGTGGTCTGCTGCGCAGCTTGCGCAGTGGCAACACCTGTATCACGAGATCTTCCGCATGGCCAAGGAGCGGGGTCTCGACACCTACATCGTCTTCTGGAGCATCTTCGTGAGCCGACAGTTCGCAGACGCGCACGGCGTGGCGAAGGAGAACTACTACCCCCACTACTACGGGTCCGGAGATACCTCTCCAATCGTGCAGCAATATCTGCGCGAAAGCGTGACGCAAACGCTCGAGGAGTATCCCGATCTCGATGGCATCGGCGTATCACACGGCGAGGGCATGGGCGGCATGACGCCAGCGCAGCGTCAACAATGGGTCGAGGACGTCTTGATCCAGGGAATGCTTAAGGCCAAACGTCCGGTAAAGCTGATTCATCGTGTCCCGTTCTCCTCGGGCACCTCCTCCGAACCGGGCGCCAACAAAAACGTCGAAAAGCTGACTCGGGCGGCGATCGAGCGGCTCGGGACCCAATTCAAGGGACCCATCTGGGTGGAAGTGAAGTTCAACTGGTCCCACGGTCATTCGACTCCCAAGCTGGTCAAAGTGCATGGCGGCACGCTCAGTGACACCTACTTCGTTCCAAAACCAACCAACTATCGCATCGTCTGGACGGTCCGCAATGAGGACTTCTTCGCCTTGCGCTGGGGCGTACCTGAATTCATCCGTCAACACATCGCACTCAACGGTGTGCAGGATTACGTCGGGGGCTACATCATCGGCTCCGAAACCTATATTCCCGCGCTGGACTACTTCACGGCAGTTAAGTCGCCGGTCGACTGGAAATGGGCGTTCCAGCGGCAGTGGCTCTTCTACAAGCTGTGGGGGCGGTTGCTCTACGACCCCAAGACGCCCGACAGCGTGTTTCAGGCCGACTTCGTCCGGCGCTACGGTCCACGCGCCACGAACCTGCTGAAGGCCTATTCACTGGCTTCCTCGACCCAGCTGCGGCTCGCCTCACTCTTTGACTCGACCTGGGATTTCACGCTTTACAGCGAGGGCTTTCTGGCGCTGCAGGGCGAAACCACCCGCTACATCTCCGTTGATACGCTCATCAAACAGCCGACGATGGACCCGGCATATGTTTCCGTCGCTGACTACGTCGCCACCCTCTCAAAGGGTGGCTCGTACGGCCCCGGACGCGTCACGCCACCAATCCTCGTCAACATGCTCGAGCGTGACTGCCACGAGGCGTTGCGGCTGGTGAATGATATCGATACAGCAGGCAACGCGTCTTTGATGTATGAAGTGGCCGATGTGAAGACCTGGGCGAATCTGGGCCTGCATCTCGCGGAGCAGCTACGGGGCGCGGTCGCCTTGCAGACCTACCGCCTGGGCGGCGGAGAAGAGCATAAGCGCGAGGCGATCGTGCATCTGGAGCGCGCACTCAAGTACTGGGATGAGGTCATCAGAATCACGCGCCCGATTTACCGCGACATGCCGCTGACCCACTACAACGGGAACTCTCGCGATGCGAATGCCAACAACCTGTTTCATTGGGCCAGAATCCGCGGCGACGTCGCAAACGATGTCGAAATCGCACGGGCCAGCCGCCGCGGCCAAAACTAGCGCCTACAGCTCGTTGCGATGATCGGCACCGACGCCCTGCGCCATCAGAATCTGGCGAAGAAGTCGCGGACCGCCTGCATGCAGTAATAGTCCACGACGCCGTGGACAGATCTGTAGGACGCCACCAAGCCATAAGTTGCGATGACTTGCGCTTCGTATTGCTGGTAGCCGACCTTTTCGGTGGCATACGGGTCTGCGGATGTCGGGGCCGAATTGGCATCCAGAATCGTCACGAGACCTGAGGCCACTTGCGCGCTCCAGTAGGACGCCATGACCGCCGTGTTGACGTCCCATGGTGCGTTGTGATCCTGGTCGCTGCCGCACAAGATCATCGGCATGCGCGGTGTCCAGCTGCGCATGTCATTGAGTGCGAGGTCCTGTCGCAGCCCGTTCTGCGGAGCAGCCGCAACCGGGACGCCGGGCAGTTGCTGGGGTACGGCGCCATCCGGATGGGCAATCATGTCTGTGACATAGCTCTGGCGGTAGCCGTCGGTGATGAGGTAGGGATTGCCGAATTCTGTGGCGATGATCGGATCCGCCGTCGTCGGCTGCAGCAGCGCATCGAGTTGCGGATTGCCGGTGGACGGGGGTGTACCGTTGAAGACTGCCAGAGGTAGCAGGTTTACCGTCTGGCTCGGGAGGATGGATGTAATGTCCGCCAGATAGGCAGCGGTATACACGTCACTGAGCGACGAATAGACGTTCCCGTAGGCGTTCTGGTAGCTCGTCGTGAGGAAGGCCATCCCGTCCGAGAAGGCCAGACCGCCCGTGAAGGCCGCATCGCGCCAGGCTTCCACCGGATAGACTCCGGACGTCGGGGCGGTGGCGGTGATGGCGATCCCGGCCGCCTGCATGGCCTTGTCGGCCGCCATGATGACAAAGCCACCTGCGGAATAGCCGCAGGTGAACAGCTTGCCACTGTCGGTCGTCGCAGAAGCAAGTGGGCCGGACAGCGCCTGGCTGGCAGCGGTTAAAGCATCCTCCATCTCCTTGGCGTTCTGTTCAGCGTTGAGAAACGGCCAGTAACCGAGGCTGGAGATGTCGTAGCCGGCGTAATTGGGCGCGACCACGATGTAGCCCTGAGTGGCGAAGAATAAGGGGACGAGCTCTCGCTCCCCGATATCTGATGTAGTCGGGTCTACGTCGGCCATGTTGTACGTCGGGTCGGTCTGAAAGCCGTGGGCCTCAAGCAGAATGGGTCGCGAGCCCGAGCACTGCACGGCCGCACCGGTTGGGACGATGACGGCCCCGGAGACGAGAGTCGGAGCTTCCGTCCCGCCCCCAGGCGGAGAGGGCGCGACGGTCCAATACTCGATGTGGTAGATGTTGATCGTACAGGTGGGAGGGCCTGCCACCGATAGCGCCAGCTGCCCATTGGCGTCGGAGTTGAGTCCGGCGGTGTACTGGTTCGGGGTCAACGTTTTCGCCAGCGACCAGTTCACCAGCGTCCCGCGTTGATTGCTGGCGGCGCCGGTGGAACCCGCACCAGAATCCGACCCACCACCACCACACGAGGCGAAAAGGATGCCCCAGGTCACGACCGATCCGACCCTGAGCCCGATCGCCCAGATTGACGTCTGCATACAAGGACCCCCGCGGCGTCGAAGCCTGTCGGGAAGCGACCCTAGAGCAGACAGGGCCGCACGGCGTCCCGGCCGATGGGGCCGAACGTATTCAGGCAGTTCCCGCAGACGGCTTTCACGCCGCTCCCGACCCGAGCTTCAGCGCGGTCAGCACACGTTCACTACGGAAGGGCGCCCGGCGCAACCGAACACCAGTCGCGTCGTAGATAGCATTGGCGATCGCGGCGATCAGCGGCTTATGGCTGCATTCACCGGCACCATAGGGGGCTAAATCGGGACGGTCGGGATTCGGATCGCCGTTTACGAGCATGATATCAATGGTCTCGGGTGTGTCGGAGTGCCGCAGGCTGGGGTACGAAGCCCAGTTGATGCTGGTGACCTTCTCGGTATCGAACTGGACCTCTTCCCAAAGCGCACGGCTCAGGCCGTGCAACATGCCGCACTCGACGGTGTGATGAAGTGTCTCAGGATTGATCACGAGCCCGCAGTCGTGCGCGCATACCAGCCGCTTGGCCCAAACACGGCCCGTCTCGCGATTCACTTCGACTTCGGCGATGACGGCAACTATGGTGTTGCCGCGATAGGTGTAGGCAACGCCGCGCCCTGAAACCACCTTGTCGTGGACTTCGGCCACCCGCGGCTTGGGTGACGGCCGCGTGTCCCATCCATAGGAATTCGCAGCCGCACGGACCACGGCGAGGGACCGGGATTTGCGGAACACGTTATCCTCTTTGGCCTGCTCCAGCATATCGAGACGGAACTGAATGGCATCGGCCTTGGCGGCCACCGCCAGTTCGTCGATGAAGGATTCGTAGGCAAAAGTAACTTGCGGGCCGTTGGGGTCGCGCAGATTTCCGGTTCGCAACGGGGTTTCCCAGATCAAAGGCAAGCCCACGATCCTGGTTGTCGTGCGTTGATTCGGAATTGCGTACACCGTGGTAGGCGTTTCCACCGAGCCCTTGGCCGGTTTTGCCGGGCGTATCCCCATCAGCTGCGCAATCAACACCGTCTCAGGTTCGTTGTACCAAAGATGGTTGTAGTCCGCCGAACAGGCGTCGTATTCGAGCGCCACAAGTTTACCTCGATCATCCAGCCCGCCACGAAGCTTGAAGACGTGTGCGGGACCTTTGGTATCCCAACCCGCTTCTTCGTCGCGCATCCACTGCATGCGCACCGGTCGACCGAGTTCATTGGCCAGGAAAGCCGCCTCAAAACCTGCATCGTCCGCTGCGGTACGACCATACACCTGAGGGCCATCCATGTAGACGACGCGCACCTTCTCACGCGGCATGCCGAGGAACTTCGCCACGCCCGTGCGATGGCTGTAGGCCTTCATGTCGTTGGTGTAGATCGTCATCTGCCCGTCGGAAGGATCCGCCAGGGCGTGGGCCGGACCGATGGAGGAGTGCCCCTGAAAGGGCACTTCATATTCGGCTTCGATGATGTGAGCGGCGCCTTTGAACGCCGCGTCCGGATCACCCTCGACGCGGGGTTCACTCGTCGATGTCGGAGTCGCGCGACGCATGTAGTCGAACAACTCGCTGGACGCGGGGAATGGCGCGACCTCGGGTCGCAGCCATTGCGCTTTGAGTTGCCTGGCGGCACGGATGGCCTGCTCTTCGCGCTCACAAATGACCGCGACATAGTTGCCGCGCCTGACCACGCGGATGAAGCCGGGCACATCGCGCACCGAGGCTTCGTCAATTGCCTGCAGCGTGGCGCCCGCAAGCGGCGGCCGGACATTGCGAGCGTGAACCATGCGCGGCAATTTCATATCCACCGCCCATCGCATCGATCCGTCCACTTTCGGTGGAATGTCGTATCGCTTGTGCGATTGCCCCACGACGCGCAGGTCCGTGACGGGTTTGACGGCGGCCTTGCCGGTTGTGAGATTGACGTTTTGCCCGGTGAGCGCGATGTTGAAACGCTTTCCACCGATCAGTTCGGCGTAGGTCACTTTTCTGTCAGGATTGGACTTCAGCGAAATCGTGCCATTGGCCACTGCGAGCAGTTCGGCGGGCGCCGCCAAGTGGGTGCTGCCCAGCTCCAGGAGGACCCGCCGCGCTTCGGCAGCCACCCGGCGCATAGGGCGACCGTCCCTTTCCACACTGGTCGAACCTCCCGAGCCGCCCTGGTCAGGGGTGACGTCGGTGCGGCCCATGATCAGACGGGTCTTGTCATAGGCAATATCCAGCTCATCAGACATCATCTGTCGGAACGCCGTGCCCGTGCCCTGGCCGCCATCGGTCTTGCCGACGTAGAACGTGGCGGTGTTGTCCGGATGAATCACGATCCACGTGTCGAGCTTGAGGAAGTCTGGATCGGGATACGGGCCGGCAGCTGCCAAAGGCGCCTGGGCGAACGCCTGTGCGCCGGGCAGAGTCCCAAGACTCAAGGTGATGGCTATGGCGCCGGAACCTGCGAGGAAACTGCGGCGCGATGTCTGGTTGAACCCGCCAAAGTCACTCTCCAACTCTGGCGGCAACTCCATGGGATTGCTCACTTGCCCTCCCCCGTTACCTTGGTTCCGCGTGCCGCACGACGGATCGCCGCCTGAACCCGGTAAAAGGTCATGCAGCGGCACAGCGCACCATCCATCGCCTCGCGGATCTCCGAATCGCTCGGGTGTGGGTTCCGGTCGAGCAGCGCCTTGGCCGTCATGATCTGGCCATTTTGGCAATAGCCGCACTGGGCGGCCTGCTCCTCGATCCAGGCCTCCTGCAACGGATGCAGTTTGCCGTTTTTCGAGAGACCCTCGAGCGTCGTCACTTCGCCACGCACCGCTGAGACCGGCGTGATGCAGGACCGTATCGCGGCTCCACCCATGATGACCGTGCACACGCTGCACTGGCCAAGCCCGCAGCCAAAGCGAGGGCCGCGCAGATCAAGGTCATTTCGCAGGACATATAGAAGAGGAGTGGATGGATCTACATTCAGCTCGTGAGTCGCGCCGTTGACGCGTAGTTTGACCATGCTCATGACTCACCTTTCCGAGTGCGTGTTATTGCCGGTCGGCCCAGATTAGGGCAGAACTGTGTGGGGATTCAACAGGTGACAAGTGCCGTGTAGCGCACGACTGCGGTTCTCTAAAGCCGCAGCCAGCCGCGTCGCGCAATCTGGTGCAGCAATAACCCGACAACAAAGGCCAGTCCAACGTTCCACAAGGCAAAAGCGGCCGTTGCGAGTGTAATAAAGCGCTCATTCTTGCTCTTGCTGAAATCGCAGGAGCCCAGCGCCAATTGCGCTCCGGTCAAGAACAGGATCACACCCAGCACGGGCTGGGCCAGCAAGCCAAAGATCGTTTGGATCGATCCTGAGAAGAAGAATGCCAGACACAACAGAATGAGACCCAGGATGATCGGCGCCCCGCCGGTGCGCGCGCCGAACGCCACGTGCCCTGCCATGCCGCCGGCTCCGTGGCACATTGGGACGCCGCCGAAAATGGCACTTCCGATATTCATGATGCCTGTCGAGGTCGCAATCCCATTCTCGGTCAGCGATCGATCCGGGAACAAGCGATTATTCTCTTCGCGGATTGCGATGATGGCGTTACCAAGCGTCAAGGGCAGTTGCGGTAACGCAAGGAATGCGGTGCCGATGAGCACGTCATGCCACGCGATCGTAGTCAGTGCAAAACTGGGGAGATGAAATTCGAACTTTGCTGCAGCCAGGACATTCAGAATGGCAGGGTTCTGGAAAATCCCGCAGACCGCACCGAAAATCAGCAGCAGAAACATCGCCGGGACCACTTTGTTCGAAAGCAGCAACACGGTTCCCAGCAATCCGACTCCGGCGATGAGCCATCCGCCGCTCATATATCGTATGCCCTGAAGCATGAAGCCTATGCCGAGGCCCAAAACGATACCGATCACCACGGGTCGGGGAACAAGCTTGGAGATGTGCCTGGCCGCTCCGGTTAGCCCCAGAATGAGCCATATCGATCCGGTTGCCAGATCCGCTGCAAACACGGTGCTCTGCGTGATCGTCG
>DASZCK010000287.1:0-25001 GCA_035943195.1 Steroidobacteraceae bacterium
ATGGCATCGCGCTCGCGCATTGCCTGCCACATCTCGGCGTGGCCCTGGTTGACGGCATCCAGCACCCGCTCATCCTCGTAGGCGAACTGGTTCTGGTTGAGCTTGCCCATGCGCAGACCGACCTGGAGCATGACTTCGCCGGTGCTTTGTTCGAGCTCGCCACCCAGGACCTTCATGAGCGTGGACTTGCCGCTGCCATTGGCGCCGATCAACCCATAGCGGTTGCCATCGGAGAACTTGACGGTGACCTGTTCGAATAACGGCTTGGCGCCGAACTGGATGCTGAGATTGGACGTGGAGAGCATGGGCCTGTGATCGTCGTGGCAATACGACTGCCGCGGCGGCTGAATCGCTGCCGAGATAAGTCATTGATATTGATAAGTTTCGTGGCCGGGAACGGGGGTCCCACCAGTTGCCCATATTCTATCAGAATTGCCACCCCAGGCTCGCCCAGACCCGGGTGTCCTGGCGGGCGCCCGTCAGCCCGGAATAGGGCATCTCGGCCGCTGCGTCCCCGCCCACCTTGTGGACCGCGGTCAGCGAAAAAATGAGTTTATCCGGCCCCGTGCCGTAGGCGCCGAGGCCCATCCCCTGCAGGAAATAGGAATTGGGCTGGGGCGCCGACGGGAAATCGTCGTTGGCGTACAGGCGGACATGGCCCACGTCGTACAACAGCTTCACGCCGCAGGTGCAGCGGGGCGACTTGAGCACCGCCCAGCGTAGTTCGGTGCTCAGCAATTGACCTGAAGCGCCCCCGTTGCTGGAGACCGGATAGGCCCGGACGCCGGCCGGACCGCTCAGGTAGAACTCTTCGGAAGGGTCGAGGTTCTGATAGCTGAGCTGGCCGCTGATGGATGCATAGGCGGATAAAGGACCCCATAGCTTCTGGGTGCGGTCGAGCCGGTAGCGCAGCATGCCGAACTGGCCCTGGGTATCGGGCCCGAAGCGATCGTCGGTCTCCCCCGGAGAACCCGCCATGCTCACCCAGCCGCGGCCGAGACTGACTGACACGGTGCTCAGGGCACCCCCGCCCAGCGAGTCGTACAAGTTACCGTTGGCGTACAGCAGTGCGTCGTACACATGGTAGTCACTGACGCGGCCGGCGATGTTGTCGTTGTAGAAGTTCTTGCGCAGCAGTGTCAGGCCCACCGACAGATTGTGGTCCAGGGTCCGCACCAGCTGGTATTCGAGGTCCGAGCCGAAACTATCCGAGCTGCCATGAGGGTGGATGGCGGTCCAACCCGGCGCATGCACTTCATAGTTGAGGCCAGCGGCATTCAGGCCCAGCGTCAGCCCATCGTCGTTCAACGGGAAGCGCGCCGCGACCCGGCCGAATTGCAGGTCCGGAGTGAGTATGCCAATAACGCCGAATTCCTCGCCGAAGCCGAAGAGGCTGTTGAAATCCAGCCAACCGGTGGCACGTTCGGAACCGATACTGGCCTGGCCGTAGTTGTCGATGGAAAACTGCCCGCTCACCAGGTCCTGGTTGGTAACCGTCAGCACGACGTCGGTGAGGCCACTGTCCTGACCGCTGACCTCCTGAGCCGAGACGCCGATGCCCGGCAGGTCCCCCGCCAGCAGCACTCCGCGCGTCAGTGCGCCCTGTGCCAGGGGCTGACCCGGCGTCAGCCCGTCGACGACCCGATCGACGATGCGCTGCGGCGTCACGTGCAGCGCCGCAAGGTTCGTGCCATCAGGAAAAACGATCTGGCCGAGACGCCCTTCCACCACCTGGATCAGCAGGCTGCCGTTTTCCACCGTTTGCGGTGGCACCAGCACCCGCGCCAGCCAGCCCTTGTGCTTGTAGAGGCGCGCGATGGCGTCCGTCGCCTGGCGCAGATCAGCCGGCGAAAGATCCCGATTGGCATAGGTGGCCAGCAGCGCCTGAATGCGTGCGGTCGCGATGAGTCGATTGCCTGCAATACGAAACTCGCGCACGTGGATCGAGGGTCCCGCGGGCACGGGCGCGGGCGCTGCCTGCGGCGCGGCTTGCGCCTTGGGAACCGGCGCGGTCGGAGTCTCGGGCTCCAGCTGGCGCAGTATGGTGCCGGCGTTGGGCACCTGCTGCGCGAGTGCAGCGCCGGCTGCGCACGCCAATGACGCCGCCAGAACGGTCGACTGGATTCGGCGGCTCAGCGACCAAGGTGTCCGGTCAGCGGCGGCTTCAGGACACGGAGGCGGGTGCAAAACGCAGACCCCCGGCGATACGATTCCAGGCATTGATGAGCGCGACCGATGAAGTCAGGAATGCGATCTCCTGCCGCGAAAACTCCCGGCACAGCGCCTCATAGGCTTCATCTGAGGGGCGCTGCTGCGCCATCAGCGTCAGTGCCTCCGTCCACGCCAGTGCGGCTTGCTCGCGCGCGCTGAATATTCCAGCCTCGCGCCAGGTGGCGACGAGGTCCAGCGAGCGTTGCGCAACTCCGGCCTTGCGCGCGAAGTCGACGTGCAGAGCCAGGCAGAAGGCACAGCCGTTGAGCTGCGAGGCACGTACCTTCAGCAGCTCCATCAGCGGTTTTTCCAGCCCCGCGTCGGCAATGACCTTGGTGAGGGCGCGCAATGTGGTGACGACCTCAGGTGCCATCTGCATGAAACCGTGCCAGTCGATAGGGCCCTCGTCCTGGGACTCACCGCTCATGCTGATGCTGCGGCGGCCAGCGCCGCCACACCCTCCCAGGTAGTGGCCTTGAAACTCGGCCGGGCACTGGCGCGGTCGAACCAGGCGACGAGGTTCGACAGCTTCGCGGTCAGCTCGGCCCACTCCGGGGTCTGATGCAGGAAGTCGACCTGGGGGATGAGCATCATTTCCGCAAGCGATAGCTGATCACCGGCAAAGTACTGCTTGTCGCCAAGCAGGCGGGAGAGCTCCGCAAAAACCTTGCGGGCATGCGGCATGGCAGCCGCGATTGCCGCTTCGTCGGGCGTCGTTCCCAGAAGCGCAGGGGCCACCACCCGCTGGAAGCCGATGACATTGCCGCAGCCTTGGAAGAGATACCAGTCGCTGACATTCATGGCCTGGTCCATCTGCGCCGCGGCCCGCAGATCCTTGGGCGTCAACGCAGGCTGCGGCCACACGCGGTCGATGTAGCGGACGATGGCCTGGGTTTCATAGAGCGTGAAGTCGCCATGCTCGACCGCGGGCATCCGTCCAAAGGGATTGCGCGCCAGGTGCGCCGGCTCGCGCAGCTTCTGCGGCGTCAGTGGCGCGAGCCGCCAGGGAACCCGCTTTTCCTCCAGCGTGGCCATTACCGAACGCGCAAAGGGACTACCCGGAACAGTGTGAACGATGAACTCGGACATGCGCGACTCCTGTCGTATTCAAGGCGTAACTTACCGCCAAGCTGCCGGATTTGTAACCACCTGTCAGCCGCAGGGCCCCCCGGCGCGTTGTGACCTGAACTTCCCCGCCCGAAGCGGGTCCCAAAACTACGCCGGCACTATCAATCGAGGTTCGCAGCATGGCATCACCAACAATGGCCTGGGTCACGGGGCTTGCGCTACTGGGCAGCGCATTCTCCGTGAGCGCCAGGGCCGACGGCACCATTCTTGGGCTCTACAATCCCTTAGGCTTCTACGTCGGCGGCGGAGTCGGCAGGTCCTCCATCAACCAGACCGATTTTGATCAGTTTGCCTCTGACTTCCACCATGTCGATGGCCAGCCGGTCGGCTGGAATGCCGTCATGGGTATGCGCCCCCTCTCGTTCCTGGGCGGCGAGGTCGAATATATCGACTTCGGCAAGGTGCGCACCGGCGCGCTGGCGCCGTATTTTGCAAATCAGTTCCTGGGTGGCGAAGTGCGTGACCGGGCGGCGGCGGTGTTCGCGGTCGGCTATCTGCCGCTGCCGCTGCCTTGGATTGAGCCCTTCGTCAAACTGGGCTGGGCGCAGCTGTGGGAGCACGACAGTTACTCGGGGGTCTACGACGGCGTCACCCTCAACGGTGTACCGCTCGGACTTCAATCCGCATCACAAACCACGCATCCCAGCGGCACGGCCTACGGCGGCGGCGTCCAGTTTCATTTCGCGCAGCTGGCGGTTCGGGCGCAGTACGAGCGCATCAGCGGCGAAAGAAAATTCGGCGGCTGGAACAATCCCGACCTGCTGTCGGTTGGACTGAACTGGACCTTCTAAAGGTTTAGGTGGCGGGCTCGCCGCCCTGATACTCGCGCGTGATCGCCGCGACCTGCACCGTATACGACGCATACCAGCGCTCGCGCCCGGCCTGCTGCGCCAGCAAATGCTCGGGATGCGCGCGCCAGGCACGAATGGAAGCCTCATCCGGCCAGTAGGACAAAGCGACTTCGTGGTCCCCTTCCGTCACGGCGTGGAAGTCCAGGCACCCGAACTTGGACAGGGCGAGCTCGCGCATGCGGGCCGCCGTGCTCGAATATTCGGCATCGAAGGCCCGGACGCGGGCACGGAATATGACCACGTACCGGGAACCCTGGCTCATTGGATCCGCTCACCGAAGCGTTCGAAGCGCGGCATCCAATTGCCCTTGAAGTTCGCCGACACCAGCACATGGTGCGCACGACCAATCAGCAGGCGGCGTGGCACGAAGCCGATATAGCGCGAATCCCCGCTGTCGTCACGGTTGTCCCCGAGAAAGAAGTAGCTGTCCGCGGGAACGACGACCGGGCCAAAATTGCGCCGCGCCGCGAGCTCCGGCAGGAACTGAATCTCATGGCGCGCGCCATCGATGGTCTCGGCGGACTTCACGGCCAGGGTGGAACCGGCATAGTCCCTGGGCTCACGATAGGTTTGTGGATCCTGATACTGCGCGGCCACGCCGTTGACATACAGCCGGTCGTCACGCAGTTCGATGACATCGCCCGGCACGCCGATGAGACGCTTGATGAGACGCGTACCGTCGGTCGGGGAATGAAACGTGATCACATCACCGCGACGCGGTTCGCCCAGGCGCGCCACTGAAATATCGGTCAGCGGTACTTTCAGATCGTAGGCAACGCGGTTCACCAGTACCACATCGCCATCCAGCAGGGTTGGATGCATGGATTCAGAAGGGATCGGGTTCCAGTCCGCCAGGGCGGTTCGGAACAACCCGAAGACCAGCAGGAGGATCAGAAATGAACGGTTGTTCTTCAGCCACTGTGTCATGGGAACTCCCTCGAGGATTTCGCTAACCGCAGGGAATATTGACCGTAACGGCCACGCTCGGTTCCCTGTTGCATCGCGCTATGGCGCCTTGCCAACCGCAGCCACGGTCGCCAAAGCCTCCGCGATGACCGGTGCAGGATACCCCAGCCGCTCGAGCACGCGGATGGCGTTGCGCTGGGTACTGGCCCCGGCATGCAATTTGTGGTCGAAAAAGCCTTCCACGGCAGGATCTTCCTGGAAGTAGAAGAGTTCGAATTTCTCGCCCAGCAGATGCTGGAGTTCCACATCGTGGGTGGTGACCAGTGCCTGCGCGTGCAGACCAATCGCCCGCAGCACCGCCTTCGCCACGGCAACCCGCTCCACCGTGTTGGTGCCACTGAAGGGTTCATCCAGGATGAAGATCCGGCAGCCCCCCGACGCCGCTTCCTGGACGAAGTCACGAATGGCCTCGGCCTCCGCGAAATAGCGGCTCTTGCCGGTTTCGACCGACTGGTCGCCGTGGATCAAGGCCCGAACGGGCGACCGGGGCAGGATCACGCGATCGGCGAGGCAGACGCCGAGCGTGTGCCCCAGGACCACGTTCATGGCAACCATCTTGATGAAGGTGGTCTTGCCCGTCATGTTGGAACCGGTCACGAGTGCCGAATGGCCCGTGAGGCTGATGGAGTTCTTCACCGGTTGCGCGATGAATGGGTGATACCCCTGCTCGATCCGTATTTCTGGTTCGTCAACCACGGTCGGACGGCAGTGCTGCGCATAGCGATGGAGAAAGCCCGCAACAGCTATGGAAGCATCCACCGCGCCGATCAATTCAAATGTCGAGAGCCATCGCGTGCGGGTACGCAGGAACCTTTCGATTGAGCGTCCATAGAGGGCGAACTTCAATAGGAAGAGCAGATCGGCTATGACGGCCAAGCCGCCAGCCTGCGAGTTTCGGACGGCGTCGAGCCATCCAAGGGATCGGACTTGCGATCGAAGCTCGCTGCGCAATTCCACCTCGGCGCGGAGCCGGTGCAAATAAGGGATATCGACGGGACTCTGCAGGGCGGCCAACCGGTTCGCCGCAGCGAGCATGCGCCCGCAATCCAGCAAGGCACCGACGCTCGTTCCGAGCTTCGCGTCGACCTTTCTTGCGATGAACATGTTGATCAAAAACGGGATGCTGCACACCCACAGTGGCGCCAGGTGGGCAATCGAGGCCGGGATGGCGGCGATGGCGAGCAACATGCATGGCACCACCAGATGTTGCAGCGGAACTTTCTCAGGCTCGGGCCCCAATAGGAGGTCCGCAATATGCGCCGCCGAATCAATCGCCATAGGCTGCAGCGCCAGCTGGATGTCTTCGCGCAAGTCTCGGTGAGCCCCTAGAGCCTGGTAGGCTTGGTGGCGCCGCCCGATCTCCTCCTGGTCGAATTCGTAGGTCCGCAGCTGATGGAACAGATATTGCCGGCCGATTGGGGTGATTGCGGTATCCAGGGCCCTGAAGAACGCCGGGAACTCAAGATCTGACCAGGTCTTGTCATCAACCAGCGCGCCGCGCCCCGCGAGACGCCGGGTAAAGTCGAAGTACCGGCTCGCGCGAAAAGCATTCTCTTCGCCGGCCAACCCCCACCGGGCACGCAGCTCCACGCGGCGATTTAGCCATGGAAACAACGTCCCCGCGAAGGACCTGAGATCGCTGGCAAGACCCACTGCCGAACCCCTCTGTATGAGGTGCCCGATACTATCCCTGGAATGCCGGTGTGGGGGCCCTGGCGGCGAATATCAAGCCGACCCGGGATTCTGCGCGTCCTGAAGCGTTTGCTTCAGCCGCTGCGCTTGCGGGCCTTCTTCTTGGGGATGTGGGCACCGGCCTTGCGGGCCTCGGACAGCCCGATGGCGATCGCCTGTTTGCGACTCGTGACCTTCTTGCCCGAGCGCCCGCTGCGCAGGGTGCCCGCCTTCATCTCATGCATCGCCCGCTTGACCTTGCGGGCCCCGGTTTTGCGTTTCGTCGCCATAATCTTAGTCCGCATTTGACACTGGAGAACACAGACTGTGACGGCCAGGCGCAGCAATGGGCATCAGACTGCGTGCGCGTGAGGACGTGGGAATCGGCTGATGTACAATGATCGCTACAGGAGAGTTTTGATGCCGCCATTTTTTCGCCGCTGCCTGGGTTCTTTGATGGTCGTACTGGCGGCTACTGCCGCCACCAGCGCGGGCGCTGCCGACGAAGTCGCCAGCACCTGGCTGGATTCCTATACGACGCGTCTGGAGGCGCTCGCTCTGCTGCAGACTCTGAATGCCGACCTGTTGTCGCACGACAGCGCCACCGCCACCCTCGATCAATGGTGTGCGTCCCACCATCTCGGGGACCCGCCGACCATCACGGCCGAGCGGGTCCACGACGCCGACAAGCCCGCGACCGCGGCACAGCGTGAACTGCTGCATGTCAGCGCCACCGAGCCGCTGGCCTACCGCCACGTACGTCTGCATTGTGGCACCCACGTTCTGTCGGAGGCGGACAACTGGTACGTGCCGTCGCGGCTGACCCCGGACATGAACCAGACTCTGGAACACAGCGATACTCCCTTCGGGCGCGCCGTCGAGGCGCTGCATTTTCAGCGCCGCACACTTTCGGCGAAGTTGCTATGGGCCCCGCTACCGGAGGGTTGGGAACTGACCGGTCCGACGGCTGAACATGACAACAAGCTGCTCATCCCGCACTTCGTGCTCGAGCACACGGCAGTGCTCAGCCTCCCGGACGGAACGCCGATCAGCGCCCTGACCGAATCCTATACCGCAGACGTGCTGGCATTCCCCGAGCCGCGATAGCGCAGATACCGCCGCAGCAGCCCGCTGATGATGAGTAGGGCCAGAGCCAGTCCGCGCAGGATCGAGACCGCCAGACTGTGCGTGTGGCCGCGCAGTGAAATCCAGGGAACCCCTTCGTCGCTGACCAGAATGTCCAACCCGGCAGTCAACACGACTGCCAGCAGTACGAATGCCACGACCCAGCCGCGGCGCTGCGTTTCGCTAAGCGCCCGGGGCCCCGCCGCCTGAGGGGTACCGCGGCGCAGCGCGTAGATGAGGATCAGCGCCACGATCGCGAGACCGAGTATCGAACTGATGCCCTGCAGAAGTCGTGCGCCAATCAAGTGGTGGCCATGCACGGCGACCGCCCAGTCATCAAGCTCCGGGAGCATGCGCATGCCGCGCCCCTCCTCGTGTGTAAAGGCATCCCAGGCCAGGTGAGTGATGGCTCCCACCAACACACCCAGCGCGGCTGCCGCCCAGTGCCGCGGATTGCTCAGTGAGGCCGGCGTGGCGAACGGGCGCCAGCGCATGTAGGCCTGATCAGGCAACAGGCTGAGCAGCGGCGTTTTCATCACGCGCTGAAAAACCCAGTACAGCAACAGGCCAAAGGGCAGGCTGAAAGTAATCAGGCTCAGCGCGCTGTGCGTGAGAAACCTGGGCGGATAGACGGGCATGAGGTAGCCGAGATCGGGCACCAGGCTGCCAATCACCGTGGCGGAGAGAATCCGCCAGCGCGCCAGCCAGCGCCCAAACGGCAGCACGGCGGCGGCATGGGATATCGTGTACGGCATCCTTCCTCAGATCTCGTGTAACGCGTCGACGACACTCAGCCGTGCCGCGCGCAGGGCCGGCAATGAACCGCCCAGAAGGCCCAGCGTACCGGCGACACCGACGGCGACCACAGTGATCCACTTGGTGATGGTCAGCGAATACACCACCTGTGTATCGAACAGCGCGCCCCCAAGGGTACTGATGGTCGCACCACGGAATGCGCCATAGGCGATCGCGACGCCGAACAATGCCCCCACCAACGCCAGCAGCATCGATTCAATGAGGACTGCGGACGCGACCGTGCCGGGTGCAAATCCGATCGCGCGCAGCGTGGCAATCTCCACGGTGCGAGCCACCACCGCCGAATGCATACAATTCAGCGCGCCAAACAGCGCGCCCAAGGCCATGATCGAGCCGATGCCGTAGGCCACAACCTCCAGCAGGTGATTGACATCGCTGGATTCGGTGGCGAGGTATTCCGGCTCGCTCTGCACGTCGACGCGCAAGGTCGGGTCCTTGGCGACGCGCGCCCGGATCGCGGCCACCGCCGCGGTTGAATGCAGCAGGGCGCTCATGCTGTTGAAGGTATCGGCGCCGTAGGCCGACATCATGGTCTGGGCGTCCGTGACCAGTTCGGAGGCGCGTCCACCCTCGCCGCCATCGAAGCGGCCCACGACCCTCCAGTCGCCGTCCTGCAGGCGTATCGAGTCGCCGATTTCAAGACCGGCGAACTGTGAGTACGCGGCGGCCCCGGCGATGAGCTCCTGATTGCCCGGACGAAACATGCGTCCGGCGACCAGGCGCAATTCCGGTCGCTCGTTGAAGTACCGCGGGCCCACACCGCGCAGCGTGACATTCACGTCGGAGTGGTCGCTGCGGCGTGAAACCGGCGCAACCAGCACGAGCTCTGCCGACACCAGCGGCTGATCCCGGGCGTCGTGCATGATTTCCGGGGCCTCGGCCAGATTGGCGACGCTTGCACGTGACAGACTGCTGCTGGCCTCCCCGCTCGCGCCCCGGCCCAGCACGATCACTCGATCGGCGCGTCCATCATTGCGGATGGTGGTGCGAAAGCCCACCAGCATCGCCAACACGGACATGAGTACGGCGACGACCCCGGCGATACCGACGATGATGACCAGGGAGTTACCGAGCCGCAGCGGTATGCTGCGCAGATTGATCGCGGTTACCCTCAGCACCTGTCGCGGGCGTATCACGCAGCTACCGTCGGCCCAGCGCCGCGGGGATCGACATCCGCGCCAGTCGCGTGGTCGGCAGGGCAGCTCCCACCAGCGCCAGTATCACGGCGCAGATCAGTCCCGCCAGCGCCACACCCGGTGACACCACGGTTGAACCGACATCCTCCCGCAGGTGCGGCGCGACCAGCCATGCAATGGCCAATCCCACAAGGGCCGGCGGCAGGTACAGCAGGAGCGCCTCGCCACAGGCCAGCAACAGCACGTGGGTGCCCGAGTAGCCGCAGGCCTTCAGCACCGCAAACTCGTGGGTGCGTTCCTGCAGCGACTGCCGCAGGGTATTGCCGGTCAGGAGCGCCAGAGTGAAGAGCACGGCCCCGATGATTGCGTGGGTAAAGAAACTGACGTCGCCCATTTGCTTGGCCTGGAACTGGGCCCGCTCCTGGTCGGAGCGGGTACGCGATTCATGCGCGGAATTGGCGAATATGCGATCGATGGCAGCCGCCGTGGCAATCGCCTTCTCCGGATCGGCGATGCGCTCGTAGAAGATCTCGGCCGTGCCGCGGTCCTTGGCCCGCGCCTCGTCGAGGTAATCGTAATTGATGAGCGAGAAGTAGGCGGTTCCGGGTCTGACCTTGGTGTCGAAGGTACCCACGATCAGGAAGGACCAGTCCGAGGTGCCGTCGGTTTTCAAGGTAGCGGAGTGCAAGGTGACCGTGTCACCTACCCTCCAGTGGAAGTACTGGAGCTCCGCCGGCGTGGTCATCAGTCCGTTACGGTGCAGGCGCATGGCTGCAAGCACCTGTTCATCGACGTTGAAAGACGGTCGCAGCTGAATAAAGAGCGCAGGTTCGGTGGCGAGCGCGGCCATGCCGTTGCTTTCGGCCTGTTCGCCGAAGGACCCCTGGAAATACGCTCTTTGCGTCACCTGCAGGACACCCGGAACGCGCGCGATCTGTGCTTTGGCCGAAACCGGCATCAGCCCACCGCCGCGCACCCGGGTATTGGTCGTCAAAAGGTCGCGATGGGCATTCGCGATGGCTCGGTCGAAGCCCGCATTGATGCCCTCGAGCAAGCCGAGCAGGACAAAGGCGATGGTGATGCACAGCGCCGTTAGCACCGAGCGCGTTGGCCTTCTCCACAGACCTGCCCAGACCAACGGGAAGAGCTTCATGGGCGCTATGATACGATGACAGGATGCATCTTCGGGAACAGGTCGTCGCAGCCTGCCGCGATCTCGCACGCCTCGGACTGACCCATGGAACCTCGGGCAACGTCAGCGTGCGTCGGAACGAATCGAGCCTGTTCATCAGTCCCACCGGCCTCGCCTACGACCGGCTCGAGCCCGACGATGTGCCGCTGCTGACTTTCGCCGGACACTGGTTTGGCCGGCGCCGCCCGTCGAGCGAATGGCGTTTCCATCGCGACATCATGCAGGCACGAAGCGAGGTCGGCGCCATCGTACACACGCATTCCCGGTACGCGACCGCGCTGGCCTGCAGCGGCCGTGGCATACCGGCGTTTCATTACATGGTGTCGGTTGCCGGCGGCAGTGACATTCGTTGCGCCGCATACCACACTTTTGGCACCCAGGAACTCTCCGACGCGGCGCTCCTCGCATTGGCGGGGCGCCGCGCCTGTCTGCTGGCCAATCACGGCGTGATTGCCCTGGGTTCCGATGCGGCGGTGGCCCTCGCGCTGGCCTCCGAGGTCGAGAATCTGGCCACGCAATACTGCGCGGCACTGGCGATCGGAGACGTTGCGATTCTCGATGAAGCGCAGATGCAGCGCGTGCTCGAGAAGTTCCGCACCTACGGCCGCCAGGACGCGGCCGACCCGGAGCTGCACTTCGGTGGCCCAGTGATTGAGGATTTGCAGGTGAAGTCGTGAGTATGCAAAGCGCGAATCAGCGCCAGGGGACAGCGGTTCTGGGCGTCATCGGCGGCAGCGGTGTGTACGACATCGACGGCCTGACCAACACCCGCTGGCAGCGGGTCGAGTCACCCTTCGGCGAGCCCTCGGATGAACTGCTGTTCGGCGAGCTGTCCGGCCAGCAACTGGTATTTCTGCCGCGGCACGGGCGCGGCCATCGCCTGCCGCCCACCGAAATCAACTTCCGGGCCAATATCGATGCGCTGAAGCGTGCGGGTGTTACGGACGTGGTCTCGGTCAGCGCCGTGGGTTCCCTGCGCGAACATCTTGCGCCGGGCACATTCCTGATAGTCGACCAGTTCATCGACCGAACCTGTGCGCGGATCAGCAGTTTCTTCGGTACCGGCATGGTCGCCCACGTATCGATGGCGCATCCGGTCTGCCACCGGCTCGGGACACACCTGGAGACCGCGGCACGCAATGCCGGGATTGTCGTGGCCCGCGGCGGCACTTATGTGGTCATGGAAGGCCCGCAGTTCTCCAGCCTTGCCGAATCGGAACTCTATCGCACCTGGAACTGCGATGTGATCGGCATGACCAACATGCCGGAGGCGAAGCTCGCGCGCGAGGCCGAACTGTGCTACGCGACGGTTGCGATGATTACCGATTACGACTGCTGGCACCCCAATCACGATGACGTGACGGTCGATGCGATCGTCAAGGTGCTGCTGGGAAATGCCGACAAGGCTCGCAACCTGGTGAGGACCGCCGCTCCCAGCATCGGCGCCGACACCACGGCAGCGGCATGCCGCTGCCGGTTCGCACTGGACCATGCCGTGCTCACCCCGGCTGCGGCACGCGACCCGCAGATGCTGCGGCGACTGGACGCAGTGGCTGGCCGGGTGCTGCGGCCGCAGGACCCGGCGTGACATTCGATACCCTGCGCTGGGCTCACGACCGATTGGAGATGATTGACCAGCGGCTGCTGCCGGCGCGCGTCGAATACCGAAGTTACGATGACGCCGCAGGCGTTGCCGAGGGCATCCGCAGCATGGTCGTAAGGGGTGCTCCGGCCATTGGCTGCGCGGCCGCTTACGGTATTGCGCTTGCGGCCCAGCGGCTGCAGGGGG
The DNA here is from genome assembly GCA_035943195.1 of Steroidobacteraceae bacterium. Lineage (GTDB taxonomy): Bacteria > Pseudomonadota > Gammaproteobacteria > Steroidobacterales > Steroidobacteraceae > DAIDKA01. Next base: position 12,886 of record DASZCK010000287.1, read on the forward strand.
CGGCGCCTGCGGATTTTGCCGCCGGCATGAATGACGCTTTTACCCGGCTTGCGGCCAGTCGTCCGACGGCCGTCAATCTTTTCTGGGCCTTGCAGCGCATGCGACGCATCTGGGAAGGATGCCCGCCGGAGAACTCGGAAGATACGGCGCGGCGCCTGCTTCACGAGGCGCACGAGGTCCTGGCGGAGGACATCCGCATCAACCGCGCCATGGGCGGCCACGGCGCGGCGCTGCTGGAAGATGGTGCGCGGGTCCTTACCCACTGCAATGCCGGAGCGCTGGCCACCGCCGGTCATGGCACGGCTCTGGGAGTGATCCGCTCGGCCGTGGCCGAGGGCAAACGCGTCAGCGTGCTGGCCGATGAAACGCGGCCCTTTCTGCAGGGCGCACGCCTGACGGCCTGGGAGCTGATGCAGGACCATATTCCGGTCACGCTGATCACGGACAACATGGCCGGACACCTGATGGCCACCGGACAGGTCGATGCAGTGGTGGTGGGGACCGACCGCGTTGCCGCCAATGGTGATGTCGCCAACAAGATCGGTACCTACATGGTCGCGGTACTGGCGCGCCGCCATGGGATTCCCTTTTATGTCGCCTGCCCGCTTTCCACCATTGACCTCAAGACAGCGGATGGCTCCAGGATTCCCATCGAAGAGCGCGCCGCGGACGAGGTCCTGGGGTACGGCGCCAATCACTGGGCGGCTCCGGGCGTCGCAGTGCGCAATCCGGCGTTCGATGTGACCCCCGCGGAGCTCGTCACCGCGCTGATCACTGAAAAGGGCGTCGTGCGCGAGCCGGATCGCGCCGCGATCGCGAGACTGTTCTCCACACCGTAGCGCTTTGTACGGCTGGTTGCCTTGTGCGGCCTAAGATGCTACAACTAGTCACATGTTACCGGATGTCACATCATGAACAATCTGCCCCCGCTCGGCGACCTCGAACACGAAATCGTCACCATCCTTTGGCAAGGAGGCGAAATGACGGCCGCGGACGTGCGCCGCAAGGTCGCCCGGGAACTGAAGGATGCGACCATCCGCACGGTGTTGCGGCGCCTCGAAGAAAAGGGCTACCTGATGCACACCGTGGAGTCTGGAACCTTCATCTACCGGCCCAGGGAATCGGCAGCCAGCGCCGCGGCTGATGCAGTCAAGGGCATCCTCGACAAATTCTGCGGCGGCTCGATCGAACGGGCCTTGCAGGCATTCATCGACGCCACGCTCATCGAGCCGAAACAGCTCGCGCTCATCGCCGGCCGCCTCAGGCGCCCGAGCCGATAACCATGCTCAGCGCCGCAAGGTCCGGCATGGACCGCCCTGCGCCACGCAATCGCTGGTCGCCCGCACAGTGGCCCAAGGCGGCGCAACTGGGCGCCGCCGCGCTTGCGGCGCTGCTCGTCGTGCTCGGTGCGATACGCCTGTTCGCCGGATCGGGGGAGAGGACAGTGCGGGTTCCCGCGACGCAGCTGGTTTTATCCAGCGTGGAGCGCGGAACTTTTCACGATCTCATCCCGCTTCGCGCCCAGGTCGAACCTCTGGAGACGCTCTACATCGACGCGATCGACGGCGGGCGCATCGATCGCGTGCTGGTCGAGGCCGGCGACCACGTCCAGCAGGGCCAGCCGCTCATCGAACTCAGCAACACCAACCTGGCCTTGTCGGTCATCCAGCAGGAATCGCAGCTGAACCAGGCCATGTCGCAGCTGCAGCAGAACGAGATCGCCCTCGAGCAGAACAATCTCGCCAACGATCGGGCACTCGCCGAAATCGACTACAACCTCGTCAGGCTGACGCGCTCCGATGCAAGACGCGAAGGGCTGGCGGCGAGTGGAGCGGCTTCCAAGGAACAGCGCGACGAAGTGGCGGACGAGCTTGCGTACTACCGTCACCTGCAGCCCATCCAGATGGCCAGCACCAAGCGGCAATCGGACCTGCGCGAGCGGCTGCTGCCTGACATCCAACGCCAGCTGCAGAACCTGCGTGCGAACCTGGATATCGTGCAGGCGAAACTCGCGGCCCTGATCATCCGCGCACCGGCAGCGGGTGTGGTCACGGCGATCAATCTCAAGGTAGGCGAACTTCGCAACCCCGGTGAACGTCTCGCCGAAGTCACGCCCGAATCGGGCATGAAGCTTGCCGCTGATGTCGATGAGTACTACCTTGCGCGGGTTCGCAGCGGGCAGAGCGCCACCGTGGACATCAACGGCACGCAGTTGCATGCCACCGTGCACCGCGTCTCGCCACAGGTCAAGAACGGCCAGTTCACGATTGACCTGGAGTTCGCGGGCAAGAGTCCGGCGAACCTGGTGGCCGGTGAAACCGCCGATGGGCGACTGCAGCTTGGCGGCGATTCGCAGGCCGTCATCCTGCCCGTCGGCCCGTTTCTCGATCGCACCGGCGGCGACTGGGTCTTCGTCCTGGCGCGGGATGGCAAGTCGGCGCAGCGGCGTCGGATCAAAGTCGGCAGACGCACCTCCGAACAACTGGAAATCCTTAGCGGTCTTGCCAGCGGAGACCGGGTAGTGACATCGGACTACACGGGTCTTGACCGCGCCGATCGCATCGTCCTGACGCAGTGAGGGAAAGTTCCATGCTCAAGCTCGAACACATCACCAAGGTCTACCGCGCGGCGGAAGTCGAAACGGCCGCGCTCGACGATCTCTCGCTGGAGGTCCGGCAGGGCGAGTTCCTCGCCATCATGGGCCCCTCGGGCTGCGGCAAGTCGACGCTGCTCAACGTACTCGGGCTCATCGACTCCCCCACGACCGGCAGCTACTGGTTCATGGGGGAAGACATCGCAAAGTGCTCGGAGGAGGAGCTGACCCTGCACCGTCGCGCCGGAGTGGGCTTCGTCTTTCAGAACTTCAACCTCATCGACGACCTGACCGTCGCGCAGAACGTCGAGGTGGCGCTGATCTATCGCCGCGTCGGCAACAGCGAACGGCGCAAGCGGGTGGACGCAGCCCTGAAGCGCGTGGACCTCGCCCACCGGGCGAAACATATGCCGAAGCAGCTCTCGGGTGGACAGCAGCAGCGGGTTGCCGTGGCGCGCGCGCTGGTGTCGGACCCCAAGGTCATTCTCGCGGATGAGCCCACGGGCAACCTCGACACGGCCAACGGCGAAGCTGTGATGGCCATGCTGACCGGCGTCGCCAAGTCCGGCACCACCATCATCATGGTGACGCATTCCAAGGAGCATGCCAGTCGCGCCGACCGCGTCGTGCACATGCTGGACGGCCGCTTCGTCGACGAAACGGAGCAATAGCAGCATGTGGCGTAACTACCTGGCAGCGGCGATCCACAACCTGTTCCGGGATCGCGCCTACGCCGCGATCAACATCTTCAGTCTCGCGCTGGGCTTTGCCGCGGCCATCCTCATCGGATTGTATGTCCGCGACGAATTCAGTTACGACCGCATGTATCCACACGCCGGGCAGACCTACCGGCTCGCCATGGACATCAACGGCGCCACGCGCATTTCATTGGGCGCCGCTGATGAGCGATTCGGGCCCTGGATGAAGCTGGATTACCCGGAAGTGCAGGCCATGACCCGACTTGGCGGCGGCAGCGGATACCTCAAGCACGGGGACGTTACGTTGTGGCGGCAGTTCAGCCGGGCCGATCCCAACTTCTTCCAAATGTTCCCGGTGAAAGCCCTGGCGGGCGATCCCAACGCCGCGCTGGCAAAACCGCATACGCTGGTCATCACCCGGCGCTTCGCCCAGGAGCTCTTCGGTCGCGAGGACGTGGTGGGCCAGCCGGTCGAGTTCCAGCTAGGCAATACTCAGACGCTACAGGTTGGCGCGGTCATCGAGAACCTGCCCTCCAATACGCACTTCCGCTTCGATGTGGTCGAATCCACCGCGGGTGAACACACGGATTTGGTGAACAACGCTCTGACGTACGTGCGCCTGCGCCCTGGCACGGACATCGAGGCATTGCGTGCCAGCCTGCCGGCTTTCGTCAAGCGGCATGTGCCCGACGTCATCGGGGGTCAGCCGGCGTGGAAGATGATCGCTTTGAGTCTGGTCGCTCTGCCCGATGTGCATTTCCTGCCGCCCAGCGTCGCGGACATGACTCCGCCCTCTGATCGGCGCACCGTCGACGCCTTCGTCGTCATCGGGCTGTTGATTCTGTTCGTCGCCAGCAGCAACTTCGTGAGCATGATGACGGCGCGCGCGGCACGCCGCGCCGTGGAAGTCGCGGTGCGCAAGACCGCGGGTGCGACCCGGCAACAGATCGCGATGCAGTTCATGGCAGAGTGTCTGTTCTATTCAGGACTCGCCCTGGGCCTTGCAATAATCGCCGTTGAGCTGCTGCTGCCCGGATTCAACGGCTTTCTGCAGCGGACCATCGCCTTCGACTACGTGCGCGATCCGGCACTCGGACTGGGCATGATGGCCGTGTGGCTGTGCGTATCGGTGGCCGCGGGGGCCTACCCCGCCGTCGTGCTGTCCATGTTCCGTCCGGCCACGGTGCTGAAGGGCCTGGTTTCGCTGCAGGGTGGCCCGGGCCGGGTGCGCCAGGCGCTGGTGGTACTGCAGTTTGCCATGCTGGTTGCCCTCATCGTCGCCACGGCGACCATTCATCGGCAGACGCGCTTCGCCCTCGAGGATCAGCTGCGCGTTCCCCGCGATCAGATCTTCGTCATGCAAGCCCCATGTGCGCTCATGGCCTTCCAGAACGTCGCCCGCCTGATCCCTGGGGTTCAGGACACAGCCTGTACGAGCCAGTACGCGATGGGCACCGATCGCGGTGGCGCGGCCTTTGTTCAGCTCAGCGGAGGGTCGCTGAACATCAACGCCGGCGGCGTCGACACGGACTTCTTTGCCATATTCGGCATCAAACCCCTGGCCGGCCGCCTGTTCGACGACCGGCACGGCGAGGACAACATGTTGCGCAAGGCCGACGTGACCACCAACCCTTCTGTCGTACTGAACGAGTCCGCTGCCAGGGTCCTGGGTTATTCGCATCCGCAGGACGCCGTCGGCAAGACGCGCATGTGGAGCCGGCAGGGAATGATCCAGCAGAAGTTCACCTGGCTGGATCCGCAGCCCTCGCAGATCATCGGGGTGGTCCCCGACTTCACTGCCGGCTCCATCCGCAGCCTGATCGAGCCGACGGCGTACTTCATTGACCCGCAGACGAGCTTCGTGCTGGTCCTGAAACTCGACGGCAGACGGATTCCGGAAACGCTGCGTGCCGTCAACGCGGCATGGAAAAAGACCGCCGGCGGCGCGCCCATGGTGGGCGGTCAGTTCCTCGACCAGATGTTGAATGCCACCTACGCCGACATCCTGCGCCAGACCACGCTGCTCGCGGCATTTTCCGCGGTCGCGATCGTCGTGGCTGCGCTGGGACTGCTGGGACTCGCCGTCTTCACGGCCGAGCGGCGCACGCATGAGATCGGCTTGCGCAAGGTGATGGGCGCGAGCCGCTCGGACATCCTGCGCTTCATCGGCTGGCAGTTCGCACGGCCGGTGCTGCTGGCCAACTTGCTGGCGTGGCCCTTCGCCTGGTTCTTCATGCGCCGCTGGTTGGAAGGTTTCGCCTATCACATAAACCTGGGTCCCGTGGTGTTTCTGCTGGCCAGCGCGCTGGCGATGGTGGTGGCGCTCGCCACCATCTCGAGCCACGCCATGATGGTCGCGAGGGCGAAACCTGCGCAGGCCCTGCGCTACGAGTGACGCAGGCCGTGTGTGCCATGGAAATCAGGATCGATTTCGCCGCGGATATACCCATCTACCGCCAGATCATCGGGCAGGTACGTTCCCTCGTGGCATTAGGCCTGCTGCAGCCCGGCGCGGGACTGCCCTCGATTCGGAAGCTGGCGCTGGACCTCAAGGTCGCGGCAAATACCGTGGCCAAGGCCTATGAGGAGTTGGCGGCGGCAGGCGTCGTTCACAGGCGCCGCGGCTTCGGCACGTTTGTTTCGTGTGAACCCACGCAGGTCGTCGACGCGCAGCACCGGCATCGCATCGAACAGAGAATCGATGCGCTGCTGGCCGAGGCCCGCGACTTGAATTTCGCTCCTGAGGCGCTGATGGAACTGTTGCAGCTTCAGCTGCGAGTGAGGTCGACTGGCGCGCCGATGCGTGCCGACTGATAGATGGCCATCATTATTCTGACGTCCCGCAGGCCCTCCTCCCCCGATACGATGCTGGGCTTGTCCTCCCGGATGCAGCGCGCGAAGTCATCCATTTCCGCGGCGAACTGATCGATGTCCGGAAACTCGAAGGGCCGGCCATCAGTGCGCTGGCCGCGAATACCGGAGTAATTGAACGCCGGGTCGAGAGTGAAGCCGCCGCGCTCGGCGATGGCACGGACGTAGCCGGTGGAAGCGGCCGCGAAGCTCGCGCCGCACTGGCTCACGGTACCGCTCGGGAACCTCGCTTCCCAGAGCACTGAGGCTTCGACTTCCGAGAAGCGCGCGGCGTCACCCTTGGTGGTAAGGCCCGAAACCCAGGTGGGTTCCTCACCCGTGAGGTAACGGGTCGCCTGCAGGGCGTAGATGCCGACGTCCATCAGAGGACCGCCGCCGGAGAGGGCGCGTTTCAGGCGCCATCCCGAAGCCTCAATGTCGAAGCTGAAGTAGGCATCGATGGTCCGCAGGGCACCGAACTGCCGCGACCGGGCCAGGCGAATGGCCTCGAGGTGATGCGGTTCGAAGCGGCAACGATACGCCACGGCCAGCCTGCGATTGGCTGCCTTGACAGCAGCAATGAGCTGCTGACAGCGCTCCACTGAAATTTCCAGCGGTTTTTCGCACAGGACGTGCTTGCCGGCCTTCGCGGCCTCCATGGAGTGCTGCAGATGCAAGGCGTTCGGCGTGACCACGTAAACGACATCGATGTCCGGGTTGTCGGCCATGCGCGCCATGCTGTCGTAGGTATAGACGCTGCGTGCCGGAATGGCGTACCTGCTCTGCCAGGCACTGGCCTTGGCGGGAGTATCGGTGATGATGCCCGTCAGCCTGCAGTGCTGGGTCTTCAGCAGGGCCGGTGCAATCTGATGCTCGCTGAGGCTCCCCAGGCCACACAGTGCAAAGCCCAGTTTGGGTTTGGCCTGCGCGGCCAGGGCGCGCGTGACGCGCGTGCTGATGAAGGGCAGCGCGGCGAGCGCGGCCCCCTGTCCAATGAATCGGCGGCGGGCAGTCATGTGCGGGCCTCCTGAAGTGGCGGACTTGCGTTAGCGCAAGGGATCGGGAGCCGTAAAGGGTGAACAACAGGGCTTGCCGATGGCATGCAGCTCCATGATCTCCGCGCGGGTCTGATCAGCATCGTGCAGATTCAGCTGCCACTTGGCGTCCCTGCCGATCTTTGGCACGCCGTCCTGTCCGGTAAGACGATCCTCGTTCCACAGACGCGTGTAGGCCGCTTCCATGTTGGTTACACCAAGCGAAAAGTGGTTGAAAATCCCCAGCAGCGACTGGCTCATGCCTGCGGGAATCCCCCGACCCCGCGGGGGATCGACCAGCATGTATTCCAGCCAGTCGCGACCATCGGGTACCTGTTGGGAGATCCAGGTCGGCCTGGCGTGCTCGTTACCACCGAACCAGTAAGGCCGGAATCCGAGCAGCTTGCGATAAAACCCATCCTCGAGGTCGCGGTCATGGACGATGAAGCCGAAATGAATGATGTGATCGGCGAGGCGGCGCGACGCGAGCACGATGCTCGGCGGGTTTCGCGCCTGCACGAACTGAACAAGATTGCCTTCCGGATCCTGAACCTCGAACCAGCTGTCCTCGGGGCTCGTGGTAGTAGCCTGCGGCACCCTGATGCCGGCCTCGGCGAGATAGTGGCGCAGACCCTCGGCATCCGATGTTGCGAAGGCGACGTGGTCCAGGCGATTGATGGAGGCGGGTCCTTTGGGCAAGGGTAGTACTTCCACGAACTGTGTAGTGCTGAAGTAGTACCGCACTCCGAGGCTGTTTTCGGGATCTGCGCCCCGGGTCGCACCGAGGTCATGAACGTAGAAGTGCTCGGTCGCCAACGGATCCGATGCGTAGACGGCGATATGAGAGACGCCGGTGATGGGAGGCCTGGGGCCGGCGGCGCGGGGCGCGGCATTCTGTGCATTGGCCACCATCGACACCGCGAAGGTGCACAAAAGAACTCGAGACAAGAGCACACATCGCAAACGACGGGTCATGGTAGCGCTCCCACGTGGGTGGCATAGCTTATACCATCGGCCTCATGGTGCAGCGCGGGGCTTTGCCTTGCGTCGGCGGGGAACCTTGCCGATGCGCGGGTCGCGCGCGCTGATGAGAGCACAGGCGCGCAGCGCCGCCGCCTCGAAATCGGGCGCGTCGGCGGGCAGCACCTGCCAATGAGTGGTTTCCTGGCCGAACACCTCGATCGACCGCATCGACGGGAAATCGTGCTGCAGGCTGGCATGGTGCTCAGCCGTCGTTGCAAGCCACACGCCATTGTCCCGTGGTGAATCCTGCCGGTCGCGCAGTATGAGGACGATCTTGTCCTCGATGTAGACAGCGAGACAGCCGAACATCGGCCGCGTGCTGGGTGCCAGAGACGCGAGCGCATCCAGCACAAACTCGTGAGGGACCGTCTTGCGCGCGCGGACCACGAAGGCGGCCTCGTCGAATGGTTGGCGGCCCGTATTACGGCGACCTTTCGGCATGCGGGACGTAGTGCTTCTTTGAGTCGACAAAGGGTACTCTTTATCTGAAGTCGATTCTGGAGAGCGTTGAGCTGATGGCACGCCCGGGTCACCCCCGATCGGAGGCCGCCGGGCATGGCGATGGCCTGCCGGTTCCGCGCCGCTATTGGGCCATTGCGGCAATCATCCTGGCCATCACCATGTCGGTGCTCGACAGCACCATCGTGAATGTCGCCCTGCCCTCCCTGGCCCACGACTTTCACGCCAGTGACGCGGCGTCGATCTGGGTGGTCAATGCGTACCAGATCGCGATCCTCATGGCGCTGCTGCCCCTGGCCTCGCTGGGCGAGATCGTGGGCTATCGGCGCGTATCCCAGTGCGGACTCGCGGTTTTCACGGTGGCATCACTGGCTTGCGCCCTCGCGCCCACGCTCGCTGCACTGAGCGTCGCGCGAGTCGTGCAGGGACTGGGTGCCGCCGGCATCATGAGCGTGAATTCGGCGCTGGTGCGCTTTACCTATCCGCAGCGCATGTTGGGTCGCGCCATCGGCATCAATGCCTTTGCGGTAGCGGTCGCCGCCGCCACCGGTCCCACCATCGCATCGGCGATTCTGGCCGTCGCTCACTGGCGCTGGCTGTTCGCGGTGAACCTGCCGGTCGGTCTCTTCACCATCATCATTGCGCTGTACGCCCTTCCCGAAACCGAGCGCTCCACGCGACGGCTCAACCACGTTGGCGTGGTCCTCCAGGCGGGAACCTTTGCGCTACTCATCGGTGGCATCCAATCATTCGCGCATGATGCGATGGCGGCAATCGGCACAGCTGAAATCGCCGGCGGTGCGCTGCTGGGAGTCCTGCTGGTGCGCCACGAGATCGTGCGCGACGCGCCCCTCATTCCTTTCGATCTGCTGCGCCTGCGACTGTTTTCCCTGTCGGTGCTGACGTCCGTCGGCTCATTCATGGCACAGACAACGGGGCTGGTGGCGTTGCCTTTCGAGATCCAGCATCTGGGACACAGTGCCGCGCAAACCGGGCTGCTGATGACACCCTGGCCGGTCGGGGTTGCCGTGGCTGCACCACTCGCGGGCCACCTGGCGGATCGTTATCCGGCCGGAATTCTCGGCAGTCTCGGCCTTCTGGCGCTGTCCTCGGGGATGGTGCTGTTGGCGCTGTTTCCGCACGATGGCACGTCCGCCGACCTCGTCTGGCGCATGGCCCTGTGTGGACTGGGGTTCGGTTTCTTCCAGTCACCTAACAACCGAACGCTGCTTTCCGCGGCACCCTACGCGCGCACCGGAGCGGCGGGCGGCATGCTGGCGACAGCCAGGCTCTTGGGTCAGACACTTGGCGCCGCCGGAGTTGCCATCCTGTTTCGCGCCTTTCCGGACCGCGGGTCGAATCTCGCCTTGTACGTGGCGGCCGCCATCGCGCTCGCCGCCGCCATCGTCAGTGTCTCGCGCCTGCGCACGGCGCGACGCTGACTACAGCCCCAGCGTCATTTGCGCGTCGCTGCCCTCCGCCACCGGCGGGCGGAAGAGGTCGGTACGAAGCTCGTAGCGGTCCTCGGAATTCTTCAATGCGAGCCGTCGCGCGGTAAGGTCAAAGCGCGTGCGCAGCAGTTGCGCAAACACGCCCGTGCCCACCATGCGGGTACCGAATTCCGCCTGGTAGTCCTTGCCGCCGCGTGACTGGTTGATCAGGGACATGACATGCGCGGCCCGGTCCGGATAGTGCTCCGCGAGCCATTCTCGAAACAGATCCTTGACCTCGTGTGGCAGCCGCAGCAGCACATAGCCGGCGCTGGTGGCGCCCGCACTGTGCGCAGCTTCCAGGATATGTTCCATTTCATGGTCGGTGAGCGCCGGAATGACCGGTGCCACGAGCACACCGACCCGCACGCCGGCGCCGGCTAACTGTTCCATTACCTTCAGTCGCGCCTGCGGCGAGGCCGCGCGCGGTTCCAAGGTGCGCTTGATCTCCGCATCGAGGCTGGTGATGCTGACCATGACCGAGACCAGGTGGTCGCGAGCCAGATCCTGCAAAAGGTCCAGGTCGCGCAGTATCAGCGTGCTCTTGGTCACGACCGTGACCGGATGGCGGCACTCCGCCAGAACGGCAAGGATGCTGCGGCTCACCTGCATGCGCCGTTCGAGGGGCTGCCAACCATCGGTGTTGATGCCAAGCGCGATGGGCTTGCAGCGGTAGCTGCGCTTGCCAAGTTCGGCGCGCAGCAGCTGTGCCGCGTTGTCCTTGTAGAAGAGCCGCGTTTCAAAATCCAGGCCGGGCGACAGACCCAGGTAGGCATGCGTGGGACGCGCAAAGCAATACACGCAACCATGGCTGCAGCCCCGATAGGGATTGATCGACTGCTCGAAGCCGACGTCGGGTGAACTGTTGGTGGTGATGACGCTCTTGGCGCGGTCGGGAAGCACGAACTCCGGCAGCGAGGTAGCGCCCTCATCCTGCTCCTGCCAACCGTCGTCGGTTTTTTCGACCGAGGTGGTTTCGAATCGAACGGGCGGATTCGACAGGGCGCCGCGACCCTTGAGCGATTGAGATCCTAGGAAGCGGCGCGGCATGCGGTGATCATAGGAGATCCGGCAAGCGCCCGTAAATCCAGTAGTTGCCTCCCGCGACCGCTGTATGGGATTGCGGGAACAGCTGGCTAGGCCAGCGCCTGTGCAAGGAAAGGCAGGCTCACGTCCATGCGATAGTCCACAGCGGAGTGGTTGTCCGGGAATTCATCATACTGGTGGCGGATTCCGAGCTGATCCAGCCGGCGCACGAACCGGCGCGCACCGTACAGCAGGTTGAACTGATCACTCGTGCCGCAGTCGATATAGAGACCTTTGAGGCGCCTGAGGTTATCTGCCCGAGTCTCGAGCATGACCACCGGATCATGGCGTAGCCAATTGGCCCAGCGCTCCTGGATCAATTCGCAGGTCTCGAGTGTCACCGGTAGCCGCATGCCGAGATACTGCGAAGGATCCGGGTCATAGCTGGCTGCCATGGCCAGCATGTTGACCACATCGCCGGATTTCTCCGGGTGTTTGCGGGCACCTTCGAGGTCGCGCCACCAGCGCTCAATGGAATTGCCGGCCTTCGCCAGACTTTGCAGTACGCCGGGCATCTCGGGCAGATAGCACCATTCAAACGCCATATCGCCGGAATGGCAGGCTGCGGCGGCCCAGAAATCGGCATGCCGCAATGCATGCACCAAGGCTCCGTAGCCGCCGGAACTCTTGCCAAAGACCCCGCGGCGGCCATCCCGACCACAGCCGAACTTGCGCTCCACCGCCGGCACCATCTCTCCCAGGAGATAGTCCTCCCACGCGCCCATGGCGGCTGAATTGATGTATTGATTTCCGCCCAGGCGGGTGAAGCAGTCCGGAAAGGCCACGACGACCGGTGGCATCCTGCCTTCACCGATCAGCCGGTCGAGCCGCTCTGGAACGTTTTCCCGAAATCCCACCCAGTTGGTGTGGGACAGACCACTGC
>DASZCK010000288.1:0-10031 GCA_035943195.1 Steroidobacteraceae bacterium
TGGATCGAAGCCCCTCTGGCTGTTGTGCTGCGGATCACTCAACGTTGCGCCCAGGTTCAGGTAGCCGTCGGCGGTATGGTCGGCATACTGCCGCAGCCAGTACTGGCGCGCCCCCAATGTCAGGGTGAGGGGCTTCAGGATCTGGTAGTACAGTTCGCCGAACACGGACGCGTCCTGCTGCCTTCCTGGATCTGACTGCGTCCAAAGCAGATCGCTTGGCGCGGGTCCGGTGACCGGATCATCTGCCGTGGCGGCTACCAACCCGCTGGCCTGTATGGGAGGTATATAGAAACTGGTGCGGGCATCTGAATAGAAAAAGCCCACCGTGCCGCTGACCCGATGCGCAGGCTCGAACGACAGACGCGTCTCGCTCGTCACCTGATGATCCGAATGCCGGCCGGTCCACAGGTAGGGTTGCGCGGGCACGCCGCTCGCTGCGTATAGCGACGTCAGTACCTGCTGGGTGCCGTAGGTGGAATCCTCGACATCCAGGGACCCGCGGTCGAAGAAGCTGCTCGATGACACGACGGTCCAACCGTTGCCCTGGTAGCGCAGCTCAAGCGCCGCGAGCGTCCATTGGTCGGTTGCGCTGGGTTGAACGTCGAAAGCCCGATCGAGCGTGTACTCGGGCCGAAACTGCGGCAGTGGTGCAAAGGCGGCAGGGAAGCCATTGTATGTCTGCTGCTCGCCGAGTACGCGCAGTTGCAGCAGCAGACCCTGCGTCACCTGCCACAGCGAGGTGAGGCTGCCGCCATAACTGCTGTCAGCGCCCTGGTTGCCGATGCGTGTGCGCGCCGCGTCGACAAACGGATCGGAGGTCGCCTTGCTAGCCGGCGCCGGATAAGTCCGCGCCAGGTAGCCGGCATCGTGATCGCCGAAGAAAACCGCGCGCACGCCAAGTTCCCCGGGCACCAGCACGAGATTCACGATCGAACTGGCGCCGAGATCCGGGCCGCCGCCGCCCGCGGTACCCCCTGCCCGCGCGTCGATGTCGTATGCATTGCCCGTCAGGTTCGGCCGGTTGACGACCATGCGGATGTTGCCGCCAAGCGCGCTCTCGCCGTAGAGCGTGCCCTGCGGTCCCTTCAGTACCTCGATGTCGTGAATGTCCACGACCCGCGGGTCGATGGAGATCGGAACGGGGGTATCATCGAGGTACAGGCCGGTAGCGCCTGATGTTCCAAACAGGTTCTGGCCGCTCACGCCGCGTATTGCGACGGTCCGCGCCGCAGTGAAACCGGTGGGGCCGCCGCCGTAGGAAAAGGACAGATCCGGCGTCATCGCCGCATAGTCGGCGAACGAGTGAATGTCGAAGTCAGAGAGTGCCCGCGCTGTGAAGGTCGTGATGGCAGCCGGAACGGCGATTTCAGGTTCGTCGCGTTTGCGCGCGCTGACGGTGATGCTGACGGGCTGCGTCGAATCCCCGGCAGGGTCGGGAAGCACCTGCGCCTGCAATGCCATGGTGCAACCAAACAGCATGCACAGGGACGCAAGCATCTGCGCAACTGCGGTGCGCTGACCCAATGACATAGTTCCGTGGCCCTTCAGGCAGTGGCGTCGGACAGTTCCCGAGTCGCGCGGCGGGTCAGCCAGTTCGTTTCAATACTGACCGCCCCCTGCGGCCTGCCCAGGTGATAGCCCTGGGCGTAGTCGCAACCGTATTCCAGTAACTGCGAGGCCACCGCCTCGGACTCGACGCCTTCCGCGACCACCGTCATCCCGAAACCGTGCGCCAGCTGGATGGCGCTGCGGACGATGCGCTGATCGGCGGAGTCGCTGGTCAGATTCATGATGAAGGTCTTGTCGATCTTGAGCTGCTGTACCGGGAGCTGCTTGAGATACGACAGCGAGGTGTAACCGGTGCCAAAGTCATCGATCGACAATGTTACGCCAAGATCGCGGATCTGCTGCAACCGCCTGAGTATCGTCTCCGGGTGGCGTATGACGGCACTCTCGGTGATTTCAAGTTCCAGCAACTGCGCCGGTACGCCCGAGGCACGCAATACCTCGGACAGACGGTCGATGAAGCTGTTGTCGAGAAGATTGTTGGCGCTGATGTTGACCGACACCGAGATGCTGCGGCCGGCGGCGATCCACAGGGCCATCTGGCGGGCGACGACATTCAGGATGTAGAGCGTAAAGGGGTGGATCAGCTCGGTGCCTTCGACGAGGTAGATGAACTGTGCCGGCGGCACCGATCCGCGCGTGGGATGGGACCAACGCGCCAGCGCTTCCAGACCCACCAATGCCCCGTCGCCGAGCCTGATCTTGGGTTGATAGTCGACCGTGACGTCACCCTGGTGCAGGGCATTGGCGAATTCCGACTGCAGGGCGAGCATGTCGGGCGTGAAATTGTCCATGGCCTGCGAGTAGCGGCTATAGGGACGCAGTTCATGCTTGGCCTCATACATGGCGATGTCCGCGCATCGCAACAGCTCGCTCGCAGTGCGAGCGTCCTGCGGGTAGAGCGCGGCGCCCATGCTGGCCGCAAGGTTGATCTCGACCGACCTTACTCGGATGGTGTGGCCCAATGCGGCCTGAACGCGGGCGCAGGTCAGCTCGAGCGCGCCGTTGTCGGCGGCTTCCTTGACGATCAGCGCCAGTTCATCGCCCCCCAGTCGCGCAACATGTATGTCCTCATCACGCAGCAGCGCTTCGAGCCGCTTGCCGACGTCCTCGAGCACCTGGTCACCCGCCGCATGACCCAGCGTGTCGTTGATATCCTTGAAGCGGTTCAGGTCGAGCAGCACCACGGCGATCGACTCCTGATCACAGTGCGCTATCGCCTGCTCGAGAAGCTGCATGAAGCCCTCACGATTGAGCAGTCCGGTGAGCGCATCATGCTTGGCGCGGTATTCCTGCTGGGAAACGTAGAGCTGCTGGCGGCGCAGCGCTGCATAGAGCTGGACCCGGAAGGTCGCCACGGCGGCGAGCCCCAGGAGAAAGACGACCACCGCGGGCAGCGACTGGCTCAACCAGGTCCGGTACAGCGACTCCTCCGAGACGGTCGAGGCGACGTACAGCTTCAGGGAATCAGAGCGTGCAAAGCCGACCTCGTACAGCACCCCGTCGACCGGTCCACGGGCCTTGAAGTTGCCCGTGGCGCGACCGCGCTGCGGATCCAGGATGCCGGCAGGAATCGGCGGTCCATTGACCTCGAGCTGGTCCAGGTTCTTCGAGTAACTGAACAAGCGCACGCCGGCAGTGGTCACGACGGTGATCCAGCTGTCCTTGACGAAACTCAGGCTGCCGCTTTCGCCGGTGAGGCGTTTCACCGGCACGAGCGCCAGCACTACATCAGGTTCGCGCCCTGGGCGCGCAAGGTTCAGCTTCAGCGGCAGATACCAGTCGCGTGCATGCGGCAGCTGGATGAGTTGTTCGATGACGACTCCCGTGCCCTGCGCCAGCAGCAGGGGGCGCACCGCCGTCGCAACGTCAGCGGCCACCGTTTGGCCGCCGCGGTCAACCATGATCAGGCTGCCATCGGGTCGGGCGATGCCCAGGAAAGCGACATTGGCATCGAAGCGGGCGATGCGGCCCAGGGCGCTGGTCAAATCAGCCGTTGATTCGCCGGGCGCACCGATTTCATTGCCGAGTCCGCGCAGATTCTGTGCGGTCTGGTCCAGCCCACCGGTGATGGCCGCCTCTAGGTCCACGGCCAGGTCCAGCAAACTGGTGCGCGCGTTCGCCCAGAGCTGCGCGCCTCCCATGGCGACCAGGTACAGGACGGTCGCCGCAAGCAGCAGCAATGCCATACCCAGATAGAGCCGCGCCCGGCGATATTGCAGTGCAATAACGCGCGGTTCATCGCTCGTTAATGCCTCGGTACCAACGATCAAACAGCCTCCAATGGGCGGCGATTTATACGACTTAATGTTCGGGTCAACGCTGCCACAGTGGGCATAGCGGCGCAACGACGCGGCTCCCGAATCCGGCAGTGGCGCAGGACCCCTATAATGGCGGCCATGAAACCGTCCCTGGAGCTGCTGTTTGAGGTGCGGGCGACGCTGGATCCGCCCATTCTGGTCGGTGAGGTTCCGGAAGGTTTGCGGCGCGTGGTGCCCATCAACGGTGGGACTTTCACGGGACCCCGGCTGCGCGGCACGCTGCTGCCGGGGGGTGCCGATTGGCAGTACCTGCGCGGCGACGGGGTGATGATGGTAGAGGCGCAGTACCTGCTGCGCACGGATGATGGCGTCATCATCCAGGTCAACAATCGGGGCATGCGCCATGGCCCCGAGGCGGTCATGCACCGCCTCGGCGCCGGTGAGGTCGTCGACCCCACCGAGTACTACTTTCGCGCCACGCCACGCCTGTCCGCCCCCGCCGGACGCTACGACTGGCTGAACCGCAGCCTGTATTTATGCAGCGGCGCCCGCTACCCGGACGCCGTGATGCTGTGGTTCTTCGAAGTCCGCTAGGTCCGGTTATTTAGCGAGCTGGAACAGCGTCGAGGGCACCCAGCCCTCATTGCCCAGCTCATCGCTCACCTTCCACCAGATACCGTCCTTGTCCCCGCTGGGATACAGCGTCATGCCGGGATCCAGGTCGCGCACTACCTTGGCCTTGATATTCGCGGCCTCATACATCTTGCCGGGCTTCGACATGGTCACCGACTGCGACACGTTGTCCGCCTTGGCATTCAGTGACATGCCACGGACCTGCGTGACCAGCTTGGTGAAGGCGTCGAGGTACGCCATGGTGATGACCTTGCCGATCTCGGTATTGGCATAGCTGCTGGCGCCGGCGGCCGCGAAGCCGCCGAAGAAGGCGCCACCGCCCGCGCCCCAGCCCAGGTCAGTCTGCTTGTAATGGCCCTGCTCCAGCGCCACCTGCTCAGTGGACCGCACATCCGTCAGCGTCAGCACCACATCCGCCGTCTTGCTCTTCAGGCTGATGCCGCCGACCACGGCGCCGGCCATGCCGTGCAGAAATCCGCCCAAGGCACCGCCGATATTGGTACCGCCCGAATTGCCGTTCTTGGTGACAAGGTCCGGCACCAGCACGTAGTCGGCCGCTTTCATCTGGCCTTTGCCGATGTTCGAACCGCCGCGGGTTTCGCCATTGGCGGCGAGTGCGCGTTCCTTCTCGGCGGCGGCCAGACCCTTGCCGCGATCGAGTAGCGTGAAACAATTGGACTGGGAGACGAAGACCTTGATCAGCGCCTCCGGTGAGTCCAGCTGGTACTGCACCCACCAATTGTTCTCAGGCTCGGTGACCGCCAATGTGCCGATCTTCTTGTCGCAGGTCGGAATCTGCGGCGTCGGTGCATCGGCTGCCTGAGCGATGGCGACGAGACCGCCGGCGCAGGTAAAGAACGAAACCATCCATCCAACGATGAATCGCTGAGTACGCACGACCCCTCCCCCAAATTATTTTGATTTCCGCGGCGAGCGGAATTGTATCCAAAACGACCAGGACGGGTGAGTGTCATCACCCGTCCTGGAACGATCCTATGGATAGAGACGGATCGCGGTGCGATTTGTCAGCGAGCGCCTATCAGCGAACGGTGTACCCGCGTGCCTCGAGGCAGGCTGACATCGCACGGCCGTAGGCCGACCGGGCGCTGGCCGAGGCATTCGAGGAAGACTGGCTGGTCGGGTCAAACCCGGCCTGCCCCTTCGCCCAGGTATGGCACTGGAATTTGTCCGTCGCCTGCTGCTGCTCGCTCTGGCCAGTGCGCGGGTAGGCAATAATGCCCAGATCGGTCGTCGCGCCCTGAGCCACATCCGGCGGAGCGTTATCCGTCGCCGCAGGTGCAGCATCGGCGTCCGGCCCAGCCGCAGCCGCCGCATTCACATCATCCGAATAACTGTCGGCCACCGGTGGCGGGTCCGCCGCCACATAGCCGTTATCCGCGGCATTCCAGGTGTAGTAAACATTGTTCACGTAGTAGTACGGGATCCCGCTCCAGTAGTAGGTCGAGTACACCGCCGGCAGGAAGCCCAGGAACAGCGGATATGACCAGCCGTAGTAGGCGGCGGGCCAGAAGCCGCCATGCCAGTAGCCGCCGCCCCAGGCCGGATGGTAGCCATGGCCGCCCCGGAATCCGTAACCGTAAGCGTGGCCGTAGCCATAGGCGCCGCCGACCCGCGCCCCGGCATGGCCGGGAGCGTAGTAATGGGGCGTCGCGGAGAAATGGGCGCCCGCCACGGCGTGGTTCACGGACATACGGGGTGCGCTGAAGTGAGCCCCGCCGGAAACATGGCCGCCGCCACCGAAGTGCGCGCCACCGCTGAAATGAGAGCCGCCATTGAAATGGCCGCCACCGCCGCCACCACTGACGTGACCGCCACCGCTGAAATGGCCGCCACCGCCGCCGCCATGGGACTCCGCGAACACGGCGGAGGAGCCGACCAACAAGGCCGCTGCGAGTCCGACCACCTTGAAAATCTGACCGGCCTTGGTTCGGCCTTGGGCACTTACCTTGGCGTTCATGGTTTGCTCCGTCGCGGATCGAAAATGTTTCCGCTGCATCGTTTCCAACATGGGGTCCGAAATCTCAGTTTCCATGCCTGGTAAAACGCGCTTCCTTACCAGACGATGACATTGTACTCCTCGACGGCTGTCCTGAAGAATCAACGGCTTCCTACAGGATTACGTAACCTTAACTTCTGCCTCTCGAGGCGTCGTCCGACCCGCTCAGTGCCGTCGTGGCCGTTCTTCATGCCCGATGAGCTTGATCCAGATGCTGTCGAATTGTTCCGCCACCGCTCCGTCGAGCGCCATGGAGGCGCGAACCGTGCCGTCGGAAACCTTGCCATGCTCGTGCAGCACCGCCAGCGCTCCGAGCTTGCGGCCGAAGGCGAGCGAGCGCCCGAGCGGCGAAGGCTCCCCTTCCGGCTGTCCTGCCTGGCGCGGCCGCTGCTCCTCGAGCGCCGTGAGCACCCGCTCGGACAGTTCCCAGCTCGCGGCGACCCGCTTGGCGACGCTGGCGCATTGGGAGTCGATGAGCGAGGTGATCACCGTCGGATGCGGCGCCTTGCCGTCCAGCAGGGCTTTGCTCTTATCGATGACGATGCGAAAGACGACGATGGCGCCCAGCCCCATGGTGAGCGCCAACAGCTGGGCCGCGAACGGATCGCCATTTTCCACCTGCGCGGCATGACTCTCCGCGGCGCTGGCCGAGCGAAAGGTGTGCTCCCAGACAATCTCCGGAAAACGCGGGTAGAAGGTGGCGCCAAGTTTGAACACCGGCTGCACCAACGCGGTGGCGATCAGCGAATGCAGCCCGTCGGTACCCAGCATGGCGACGGCCCGATCCAGGCTCTCCACCGGATCCTCGCTCACCCGGTACACCGGACTGTTGGCGACCTTCAGCAGGTTGCCGGCGAGGGCCGGGTCACGCGCGAAGATGTTCGCCAGCTGGTGCTGCGTGCTCTTCTTGTCGTGCACGGCGCGCAGCAGCTGCGGCAGCATCATCGGCCGGCGCATGATGTACTTGGGATCTGTCGCCAGCTTGTCGAACACCACATCGGCATTTTCGGCGATCAGGCGCAGTTCGCGCTGCGGTGCCGGCTGGCGCGCAATCTTGCCGAAGGCCAGTTCGTACATGGCGTTGAAGGTCTTCTCGCGGTCGAGGATCTGCGACTCCTGCATGTCGACCACGGTGGCGGCCGGATCCCAGGGAGGCGGCCGAGTGGGCGCCGCATGCACGCCGGTCGCGGCGGTGTCGACCGCACTGGCCCGCACGGGCGGGTCAGACACTGCAGTAACGGGACGGCTCCGGCTGCGGACCAGCAGCCACACGCAGGCCACGCCGGCGATGGCCGCCAGCACGAGGAGCAGTCCAATGACCAGGCTTTGCGCCATTCACACTTGCCATGCCGTCATCTGCAACGGCCCCGCGATAACTGCCTTGATTCTGCCATATATAAAACTGCCGGGTAGAATGGCTGATCCTGGTCACGGTTGAAGTCCAAGCCATGCAGCAGCTGCCGCTCCTCGCCCCGGGTGATGTCGTCGACGTCGTCGCCCCGGGCTTCCGCTGTACGCCGGAGCAGTTGGCAGGAGGAATCGCATTCCTGGAGCGGCGCGGGCTGGTGCCGCGTGTCCCGGCCGATCTCTTCGGCGAGGATCTGCTGTGTGCCAATTCCGATGCCCGGCGCTTCGCGCAGCTGCGCAAGGCGCTCTTCGCCCGTGACTCCCGCGCCATCTGGTGTGTTCGCGGCGGCTACGGTGCCATCCGCATCATCGAGCGCCTGCAGGCCCTGACGCCGCCGCGCAAGCCCAAGCTTTTCATCGGCTACAGCGACGCCACCACCGTGCACCAGCTGCTGAACCTGTTCTGGGGCTGGCCCTCACTGCACGGCCCGCTGCTGGATCGGCTCGGCACGGCCGAGATCCGCGACGAGGAGCGGCTCGAACTGGACGCGGTACTGTTGGGCGGGGTGCCGCTCACGACTTTCGCCAACCTCACGCCGCTCAACGCGGCCGCCCGACGCCGGCAGCACGTTGTCAGTCGCCTCACCGGCGGCAACCTCACCGTCCTGCAAAGCACCCTGGGCACGACGCTGCAGCGGCGCCCGGCCGGCATCCTCGTTCTCGAGGACATCGCCGAACGTGGCTATCGCATCGATCGTATCCTCGAACAGCTGCGCCAGGCGGGGTTCCTGCGCAATCTCAAGGCCATCGTGCTGGGCACCTTCCTTGGCGGCGCCGAAGCCGATGGCGGGAACCTGGGACCTGCGGTGCTCGAGCGCTTCGCGCGGACCTTGTCGATCCCGGTGCTGGCCGGAATGGATGCCGGGCATGGGCCCTACCAGCGTCCCGTCTTTCTGCATACGCGCGCCGAGCTGCAATGCGGTCCTGACGCCCGGCTCAGCGTGCACACGCCGTCGTTCGTGAAGCGATGAATGTCCAGACCCACCCGCGCGGCGTGCGCTCCTTCGTATTGCGCGCGGGGCGCATGACCGATGGCCAGCAGCGTGCGCTCGACACGCTGTGGCCGCGCTTCGGTCTTGAGTACGCCGCCGGTGTCTGCGACCTGGACGCACTGTTCGGACGCGCCGCACCCCGGGTGGCGGAGATCGGCTTCGGCAACGGTGCCAATCTGATCCAGATGGCCGCGCAGCGCCCTGACACCGATTTTCTGGGGATTGAAGTTCACCGCCCGGGCGTGGGCCGCGTGCTCATGGAGGTCGAGCGTCTGGGCCTGCACAACGTACGGGTCAGCAATCACGACGCCGTCGAAGTGCTCGGTGAACAGTTGCCGCCGGCCTGCCTGGATGAGGTGCTGATCCTGTTCCCGGATCCCTGGCACAAGAAACGCCACCACAAGCGACGACTGCTGAATGCAGGGTTCGTGGCCCTCTTGGCGAGCCGCCTGAAGAGCGGTGGCCTGCTGCGGGCCGCCACTGACTGGGAGCCCTACGCAGTCGCCATGCTCGAAGTGCTCGCGGGCTGCGCCCTACTGGAAAATACCGCTGCCGACGCTGGGTACGTGCCGCGCCCTGACTCCCGCCAGCCCACCCGCTTCGAAAGTCGCGGCGCGCGCCTCGGCCACGGGGTCCGGGACCTGGCCTTCAGGCGCCGCTAAAAACTGGCGCGGATGCCGTCCAGGACGAACTGCACGGCCAGCGCCCCCAGCACCACGCCGAACAGGCGATTGGCCACATTGGTGCCCGTGACACCCATGGTGCGCATCAACGGCACCGCGACCAGCATCACCAGCAGGGTGATGAGCAGTACCAGGGCCACGCACGCCGCCATCGCGGCGAACTGCAGCGGATGGGCGGTGATCGGCAGCGGGCCGAACCACAACAGGATGGTGACCAGCGCTCCAGGCCCCGATATGAGTGGAAACGCCAGTGGAAACACCGAGACGTCCGCGCGCCGGCGGCTCTCGGCCTGCTCATCGGTGGAAGTGCGGGTCCCGGACTCGCGGGCGAATACCATCTCCAGCGCAATCAGGAACAGCAGCAGGCCGCCGAAGATGCGAAACGCCTGGATGCTGATACCCATGGCCGCCAGAAACGGGGTGCCGATGAGGGAAAACAGCAACAGGATCAACGCCGAGATCGACACCGCCT
>DASZCK010000289.1:0-27807 GCA_035943195.1 Steroidobacteraceae bacterium
CTATAACAGAGGGGGCGGCATGAGCTTGCAGGTCGTACGTCAGCAGCTTGAAAACTCACCGTTGCGGCTGGTTCAGGTCGTGGTGATCACGCTGTGCGTCGCGATCAACATGCTCGATGGTTTCGACATTCTGGCGCTGTCGCTGGTTTCGCCAAGCCTCGCGCGTGACTGGCACCTGGCTTCACCGACGCTCGGCTTGCTGTTCAGCGCAGGGCCTGCGGGCACTGCGGTCGGTGGCTTCATGTTGTCGCCGATCGCTGATATCTGGGGGCGCCGCACCGCTATCCTGATCAACCTCACGCTCATGAGCATCGGCATGACTTTTTCGGCCATGGCAGGATCGGTCGAGGCGCTGGCGGCGCTGCGCTTTTGCACCGGCCTGGGCGTGGGTGCGATGGCTGGTTGCGCCGGTACACTGGCCTTCGAGTATTGCCCGCTCAAGGCGCGTGCGCTGGGCTTGGGCCTGGTGGTGATCGGCTACACCGTGGGGACATTGCTGGGGGGCTACGTTGCGCTGCCGTTGCTCGCGGCTTTCGGCTGGCACGGCATATTCGTCTTCGGCGGCCTGTGCTCCCTGCTGCTGCTGGAATTGGTGTATTTCCTGCTGCCCGAGTCGCTGGACATCCTGGGTGGCCGGCGGGGGCCCAAGGCGCTGGCCGCGATCAACAAAGTGCTGGCACGACTGCATCTGTCGCCGCTGAGCGAGATGCCGCTGCTGGAGTCCAAGGCACAGACCGGGGGCTTGTTCGACCTGCTGCGTCAACCCATTCTGACGCGGACCTTGCTCATGGGTCTTTGCTATCTCCTCTTCATGATGTCGGAGTATTTCTTCCTCAACTGGAACAATCAGCTCACCACCAATGCCGGCTTCAGTGATTCGGCTGGAATTTTCATCACGCGACTTACGAGCCTGGGCGGTCTCGCCGGCGGGGTAATCGTCGGAATTCTCGGTGTTCGGTGGCCGGTACGACCGATTGGTGCGCTGACGCTGCTGCTGATGGCAGTCGGCCTCGTGGCGTTTGGTGCATCGGCGGCCAACCTGCCGCTGGCGCAGGTGGCGGCGGCGCTCATCGGTTTCGGTATTTTCGGGGCCGCCGTTGCGGTCTACGCGACAGGAGCGCTCGCCTTTCCGGCACGGGTCCGCTCAACCGGGATGGGCTTCGTCATGAGCGCCGGCCGCGTCGGCTCCGTGATCGGTCCCTACGCGGCGGGCCGACTCCTCGGAGCACACTTCGACCGATTCACGGTGTGCGCCGCGCTCGCCGCCCCGGTGCTGCTATCGATCGTCGCGCTGGTGAAGGTACCAATCAGAACGTCGCCTTGACGCCCACCCGCCAGGTCATGCCGTAGGTGTCGAAGTACACCGGGTTGGTCGGATAGCCGTTACCTCCCGGCGCGACCGGTGGGCTCCGGTTCAGCACATTGTCGATGGACGCGAACAGGCTCACGTGCGTCCCGATGTCGTAGGATCCGGATAGATTGAGGTAGGTGGCCGAGCCCACCGAATTGTTGTTGATGCTGTTCGGGTTGGTGGTTGCATAGCCCGGATCCCCCGGTGCAATTGGCGAACCCAGAAGTGGCGTGACAGCCTCAAAGGTACCAGGCCCGATCCAGCGGATCTGCACAGTCCCAGTGAAGGGACCGGTGGCATAGGTTGCGAAGAAATTCGACTGCCAGCGCGGTGAAGTATTGAAGCCACCGAACGCCCCGGTCGGACCCGTCTGACCGGCATAGTTGACCGGCGGGTTGCCGAGTCCGGCGTCGATGGTCATGTTGTAGAGCAATGAAGTCAGCAGCCGGAAATTGAGATTGCCGTTCAGGTGACTGTTGAGCTCGGGCAACGGCAGCTGGTAGCTGGTCTCGAAGTCCACACCCCGTGTCTCGTAGTCACCCAGGTTTACGGCTGTGTTGTTGATGGTCGTGACGGTGCTGAAGTCGCCGGGGGTGCCGAAGGTAATGCGACTGCACATCGCCTGGTTGCCTTTTGCGCAAAGGCTCACGATGTTTTGAACACCCAGGCCAAACGGCGGCCCGGTAATCGGATCATGAAGGTCGATCCGGTACCAGTCTGCCGAGAACTGGAACCGCTCAAGGGGGCCGGCCTTCGGCGCAATGACGAATCCGACTGTCGTGGTATCGGCCTTTTCCGGCTCGAGGTCGATGTTGCCGCCAGTCAGGGCCGTCACCAACTGAGTTCGATTGTTAACAGGATTGGTGAAGGAGCCGAAGACGCCGCCATTCGTCACCGCATAGGACTCATACAATTCGCGGAAGCCAGGTGCGCGGACGTCGAGCGATCGCGTGCCCCGCAGGCGAAACCAGTCGGTCAAATCCCAGATTGAGCTGAGCTTCCAGCTGGCGATGTCATGGTTTCTTTCCTCACCGGCAGTCGGGGAGCCGGTGGTACGGTTCTCGTTCTGGTTCTTGGTCTCGCGGATGGCAGCGTCGAACTCCAGGTACTTGGCAAGCGGCAGATCCTTGAGTACCGGTATGTTGACCTCGCCGTAGCCTTCCACCACCGAGATCACTCCTGAGTAGTCAAGACCGTAGCTCAGAAAATACGCATCATAAAAAGACCCCTGATCAGCCAGATCGTGGGACACCTCGGCCGAATCCCGGCGACCTTCCAGACCGAACGAAGCCTTTACCGGTCCAGCGCCAAAACCGCCGAACAGATCGCCGCCAACGTTGCCCGACACGACTTCCTCCGTGAGGGTGGAATACTCCTGCAGGGTGCGCAACGCATAAGCCAGCGCCGCCGGATTGGCATTATTGGCGCCGAACAGGTCCAGCGGTACGCAGCCGGCGGCGGCCGGGTTGAAATTGGGTCCGGGCAGCGTCGCCGCGCATACGGTTTGGCCCGTGGCGGGGTTGGTGACGGCATTCACCGCGAATGCCAGAAAGGTATTGACGGTGCTGTTGTAGAGGTGCTGGTTGTTCTGGTTTACGCCGTACTCGAAGTAGCTATCCCAGGTCCAGGTCGGCGAAATCGTGCCCTTCAGGCCGCCCGTGATGCGCACGGTGTCATTGTTGGTGGCGTTGCGGGCCGGATCGATGCCGTCAATGTCATAGCCGAGGAGCGCGCCGCCAGCCGGCAGGGCATTGGCTCCCCCGGGCTGAAATTGGGCCGGGAGATAGGCGTTATTGGGGGTGATGACCGCCCCGGGAATCAAGGGCACGAATACGCCGGGCCCCACCTCGAGGGATTCGGCGCCAAACGCGCCGTTGGCAACGGGGTTGATCGCCTCACTGCGCGCATAGGAGAACTGCAGGAAGGAGTTCACGTTGTCGTTGATCTTGAAATCGAGATCCGCGAGACCCGTGTAGCGCCTGACCGCCGGCCGCAGTGTGGTGGCGTCATAGGCGCCCACGCCCGTGGCTCCGGCATTCTGGCTGTCGCCAAAGGGGCCGGCGCCGTCGGCGTAGTTGCCGGGATTATAGGGAGTGGCCGCCGTGCCTGCGGAATTGAAGATGTACTGGGGTCCGAAGGGAATGCAAACCGGAACGCTGACATTGCACGGCGTCAGCACACCGGTCCGGCTTTGATTGCCGAGCGTTCCACCCGGTCCGATGATGTAGTGCGGCTGCCCGTTGCCATTGGGGGCCGCCGGTGTTGCGGCATACCCGCTGTTCGTGAACAGCGCTTCCTGATCCCGGCACCAGAAGCGCACTTGCGAGCAGATGCCGATGGCCTGGGAATTCTGGTACTCGGCGCCGATGATGAAGTGGGCGCGATCATCCATCAGGCCTTGGCCATATCCGAATGAGAAATGAGGGCTCTCGCCATCGCCGTACTTGGTCTGGCCGTAGTCGGCCTGAAACTTCAGGCCTTCGAGTTTCTTGTCGAGGATGACGTTGACCACGCCGGCCACGGCGTCAGAACCGTAGATGGCGGACGCACCACCTGTCACCACCTCCGTTCTTGCCACCAGCATCGACGGGATCATCGTCACATCGACACCGCCGCCGGTGGCCTGTGGCACCACGCGCTCCGTATCCACCAGCGTCAGGGTGCGCGTTCCAAAGAAGGGATTGAGGCCGCGCAGATTGGCGAGCTGCGCACCCACGTTGAAATTCCCCAGGCCGACGTTGGCGGCGGAGAAAAAGTTGGAATTCTGTGGCAGCTGCGCCAGCACGTCGCCGACATTGACCAGGCCCAGGTTGCTGATGTCCTTGGAATCCAGCACCGTGACCGGATTGGGCGTCGTGAAAGTGGAGCGCGCGACGCGTGAACCGGTCACCACCACTTCCTGAAGTCCAGTGTCCTTTGAAGTGTCCGGCTGGGTGGCATCCTGTGCCGCCGCGAGGTGGGGAAGGCTAAGCGCGGCAGTAAGGGCGGCGAGGCGCACGGCCCCGAGCAACATTCCCTTAAGACCCCAAGCGCAGATTCTGGAATGACCAGCAGCCATGACGCCCTCCCGGATTCGACTAATTAGTGGATCGTCTTCTTTTATTTCGTGATTCTGGACCTGTCACTTAGCATAGGCGCAGTGTAACAATAACCGCAAGCGTGCCGGCGCAGCGCCGAATTCGCGTTGATTTCACAATCCACCCAGCGGTCAGAAGCGCAGCTTCGGTCCCGAAGTTAGCGCTCACAGGTAGCAGTGTATGACCTGGTTTCTAATAATGTTCAGCCTGCACATGCTCGCCGCCGAACATGCCACCGGCGTCGTGCAGATCGTGAAATTCGCAAACAGCCAAGCCTGCGAGAGTGCCCGTGGTGTCGGCAGTGCCGACGATGGAGTCGTGACCGTCTGCACCAGCAGTGAGAAAGACGTCGATGGCTTCCTCACTGCAATGAACTGCGGTGATTCGAAGTTTGAAAAACTCGGCGATGGCACCGACGTGGCCCGATTCTCCTGCGCACCGTGACTACTTCGGGATTTCCTTGGCAGCCGCGGCGGCCTTCTTGGCATGGTCGTGCGCCTTCGCGTGATGGGCCCTGGCCTTTGCCTTGTCGAGGCTCTTGGCGGATTCGGACGAGACCGCAGCCTTGGCTTCGTCGCCGACCTCCTGAACTTTCTCGGAAGTGGCTTTCGCCCCTTCCTTCAAAGTGGTGCCGACCTGCGCCTGGGCGGCCAGGGCAATCGCCAAGGTTGCAATCAGGAATGTGCCGCGCTTCATGAGGATCTCCAGTACTGCGTGTCAGTGGGCGCGCTGCAGCCAGGCGTCAATCTGCGGCAGCTGCTGGGCGCGTAGCTTGATATGGTAGTTGATCAATGCTTCGACTGCTTCGGCCGGTCCGCGGTCAGCGGCCGGCACGTGTGCGTCAATGTAGGTCATGAGGCGGTCGCGCGCTGCCGGATCTGCTGACCTTGCGAGCAGATGCGCGGCGTAGAGGTCGTGGGAGTTCGGTTCCAGCCAGCTGTTGACCTGGTCGCGATGCAGGACCGCGAAGTCAAATGCCAGTTCCGGATGATTTGCGGCCACGGCGTTGAGGACGGCAGGCCTACTGGTGGGCGCGATCTCGTCGCCGAGTGTGAGCTGCAGCGTCTGCCGCGCGAGCTCACCGTCGTGCGCCGACGCCAGCAGCTCATACAAGGTGTCCTTCGCGCGGGCATTGTCGGCCGCTTTCGCCAGCATATGGATCTGAGCCCAGACCATCGGGTCGGCGTGTGCGGCCACCACGGCCAGCACCGGATCGTGCCGCTCGGAACCGAAGCTGACGGCGTCGCGCCGTTCCTGTGCGAACAACTCACGGGCGTGTTTTGTCACAGCTTCATCGTCGAGCTCACCGAGCTCCTGGATCAGACTCACGCGCAGCGGGGCGATTTCGGCATTCTCGCCGGGGAGGGGCTTCCAGCCCACATTCGCGAGCATCCGGTTCAGCACGGTCCTGGCATAGGCCTTGAACTTGGGCTCGCCGGCAAGGCCATGGTAGAAGCGCGCGATGGCACCAAGCGTATCCGCTACCGCGCTGCGGATCTGCGGCTGGACTCCCGAGTCCACCTGTCTGACCAGCTGCAGCAAATCGGGGAGGGGTTCGTAGCCCGCCAAACCCAGCGCCTTGGCATCCAGGAGCAGCCCCATCTGGTCAGGCGGAGACAGGGAATGAAAGCGCTGCGACAGCGGGCCGATCAGATCAGGCGCGTACTGTGTGCGGAAGTAGCCGCTCTGCCCGGCGTTCACGAGTGCCCCCGCGGCGGACAGCTGTGTTAGTTCCACCGGCATCGCGGAGCTGACGATGCCTTGCCAGGCTTTTCCCCCCGGAAACTGCACCACGACCGGTACCTGCCACAGGGTTCGGGTGACCGAGCCATCGGCGGCAAAGCGTCCCTGATCCAGGCGCAGGCCGTGTGCTCCCGTGACGCGAATCACCGGCACTCCCGCCTGGAGCGTGAATTCATGGGCGATGCGCGAGATGGGCATGGAAGCGGATCGGTCCAACTCGCGCCATAGATCCTCGCTCACGGCGTTGCGGTAGGCATGGTCCCGCAGGTAGCGCCTGAGGCCGGTGCGGAAAGCCCTCTCACCCATCAGCCGCTCCAGCATGCGAACGACGGACATGCCCTTTCCATAGGTGATCGAATCGAAGGCATTGTCGGCCTGCAGCACATTCGCGATCGGCGTAATGACCGGATGCGTGCCGGCGCGTGCGTCCAGCTGCAGAGCCTGCTCACGCTCATCCTGGGCCGTCAGCCAGGCGTCCCACTCCGGGTGAAAATGATCGGTTACCTTGTACTGCATCCACTCCGCCAGCCCCTCGTTCAGCCACAGGTCGTTCCACCAATCCATGGTGACGAGATCGCCGACCCACTGATGCGCAATCTCGTGGGCGACATAGCTATAGGTAGTGAGCTCGTCGTCTGGCGTCGCAGTCCCCTGATCAAGGAGAAAGTAATGGTCGAAGCCGAAGATCGCACCCCAATTCTCCATGGCGCCGAACTCCTGGCTGCGCCCTGGGCCGGAAATGATGTCGAGCTTGGGAAGTGGATAGCGGATGGCGAAATAATCCTCGCAGTAAGCCAGGACCTGCGCGGCGGTATCCAGCGCAAAGCGCGCCCTGGTGGCGTCACCGCGCTTGAACACCACGCCGACCAGTACACCGCGTACCCGGCGCGTAATGCGTTCGAAGTCGCCGACGCCGAGGAACAGGAGATAGCTGGACATTCTGGGGGTTGTCTGGAAGGTGGTGCGTGCCAGTCCGCCAGCCAGTTTGACGGTACGCGCGATGGGCATGTTCGACACCGCCATGTCCGCCGCAGGTGCGGTCACGGTCAGGGTAATCGTCGCCTTGCGGTTCGGTTCATCCCAGCAGGGAAAGAATTGCCGTGCATACGAGTTCTCGAACTGCGTATAAAGCGCACGCCCGCGACCGTGAGAGTCGTCATAGTCGATGTAGAACAGACCGTCGCCGCTGGAATTGATGCGACCGGAATAACGTATCGTCAGCACGTGCTGACCGGGCGTCAGCGCTGTCGGGAAGTGCAGGATGGCGGTTTGGCGCGGTGCATCGAAACTGACGGATGGTACTGCGGCATAGCCGGATAGTGACACGTGCGAGAACGTGAGATCGGCGGCGTTGAATGCGATATCCGGCGTCGCACGCTTCACCTCCAGGACAATCCGAACGACGGCAGTGAAGGTGGCAGCGGCCGCGTCCGGTGTCACTTCCAGGTCATAGTGCGTGGGAACGACCGTATCGGGCAGGACAATCCGGTCAGATCCGGCGTCGGTGCCGGCGTAACCGGGTGCTGCGGCGAAACCCGCGAACAGCAGCAGCAGTGCTACGGGACGCCTGGTCAACCGACCCTCCCTAGGGCGTGTGGGCCTTCGCCTCCGGATTGTCGTATGTGCATACGTATTCCTTGAGGCGCAGGCCTGGCTGGCGCCGATACGTCACTCTGGTGCTCCAGGGCTTGGTATAGGTGTTCGGATCGGTGATGGTGATGACGTCCTCAATCGTATCCGCGTCGAGTTTGCGGATGCGCTCGGCGACCCGCAGCTGCGTCGAATGCGGCAGACCCGCCGCGTCCAGAGTCGTCAGGTCATTGAATCCCTGGCTTTCGACCACGAGGGTGTCACCGTCCCAGTGGCCGGCCGACATACCCATCCAGTTCGGGTCCATGTCATCCAGCTTCGGCAACGTCATGTCCAGATACACCATCCGCGGCATGTGATGAACCTCGTGGATGAAAGTGACCTGGGTGGGCTCCTGGAGAATCTCGATCGGATAGGCGGCGAACAGGATGCGCGGAAAACCATGCGGTTTGCAGGTCTGGATGGTATCGAAATCCGGCCGGCCTGCCTTGCGGGCGCGCACGGCGGCGGCGTAGCGGGTGGCGGCGCTGCTCGTCATCGGCGGCAATTTCCCAGCCACGGTCCTGATGACCGAGTGGTCACCTTGGAGCAGCCAGACACCTTCGAGGTTCTGTCCGGGCGGCGGCATATAGATGGCCTGTGCGCAGGCGACATCAGCCGCGGTGACGACCAGGGCCACAACCAGGGCCAGCGGGATCCAGGAAGTACGCATCATTTCTCCGCGGTGTGGCCGGAGACCGGCATGTTGCGGTTGTTCTCCTCGCAGATATATTCGGCGATTCTGAGATCGGGCCGCCAGGCGTAGGTGATGCGCGCATACCAGGGCTCCGTGAAGTACTCCGGATCCTCGATGCGGATCAGATTTTCGAGTGCGTGACCGCCCTCGATCTTGCGGATGCGCTCGATCACATGCAGCTGCTTACCGTGAATCACGCCGATTTCATCGATCCAGGTCCGGTCGTTCAGGCCGACGGTATCGACGACCAGCGTATCGCCGTCCCAGTGCCCGACCGAGTCGCCCAGGAAGCTGGCAGCCAGAGTCTGGGGATGGGGCTGATCCATGTAGATGTGGCGGACGTTATGTGCCACTTCATGCACGATGACCGTCTCACCGGCGCTCTGGATGATCTGCAGCGGATAGGGCGAGTTCATGACCCGCGGCACGCCATGCGGCCAGCAGTAAGAGGAGGCATCCGCAATGGGCGAGCCGTCCTTTGCGGCCTTCACGCGCGCATCCCACGCGGCCTTGCCGCGCTCGGTGAAGGGCGGAAGGCGGCCGAGGGTGGAGTTGATCTGGGGATTGTAGAGGCGGATGTACCATACGCCGGAGAGGTCGCGCGGATCGGCCGAGGACGTCGCGGGACGAATGAGCGGACCCTCGACAACGTCCGAGGGCGCCGCCAGCGCCATGGCGGTCACCACACTCCCAAGACCCAGGATGAACCACCGAAGCAGGGGTCGCATTACGCTTTCTCCTCAATGCCCAGAGCGGGTCAGAAGTCCCCGCCGTTCAAGAAGCGGTCGGCGATGCCGGCGAGCACGGCCGCGCCGCGCGCCATGATGGTTTCATCGAGCACCATGCGGTTGGAATGCAGACCGCAGCAGCTGCGAAAATCGCTGCCCGCGGCACTGGCACCCAGGAAGAACATGGCGCCGGGCGTTTTTTCCAGCACATACGAGAAGTCCTCGGCGCCCATGACCGGAGCGGCCAGAGAATGCCAGCTCTGCTCGCCGTAGAGCTCGTGGACGACGCGCCGTCCGAGTGCCACGGCACGCGGATCGCAGCGGGTCACCGGAAAACCGCACTCGATCTCGACGTGGGCCGCGGCGCCATGTGCCGCCGCGATACCTTCGGCCAGCGTGCGCAGGCCGGCGTGTACCGCGACGCGGTTTTCCGCTGACAGGGTCCGGATCGTGCCCAGCATCGCGGCAGTCTCGGGGATGACATTGTCAGTGGTGCCAGCCTGGATGCGGGCAATGGTGACCACCACCGGATCAGACGCCGGCATGCGGCGGGTCACGAAGGCTTGAATTGCCGAGACAATCTCGCAGGCCACGGGAATGGGATCGAGCGCATCGTGCGGCATGGAGGCGTGACCACCGCGGCCGGTAATCGTGATCCGAATCGTGTCGGCGGACGCCAGCAAGGGCCCCTCACGGCCCGTGAACTGGCCGTGCACCCTATTGGGCATGACATGCAGCGCAAAGGATGCGTCAGGCAAAGGCTCGAGCAGCCGATCCTCGAGCATGAAGCGCGCGCCGTGCCACCCTTCCTCCCCGGGCTGGAACATGAACAGTACCGTTCCCGATAGCTCATTGCGACGGGCGCACAGCAGCCGTGCGGCTCCCACCAGCATCGCGACATGGCTGTCGTGCCCACAGGCGTGCATGGCGCCGGGCCTCTGTGACGCAAAGGAGAGGCCCGTATCCTCATGCATGGGCAGGGCGTCCATGTCCCCGCGCAGCAGCACCGTACGTCCGGCGCAGCCACCGCGTAACACGGCGACAATGCCGCTGGTCGACGGGCCGGTACGATATTCCAGCGGCAACCCAGCCAGGGCCGCCATGATCTTGGCGGCGGTCTGTGGCGTCTGCAGGCCGAGTTCAGGCTCGGCGTGAATGGCACGGCGCAGGCTTACCAGGTCGGGCAATAAATGCGCAGCTTCCTGCGGCCATTGCATCATCTTGGCACTCAATTGGCGCACCCTCCGCGGCAGAGGCGGTGACTATAGCCGGTAGCCGGGGGGCTTACTAATGGTTGCGACTAGTGAATGCCGAAAAGTCCCTTGAGTTTGCCTTTGAGCAGATCCTGCGCCTTCTGTTTCAGCTGCGACTTGATCAGCCCCTGAAGGTCGGGACGGACTTTTGGCTGGTCGGCGGTTCCCGTGATGGACACCGGGATTTCCGCCAGGGTGAGCGCGGAGAGGTCCGCGCCCGGCGAGCCCGGGGGCGCCTTGAGGATTGTCGCCTTGAGTCTCAGGTCAATGGCTTTGCTGACCAGATTGGTCGTGCCCGCGCCGCTGATGCGCAGATACGGGGTACCGATGATCAGGTCATTGGTGCTGGCGATTCCGTCAGTGACCGCGGCAGACATCTTGAATGCATCAAAATTCGTGCGCCGGGTGTTGTTGCCGGATGGCAGCTGCTGTTTGAGCACGGCCTGCGCGGCGCCGATCTCATACCCCAGGTCGACGCCTTCAATGGCGCCGTTGGCGAGATTCAGTTCGACGTGACCGGTCAAGGACTTCAGCAGTGCGTCGCTGTCGAGTCCATAACCGGCGAGTACCAGCGTTGCGTTGCCACGTCCGGACAATCGTTGGCTGTGGGCCGCGTCCTTCAGCAGTGGCAGCATGTCAACGCCGGTCAGCCGCTGGTCGAGCTGCAACTGCGGCAGCGGTCCGCGCACATCATAGGTAACCACACCCGCGTACACTCCACCGTACATCCGCGCCTTGAGTGCCGGCAGTTGAATCAGTCCCGAGTGCGCCTGCAGGTTCAACTCCACATCAGTCAGCCTGATGCCGCTGAATTTCGCCTCCCCGATCTTGAAGCTGCCCTGAACTTCGAGGGCCTTCAGAGGACTCGCCGGCAGTTCCGTTGGCTTCCCCACAGGGGCCGCAGGGGCAGCAGCGGTCGCGATCGGCGCGCGATAGCGGTCCAGGTCAATGTGATCCAGCGTCAGCTTGAAGTCCGTCGCGAGGGTGGTCAGATCCTTCAGCGCGGCGCTGCCCTGCAGATGCGAATCGTCCAGCTGCGCAGCCAGGTTCTCCAGCCTCAATGACTGGTTGCCGTAGCGGAACTCGCCCATGAACTGAAGGCGCGAAAAAGCCTGTGGGTCACGGGTGGCGGACAGGCTCATGCCCAGCTGCGGCAGCAGCGTTCGCACACTGACAGGTTCCAAGGCCACGGTGCCGGTGATCTCGGGCTGGTCCACGATGCGCTCGCCGTTCACCGCCATCGACAGCTTCGCCGAGGCGAGTTGCAGGGTGATGCTCGGGGCACGCAGCGTTTGTGCCTGAAGATCAAGATCCAGTGATGCGGTCGTGAGCTGCAAGGCAATCGCAGGCGTGCCGGGCGCACGTTGCAGTTGACCCGCCAGCTTCAGTTGTGCCAGGCCATAGCGGCCTTGGGACTGCTGAACGATATTGCCGATATCCAAGTTCAGGTCGCTGACGCTGAGATTGTCGAGGGTGAAACGACCGCGCGTGACGCGGACACCGGCAAGGCTTTGAAACATCGAGGCGTTCTGCGCACCGCCGGTGGACGCGTCGTTGCCGCTGCCCGCGCCGTGTTGCCCAAAGTCCTGCCAATTGCCCTTGCCGGCCGCATTCTTCTGCAAATGCAGGTCGGGCTGATCGATCTCGATACGGCCGATCTGCAGCTGCCGGTGCAGCAAGGGGAGAAGCCTCACCCGCAGCGCGACGTGCTGCACGGACAGGAATTCACCGCTGGGAAAACCGACAGGATTACCGAGGGTTGCCGGCCCCAGTTCCAGGGCAATCCAGGGAAATACCGACAGCTTGATGTCGCCGGGCAGCGCCAAGTCGCGGCCCGTGGAGGTCCTGACCGCATGCACGATGCGGTCCTTGTAGTGGTTGGGATTCACGAGCAGCCAGACGGCTACGATAGCGATCAGCAGCAGCGCGACCACGCCGCCCACACCGAACGCGATGATTCTCAGAACCCGCATGGACCCGCCAGCCCCGAACACCGGGACGCTTGGGGGCAGGGTAGCACGGGCGGCCTGCGCTTACAGGGTGCCGAACACTCGCTTGATGAGGGAGTTGGTCTGCCCGCGTACTGATCGTATTTTGCTCGCCAGGCCAGGTTTCGCCGTGGCGGTGGCTACAATCGGTTTGAATTTTGCGGTCAGCTGCAGCGCAGTCAGCGAAGGCCAGGTCGCTGCAGCAAACCAACAGCGTCGCGATCGCGAAGCGCAGCCCAGGAATATTCCGCTTTATGGCGCCGTCGGTATCATTCCCGGAAATACGAACTGCTGCAGCACCACCAGTACCACCACAATCAGGGTGAAGACGATACTGTGGATGAAGGTACGGGCAAATACCACGCCCTCCTGACCCTTGAGCTGGGTGACCGCCGCGCCGGTTGCGATATTCTGCGGGGAGATCATCTTGCCCATGACGCCGCCCGAGGAATTGGTGGCCGCGAACAGCACTGGGTTGAGGTGCAGCTGTCGGGCCGCCACCACTTGCAGATTGCCAAACAGGGCATTGCCCGAGGTATCGCTGCCGGAGAGCGCAACGGCGATCCAGCCCAGGAAGGGCGAGAGAAGAATGAAGAGATAGCGCGTTGCGGCCGCCGCCTTGCCCAGCGTATAGGCAAGCCCGGAATAGTTCATCAGGTAGGCCAGGGCGACAATGAGCACGACCGTGACGATTGCCAGCCACAGCTGCTGAATGGTCAGCCTTACGCAATGGACGAAGTCAGACGCTGAGACCCGGAACAGCAAACCCACAAAGATGGCGGTGAAGAGAATTGCGGTTCCCGTCGCCAGCGGTTGAAAGGACCAGATGGCGGCGTAGGGCTTGTCGTGATACAGCGTGATGGAGATGACGTTGTGAAGTCCCGGCCACGCGACGCTCTGCTGACCCTTGGCGGCGATGCCGAAGAAGGACCAGGCGATCACGACGGCGGTCATGATGAGCCACGGCAGCCAGCCCTGCCAGGCAGGCACGCGCGGCACCGGCGAACTGTCCGGTCGCGGGGCGCTCATTTGATAGGCCGGGTCCTCGGCGGGGCGCCAGACTTTCACGAACAGCAACGTGGCGGCCAAGGACAGCAGCGAGGAGAGCACATCGGCCAGGGTGTAATCGATGAAGTTTGATGCCAGGAACTGTGCCGCAGCAAAGGTCGCGCCCGCCACCAGCAGTACCGGCCACAGGCTGCGCAGTGAACGCCAGCCACCGTAGAGTGCGGTCACGTAGAAGGGCAGCAGCAGCGCGATGAAGGGCAGCTGACGCCCCACCATTGCCGCAACGACCGTGGCCGGCAGGCCAGTCACCGAGCCGAGCACCGTGACGGGGATGCCCAGGGCACCGAAGGCCACGGGCGCCGTATTG
Organism: Steroidobacteraceae bacterium; assembly: GCA_035943195.1. Lineage (GTDB taxonomy): Bacteria > Pseudomonadota > Gammaproteobacteria > Steroidobacterales > Steroidobacteraceae > DAIDKA01. Next base: position 13,842 of record DASZCK010000289.1, read on the forward strand.
AAAATCAAAACGAAGACCAGGGCCTCCATGGCGGGAAATCCCATCATGATGAGCAGTGAACTGGTGATGGCCACCGGCGCGCCGAAGCCGGCAATACCCTCGAGCAGAGCGCCGAAGCAGAACCCAATGACCACCAGCATGACCCGCCGATCGTTGGGGAGGTTGCTGGTCATCCATTCCCGGAAGGCCTCAAAGCGGCCTGAGCGCACCGAAATGTTGTAGAGCAGCAGGCCGTTGAAGACCAGCCACATCACAGGCCAGAGCGCAAAGGTCGCGCCATTCAGCATCGACTGAATGGCCGGTCCGACGGGCATGCGCCAGGGGCCGACGGCGATCACGAAGGCGATCACCAGGGCGCTGAGGGCCGCTTGCCAGGCCGGTCGCCGCAGCACGCCCAGCAGAAGCACCAGCGCCACGATGGGCAGCGCCGCAACGCAAAACGATGCACCAAGGCTTTCGCCGATCGGAGTCAGCAGCTGATGGAACATGCACTTGCCCCCCAACGAGATGCCGCAGCATATCGGGTCACGGGCGCCTGGTGACGAAAACTTCAGTCAGGGTTTGTCACTGTTCTGCCGCGCGGCACGACTCGGACGATCCCCATCATGCCGTTGTCCTCATGCTCGAGCAGGTGGCAGTGATAGACGAATGTGCCGACGGTATTCGGGTCGCGAAAATCCATGCGCACACGCACGCTGGGGTATTGCAGCATGCGGTCGGAGAAATACGGAACATTGACCGTGTCGCGCAGGAAAGGCTCGTTTACCGGCAGACCGTTCCAATCGATCAGCGCAAAGTGCAGCTGATGGATGTGAAAGGCGTGCAGTTCGGCAGTGCGGTTTTCGATTATCCAGTCCTCCACGTCGCCCTGCTGCACGATGATGTTGGGCTTGGCATTGGCCGGATCGAAGGCCGTGGGCGTTTGCCCGTCAACGGTAATGTAGAACGTGGTGGCGCTGTTGGGGTCCTTGGGATCCTCGAGTTTCTCGGAGAAATACAATTTCCGTACCCGCACCGGCTGCACATCGCCGAGCCAGGGCAGGTGCGCGGGCAGCGGCGCGGTTTGAACCGGCAGCGTCGACAGCGGCGCAGGGGCCTGCGGGTCCGCGACCAGTTGTGCGAGCGGCCGATTCGGATCGTTTTCGCCGCCCTGACCCGTATCCACGGTACGCGTGACCAGTAGCGCGGGCAGACCCGCGGGCGGGCTCTCGAGCACGAACTCGGCGCGGGCCCCTGGCGGCAGGCCGATGTGATCAACTGAGGTCATGGCAGGCGTCGCAGCACCGCGCCAATTCATCGGCACCCCATCGATTGCGACCAGTCCCAGCGGTTGCGGTGAATGTCGGAACAGCACCGCGAGGTTCAGATAGGTGATGGCCGAGGCATTGAGCACGCGCCACAACTGTCGCTGCTGAGGTTTCAGGCGGATGATGGCCGGCGGATAGTCAGGGTAGGGAACGGGCACGAAGTTGACACTGAGATCCTTCGCCGGTTTGCCGAAACCCGTGCCGTTATTGGCGGCATCACCGTCGCGGTCGAGCAGGGCCTTCGGCACCACCGGCTCGAGGCGTGACGGCGGCGCATCGGGGTTCAGCAGATCCTGGTCGCGGATCACCAGCACGCGTTCCGGCAATCCCGCGACCTGCGGCACGGCCCGTTCCAGGCCTTCGATGATCAGGGCACCCGAGGCGCCGCCCATGACCTGCAGCGCGCTGAAGCCGTGGATGTGCGGGTGGTACCAGTACAGGCCCGGGGGTTCGTCCTCGGGAATTCGGAATTTGTACTCGAACGGCGGATCTCCAGGTTGGATCGAGGTCAGCAGGACCTCGTCCTGGTGACAGATGGGCGGGACTGTCAGCCCGTGAAAGTGCAGGTTGGTCGCGGTGGCGGACATCACGCCGCTGACACAGGCATTGCCGTTGCGGTGTCCAAGCTCGACATCCATGCGCATGGCGTGGGGCATGGCACCGACCGACGCCGGCGGCTCGGTCAATGCGTTGAGCAGGTGCAGCTCCAGCAGATCGCCGGGATGCAGACGCAACGTCGGCGACTGCGAGCCATCGGACAGCAGGTAGCAGTAGCGCATCGCACCCGCGGCGGTGGGGTAACTGCGGATGGTGAGATCCACGCGCAGTACGCCACCGCTGCTGCGCAGATCGTGCGGTTCCGGGACTGCGCTGCCCGCACTGGGTCGTGGACACCAATCGGGCTGGGGGGTCTCAGCCTGTGCCGCGCCTGCCGACAGCAATAGCAGCAATACCAGGCCGGCGACTAAGCGAGGGTTGATCAAGGGCAGCTCCCAGCCGCCCATCGTAGTGAGCTAATGTGACGTTTTCGGAACCCGTACCGTAAAGGCCATGAAATCTGCTGTATTCAAGGGGTTGGCTAGGCCCAGACATCCAGCTTTGAACCCACGGCACCGGCGTTCGCGGTGGCGTCGTTGGTCTGGGGCAGGCGTTGTATCTGTTCCTGTGCCGCGCTGATCTGTGCGGACAATGAGCGGATCTCGGCTTGGCCTTTCGGGGTCGTCGCCGAAACGCAGGTCACCCAGTCGTTGAGTTGCTCGCGTGCAGCACGGATCTGGCCCTGCAGTGACGCCGAAGTGCTGCGGGTGTGCTGGGCGACAAGCCCCGCATTTGCTGTGTCAACCTGGCCTACAGACACGATCGCGGCTTCCTCTCTTAGGAACCGCCAGTGTGCCCGGCGAGGCCGGAGTCGTCCGCGTTCGGCGGTCTATTCTGCGTACCACGTCACATGTGGAACAATACCGGCGGTGAAAGAGAGCCTGCCCACTCGGACCGCACATGGGATTGCCATCATTCGGGCGGCGCACCAGATTCTGGATCTGCCCCGGGTCTTCGAGGATCCGGTCGCCCTGACGTTGCTGGGACCGCAGGCCGTGGCGGGAATACGCGCCGCCGCCGAACGCTTCAATCGCCGTTACGCACGCTACCTGCGCGGCTTTCTGGTGGCGCGCAGCCGCCTCGCCGAGGATGCCCTGAGTGAGGCGGTGGCTCGCGGGGTGCGTCAGTACGTGCTGCTGGGCGCGGGGCTGGACACCTTCGCGCATCGAAATCCGCACGCAGCGATGGGCCTGCGCGTGTTCGAAGTCGATCATCCCGCGACCCAGGAATGGAAGCGACAGCTGATCAGCGCCGCGCATCTGAAATCTCCGGCATCGCTGGTGTATGTGCCGGTTGACCTCGAACGTGAGTCGCTGGCCGAGCGGCTCGGCGCGAATGGCTTTCGGACGGATGAGCCGGCATTTTTCTCCTGGCTGGGCGTCACCATGTACCTGAGCCGGGAGGCGATCCAGGAGACCCTCAAGTTCGTCGTGCACTCAAAGGTCAGCCGCAGCGGCATCGTCTTCGACTATCTCACCATGCCGCAACGCTGGGACCTGCTGCGGCGCTGGGGAATGAAGGTGCTGATGCGTCAGGTGGCGGCGGCCGGTGAGCCGTGGCGGACTTTCCTTGATCCGGTGCAACTGCGCGCGGACCTTATCCGGCTGGGCTTTGCGACCGTGCGTGACTTCGGACCCGCGGAGATCAACGCCCGCCTGTTCGAGAACGCCGGCGCGCGGCTGCGCGTCGGCGCCGTGGGTCGAGTGGTGCTGGCGCGCCTGTGAGGCTTCAGCGCTTGGGCTGCTGCAGCATCTCGAAATGATTTCCGGCCGGATCCACTCCCAGGCCGATGGTGATGCCGCTGTTACCGAACACGAAGGGCTCACGCTCCATCTTGCCGCCGGCGGCGGTGATGGCGGCGACGGTGGCCTTCATATCGGTAACATTGAAGATCAGGTGCGCGATCTTGTCGGCCTGGTCATCCGCGGCACGCTTCATGATGACGATCTGCGCCGCCGGATTGGCCTTGGCACCCGCCACTGAATCACCGAAGTTCAGCATGACTTCCTGCGCGCCGATACGCTGAACTTCCTGCATGCCGAAGGCGGCTTCATAGAATTTCTCCAGCGCCGCCACGTCCGCGGCACCGACGCGCGCCGAATTCAAAGTGACTCCGGCCGCCTGCACACTCACGGCCGCGAGCAGCGCGGCGCAAATCCCCAGACCCAGTCCCGTCTTGCCGATCATGGTGCATCCCCCTTTTACGTTTTGGGCTTGGTCGCCTTCTCGATGACTTCGTCCGCGACATTGCGCGGTACCGGGTCATAGTGCGAGAACTCCATGGTGTATGAAGCGCGACCGCTGGTCATGCCGCGCAGGTGACCGATATAGCCGAACATCTCCGACAGCGGCACGGTGGCCACCACGGCGACGTTGGTACCCCGTTCCAGCTGGTCGACGATCGAACCACGGCGCCGGTTGATGTCGCCGATGACATCGCCCAGGTAGTCACCGGGGGTCACGGTCTCGACCTTCATCACCGGTTCCAGCAGGATCGGGCCAGCCTTGCGCACCGCCTCGCGAAAACAGGCCTTGGCGGCGATTTCGAAGGTCAGCGCGTTGGAGTCGACGTCGTGGTAGCTGCCATCCGTCAGGGTGGCCTTGAAGTCCACCGTCGGGAACTTGGCCAGTACTCCCTGTTCCATCTGCTGGCGCAGACCCTTCTCGACTGCGGGCACGTATTCGCGCGGCACCGACCCGCCACTGGTCGCATCGACGAACTCAAAGCCCGCGGAACGCTCCTGTGGTTCGAAGGTGATCCACACTTCGGCGAACTGGCCCGAACCGCCGGTCTGCTTCTTGTGCACGTACTGTTCGTCGACCCGCTTGGTGATGGTCTCGCGGTAGGCCACCTGCGGTTCGCCCATCACGCCTTCGACGCCGAACTCCGTGCGCATGCGATCGAGCGTGACCTCAAGGTGCAGCTCGCCCATGCCCCGCAGAATCGTCTGCAGCGTGTCGCGGTCGGTCTCCAGGCGCAGCGAGGGATCGGCACGGACCATCTTGCCCAGTGCGGCCCCGAACTTCTCCTGTTCGGTCTTGTTCTTGGCCTGCACCGAAACGCTGATCACAGGTTCCGGGAAGCGCATGCGCTCCAGGATCACCGGATTCGCGGAGTCACTCAAGGTGTCGCCGGTTTCGGTGTCGGCCATCGATACCAGCGCGATGATGTCGCCGGCGCGGGCTTCTTCAATGGGATTGGCTTCCTTGGCGAACATCTCGACCATGCGGCCGATCTTCTCGCGCTTGCCGCGCGTCGTGTTCTGCACCGAGGCACCCTTGACGAGCACGCCGGAGTAGACACGCACGAAAGTCAGTGCGCCGTAGGCGTCGTTGATCACCTTGAACGCCAGCGCCGAGAACGGTTCGTCATCCGAGCACCTGCGCTCGCCGTTCGGATGGCCGTCGGCGTCCACCGTCTTGATGGCCGCGACATCGGTCGGGGCCGGCAGATAATCGACGACGGCGTCCAGCACCTGCTGCACGCCCTTGTTCTTGTACGAGGAGCCGCACAGCACCGGGTTGAACTTCGAGTGCAGCGTGCCCTTGCGCAGGCATTCGCGCAGGGTGTCGGCAGAGGGGACCTTGCCCTCACCGATGTACGCCTCCATGGCCTCGTCGTCCATTTCCAGGCAGGTGTCGACCAGCTCGGTGCGATACTGCTCGACTTTCTGCAGGATCTTGAGATCTCCAGGGTTGCTCAACCCAACCTTGCTGCCCAGGTCGGCCGTGATGTCCAGCACATGCCACTCGGCGTCCTTGTCATCCGAGTCCCACACCAGGGCCTTCATCTCGACCAGGTCGATCATGCCCTTGAAGTCGTCCTCCGAGCCGATCGGCAGCTGCACCGCCAGCGGCCGGGCACCGAGACGCTTCTTGATCATGTCCATGCAGCGCTCGAAGTTCGCGCCGCTGCGGTCCATCTTGTTCACGTAGCAGATGCGCGGCACGCCGTAGTTGTCCGCCAGACGCCAGTTGGTCTCCGACTGCGGCTCGACGCCCGCCACGCCATCGAACACCACCACCGCGCCATCGAGCACGCGCAGCGACCGGTTCACCTCGATGGTGAAGTCGACGTGTCCCGGAGTGTCGATCAGGTTGATCTTCTTGTCGCGCCAGATCGTGGACACCGCCGCGCTCTGAATGGTGATACCGCGCTTCTGCTCCTGCTCCAGGTAGTCAGTGGTGGTGGACGTCTTCAGGTCCTTGGTATCGTGGATGTCGATGATCGTGTGCTTGCGCCCTGTGTAGTAAAGGATGCGCTCGGTCGTCGTCGTCTTTCCGGCGTCAACGTGGGCGATGATGCCGATGTTGCGGATGTCGGCAAGGGCGGTCGTTCGGGCCATGTCAGATTTCCATTACAGTTTCTTGGGCCAGTCTCTGGGCAAAAACACACGTGCCAGCCACCGCACTGATCGCTTCGGCAGCAATGCAGCAAGCTGTTCTGGCGCGGGCATAGGTAGCCCACCATGATACACCAATCCGTCCACCCTGCCGAGGCTAGACTCTGGCGCAGGCGTAGCCGTGGCGGCCCGCAGAGGGGTCGGTAGACTGCCCGGCGTGGCAAAATCATCACAAATCTAAAGGGGAGGGGCATGGAAAAATCATTCAGGACCTGGGGGGGTGCGGTGGCCGCGCTAGTGCTGGGCGCGATATCCGCCCAGGGCGCTGGGGCCGCCGAACGGGCGCCGGCGCCCACGGACATGCTCGCGGCGGGTCGCTGCGACCGGGCCTGTCTGCATGCTCTGACCGACCAGGTCTTCGCCGCCATGGCGGCGCACGATGCCAGCCGCCTGCCGCTTCGCGACGGGGTCCGGTACACCGAGAACGGCCAGACGCTGCGCCTGAACGATGGCCTGTGGCAGACCGCTGAGGCGGTCAGCAGCAGCTACGCCATGTACGTAGAGGATGCCCAGAGCGGCTCGGCCGCCTACATGGGCGCGATCCAGGAGAGCGGCCGCACCGCCATGATCACTCTGCGATTACAGGTCGAAGGTCGCAAAATCTCGCAGATCGAGGTGGTCATTGCCCGCACGTCCGGCGCCGGCGGTGGCGGGTTTGGCGGCGGCAGCTATTCGGATGTGAAGACGTTGCCTGTGTTCGATGAAGTCCTGCCGCAGGCTCAGCGACGCTCGCGCGAGCAGCTCATCGCAACCGCCAATTCCTATTTCGAGGGGCTGGAACAGGCGACCGGCAAGGTGACGCCCTTCGAGCCCAGCTGCCAGCGCCGCGAGAACGGTTCCATCACCGCCAACAATCCGGATGCCAAGAACGCCATGAGCAAGCTCAGTTGCGGCGCCCAGTTCGATACCGGCTTCTCACCCTTCATCACCGAAGTGCGGGGTCGTCGATTTCCACTGGTGGACGAGGAGCGGGGACTGGTGCTCTGCTTCCTGTCGTTCGATCATTCCGGGCGGATCAAGTCGGTGCGGCGGACCGATGGCACCATCGCCAAGGTTCCTGCCCCGTTTGACACGCCCTACAGCTTTCTGATCGCGGAGCTCTTCAAGATCCGCGATGGGCGCATTGCGCAGGTCGAAGCCGTCCTGCTGCCCACGCCCTATGGCATGCCGGGGGGCTGGTAAATCTAAGGCTTCGGGGTCGCGGACGGTGCCGAGCTGGTCGCTCCCGGGTTGCCAATGCGCATGCGGGTCCCGCCGGTTTGCGGATCCTGGTATTCGCGGTTGGACTCGCAGACGTATTCGAGAATCTTGTAGCCGGGCTTGCGCACGTACTTCCAGGTGAATTTCCACGGCTGGGTGAGGTACTGCGGATCAGTGACCGTCACCTGATCTTCGAATATGTCCTTGGAAAGCATGTGGATGCGTTCATCGATCTGCATATTCGGGCTGTGCGGGGTGTCACGGAAACGGACCTCTTCCTTGATGCCCACGGTATTGACCACCAGGGTGTCACCCTCCCAGTGACCCACCGAGTGCCCCCAAAAACCCGGTTCCGCATCATCGATGGGAATCTGCTTCTGGTTCAGGTAGATCCGCCGGACCTGGTTGTACGCTTCCTCGATGATGGTGATCTGTCCCGGGGTCTGCAGAACCTCCATCGGGAACATGGCCATCATCATGGCCGGCATGCCGTCGGGCAGGCACTTGGCATAGCCGCCATACAGGGGCTGGCCGCGCGCGTCGGCTTCCTTGGCGGCTTTCTGCCGCGCCAGCCAGTCGGCCTCGTATTCGGGTTTCAGGGGTGGCGGAGAGACGGGCGCCGCCGCGGTCACCCGCGGGTCGAGCTTCATGCTGCCGTATCGGTCCCATGCGCCGTTCAGCCCATGGTCTGTCGGGGGCGCGGCCTGCGCGGCCAGTGCATATAGCGCAGTAAGTGATGCGGCCAGTAGCGCCGCTCTCGGGATGATCCTGGTCATTTGATGTTTGCCTTGCCGGCCGGTGCGCCATTGTCAAATTTGCGTCCGTCGGCCAGCGTGACCTCCTTGAGCAGGCCGCCCGGCTCGCCGGTGCGCAGCGGCGCGATGATGGTCGTGATCTTGTCGCCTTCCTTGATCATGTTCCATTTCCAACCGACGCGATCGAGGATGCCGGGGTTCGCGCACTCGATGGTGTAGTGCTTGATCGCGCCCTGGTCGTTGACCGCATCCAGGTCAATGTAGACATGAGGATTGGTCCACTGGAAGTGGGTCACGGTGCCGGATAGCTTGATCTGGTGATCGTGATCGAACATCGCGAAGGAGTGGTGGGCCTGGGCGCTACCGCCCGCCAGCAGCAGGCCCGCCAGGGCCCAGCGCGCCGCGCGGCTTGTGAAGTCAGTCATCCGTGTCTTCCCCCTATAACCGCCGGGCGTCCGGTGGCGCCCGCTTCATGGCCCCAAAGCATAGCACCACTGCGGCAAATACCCAGTGCGGGGCAGCAGGGGGGGTGTTACCGTGCCGGGCCATATGGCTTGACTAAGGCCGGCTGAATTCAAAGGGTAAGAGATGGTGACAGTTGCGGCCGAAGTTCCGACTACCCAGACGAATAGGGCACTGATCCTTGCCGTCATCGTGGTGGTGGTCGGGGTGATGGCGAGCACGCTGCCCCAGACCGCGGTCCTCGGCCTGGTACCGCTCAAGAATCTGCTCAAGAACAGCATGCACCTCAGCCGCGAGGCGACCGCGGCGTTCATGTTCTGGACCACCCTGCCGTGGTACATCAAGCCGCTGGCCGGCCTGGTGCAGGATGCATTCCCGATGTTCGGCAGCCGCCGCCGCAGCTACATGCTGGTCGGCACCGTGCTGTCGACGGCCACCTGGCTGCTGCTCGACATCACCCCGTACAACTACCGCGCCTATCTCATCACCGCTCTGGCCATCAACTTCGCCATGATGGTCACCCTGACCGCGGTGGGCGGTTACATGGTGGAGATGGCGCGTGCCAGCGCCAGCTCCGGGCGTCTGACCTCCGTGCGCAACGTGGTGGAGCAGGCCAGCCTGCTCATCTCCGGCGTCGCGGGCGGATATCTTGCCGGCATCGATTTCATGTGGACCCCGATCGTCTGCGGTGCCATCACCTTTCTGCTGGTGCCGATCGCGATATGGTGTCTGAACGAAGAGCGTGGCGCCGCCCAAACGGGCCGCCAGATCTTCAAGTCGGCGGGCACGACACTGGTGCGAGTCGGCAAGGCCAAGGGGCTGTGGATCGCGGCGGCCATCGCTCTCCTGTTCTACTTCTCACCCGGTATCCAGACCGCCCAGTTCTATTCCCAGCAGAATGACCTGCATTTCACGACCCAGCAGCAGGGCAATCTCATTTCCATCAATGGCGCATTTGGCGTGCTCAGCGCGCTCCTGTACGGCGTCTACGCGGCCAAGCGCTTCAGGCTCAAGTACCTGCTGATGGTGTGCATCCTGATCGGCGCTGCTGGCCAGGCGTCATATTTCTTCTACAACTCCTACGCGGGCGCGCGCTTCATCGACAGCTTCAACGGCTTCGGTTTTACACTGGCCGAAGTCGTCATGATGCACCTCGCGGTGCGGGCGACCCCGGCGGGCTGTGAGTCACTGGGTTTTGCCATCATGATGGCGGTGCGTAATTTCGGGCTGTACGGCGGGGACTGGCTGGGAGCCACACTGCAGGATCACTTCCATTTGAGTTTCCATACTCTGGCGGTGATCAATGGTGGAGGGTCGCTGCTGGCGATCCCGCTGGTGCTGCTGGTTCCGGCGGCCATCATCATGGGGCGGGATGGCGACAAGGTTGACCCGGGCGCCGCCATGGCGGCCAACTCCTCCGCCATTCAATCCCACAGCGGCACCGGCTGATATAATTGCAGGCCCGCACTCCCCCAAAACGCCTTTGCCGGAATCGAAATGAGCACCGCCAAGATCATCTACACCCTAACTGATGAGGCGCCGGCGTTGGCGACTTATTCCCTGTTGCCGATCGTGCAGGCCTTCACCCGCAGTGCCGGGATTACGGTGGAGACACGGGACATATCCCTGGCCGGACGGGTGCTGGCAAACTTTCCCGATGAGCTGACGCCCGCACAGCGCCAGTCCGATGACCTCGCGGAGCTGGGCGAACTGGCGAAGACACCGCAGGCCAACATCATCAAGCTGCCGAACATCTCCGCCTCGCTGCCGCAGCTGAAGGCGGCCATCGTGGAACTGAACGGGCAGGGTTACCGGGTTGCGGACTATCCTGAGGATCCCCGCGACGATGCCCAGAAGAAACTCAAGGCGCGCTTCGCCAAGGTGCTGGGCAGCGCGGTCAACCCGGTGCTGCGTGAAGGCAACTCGGACCGGCGCGTCGCCAATGCGGTGAAGCATTACGCCAAGACCCACCCGCACTCCATGGGTGCCTGGAAGCCGGACTCGCCAACGCACGTGGCGAGCATGAGCGGCGGTGACTTCTACGGCAATGAGCAGGCGGCACTCATCGGCCAGGCCGGCACGCTGCGCATCGAGCTGACCGATGCCGGCGGCAAAGTCACCGTGCTCAAGGACGGCATCAAGGTGCAGGCCGCCGAGCTCATCAGTTCGACCTTCATGCAAAGTGCACGGCTGCGCGAGTTCTACGAGGCGCAGATCAGCGACGCAAAGGCGCGGGGCCTGCTGCTGTCGCTGCACCTCAAGGCGACCATGATGAAGGTCTCCGACCCCATCATGTTCGGCCACGCCGTCAGCGTGTACTACCAGGATGCCTTCGCCAAGAACGCCGCGCTGTTCGCCCAGCTGGGGGTCGATCCCGACAATGGCATCGGTGATGCCTATGCCAAGATCCAGTCGCTGCCGCCTGCGCAAAAGGCGCAGGTCGAGGCGGATCTTGCGGCCACCTACCAGTCGCGCCCGCCGCTCGCGATGGTGGATTCGGCCAAGGGCATTACCAACCTGCACGTGCCCAGCGACATCATCATTGATGCCAGCATGCCCGCCGCCATCCGCGCCTCCGGTCGCATGTGGGGCCCGGATGGCAAGGCGCATGACATGAAGGCCATGATCCCCGATCGCTGCTACGCCGGCGTCTACCAGGCCGTGATCGATGACTGCCGCCAGCACGGTGCCTATGACGTGGCGACCATGGGCAATGTCAGCAACGTCGGGCTGATGGCACAGGCTGCCGAGGAATACGGCTCGCACGACAAGACCTTCAAGCTCGCCACCGACGGCGCGGTGCGCGTGATCGATGCAAACGGTCAGGTGCTGACGGAACACCGGGTGGCGAAGGGCGATATCTGGCGCATGTGCCAGACCAAGGATCTGCCCATCCGCGATTGGGTCAAACTCGGCGTGGGCCGCGCCCGTGCCACCGGGCAGGCTGCAATTTTCTGGCTCGACGCGCAGCGCGCCTACGATCGCAAGCTCATCGACAAAGTACAGGCATACCTGAAGGACCACGACACGACTGGACTGGACATCCGCATCCTCGCGCCGGTCGACGCAGTAGCGGCGACCATGAAACGGGTGCGCGCGGGGCATGACACCATCTCGGTCACAGGCAATGTGTTGCGAGATTACCTGACGGACCTGTTTCCCATCCTGGAGCTGGGCACCAGCGCGAAAATGCTCTCCATCGTGCCGCTGCTGGCCGGTGGCGGCATGTATGAGACCGGCGCCGGCGGCTCAGCCCCGAAGCACGTGCAGCAGTTCCTCGAAGAGGGTCATCTGCGCTGGGATTCGCTGGGCGAATTCCTCGCCCTGCAGGTTTCCATCGAGGACCTTGCCGGCAAGACCGGTAACAAGGCCGCAAGCTGCCTGGCCAAGGCGCTGGATGCCGCCAATGGCAAGTTCCTGGACAACGACAAATCCCCACAGCGCAAGGCGGGCGAACTGGACAACCGCGGCAGCCATTTTTACCTGGCGCTGTACTGGGCCCAGGCACTTGCCGCGCAGAACGAAGATGCCGGGCTGCGCGCCAGGTTCAGTGCCGTCGCCGCCGACCTCACCCGCGAGGAGGGGAAAATCGTCGGCGAACTGAACGCAGCCCAGGGCCGGTCGGTCGAGGTCGGCGGGTACTACCACCCCGATCCGGCCAAGTGCTTGGCCGCGATGCGCCCGAGCGCCACCTTCAATCGCATCCTGGCAACGCTTGGCTGAAACCGGTGTCCGCCATTTTGGTCAAGCGCAGTGTCAGGTACTACTCCACTGCGCCTTGAATTCCGAGCAGCGCAAGTGAGCGCCTTCTAACGGATAAGCCGAGCGCGCCGAGTCCGGTAAACATCAGCCAGGCGGAGGCGGGCAGCGGGACGGGTGCCAGGTCCGCGCTAAAGGAAATTGAATACCCGGTCGAATCAAAACTGGGATTGAAGCTGATGCTTGGATCAACAGAGGCGCTAAAGCCCCCGATATCCGAGGTACCGGACGCAACAATTACCACTGCATAAAGAGAACCAGCCGTAACCGTAAACGGTTGATTCACGCTAAAGGCGCTCGGCGCACTCCCACACACAGTATAGAAAACACTCGAGCACGCCCCGGTCGTGAAGAGGGTAGTGCCCAAATCTCCGCTCATGATGGAAGCCGTCGCCGTTCCATAGCTGCCAAATCCCGCGAATGCGGAGGTCTGTCCGCTCGCCGCGAAATCCAGATTGACGCTTGAAGATGAAGGCCCTTGCACTTCAAAGAAGTATGTGACGCGAGATTGTGCGTTTTCCTGTTCGCTGAAGTTGCCCGCGAAGCTGCTTTGGACAGCCGAAACCGTGCCGGTTCCATCTGCGAAGTTTGCTGAAATGGAAACATCACCCTGCGACGACAGCGTGCAGCCACCGGTTGCTGAGCCGGCGCCGGCGAGCGTCGCATTGCAGCCCGTGTCCCAACTCGAAATGTTGCCGGAGACTATTGCTGACGGAACAGTCGTTGCAGCGGCCGTCGCAGTCAGGCCCAACGAAACAAGCAACAACGATATTGCAGCTCCTTGAGCTGTCGGTCTCGTCCATTTGGTCATCGCAGTTTTCATCGGCCTTCCTCGTTATTTGCTTGCGCCGCTGCGGCGATTCTTTTTGGGCGGTTGGTACTCGGAGCAGCAACTCCGGCAAAGAGGATATCGATGGCGGCGAGAAAATAGAAGCCGCAATGCGTATGCTAGGTGTATGACAAAGCGGAGTGTCGTCGCAGCGCAACGCAGCACTCCGTCCGTGACTATTCTCGCGGCGCGTCGGGTTCGATGAACGTGTTCACGCCATATCAATGGTTCCCGCGAGGATGCCACCGAGCAAGTTGCGATTCAGATTTCTCACATCGGCAGTGGCTGGACTCCGATCCAGCGGGCGTGCAGCCAATGCTCGAAAACAATGTACAGGGCGAGGCCGGCCACGATGGCGATGCTGTCATTGATGCGCATCGATGGCGCCATGGGGAGCGGCCGCTCGGTGCGCCACCGGAAGGAGATACGGTCGGCAATCGCCCACAGGAGTGAGCCACCGAATAGCACGACGCTCGCCAGCGTGCCGGTCGCGATGAGATGAGCCAGTGCCCACAGCATCACGCTGATCAGCATCGGATGCCGGAGCGCGCCTTTGATGCGGCCTGGAAGATACGCGGCCAAGAACAGCGTGAATACGGGAAGCATGAGAAGGGCCGTAATGTATCGAGCCGATGCCGGTGGCACGTACAGCAC
>DASZCK010000290.1:0-10577 GCA_035943195.1 Steroidobacteraceae bacterium
TCCCCGAGGAGTCCCTGGAGCCCTATGGACGATTCAAGGCAAAGATCTCCCTGGACTACATCGCGACGCTGAAGGACCGACCGCAGGGCAAGCTGATCCTGGTCACGGCCATTTCCCCGACTCCGGCCGGCGAAGGCAAGACCACCACCACGGTGGGTCTGGGCGATGCGCTCAACCGCATCGGCAAGAAGACCATCATCTGCCTGCGTGAACCGGCGCTGGGACCGGTGTTCGGCATGAAGGGCGGCGCCGCCGGCGGCGGGTATTAGCAGGTGGTGCCGATGGAAGACATCAACCTGCATTTCACCGGTGATTTCGCGGCCATCGCGCTGGCGAACAATCTGCTGGCCGCGCTGATCGATAACCATATTCATCAGGGCAACCAGCTGGGCTTCGACGTGCGGCGCGTCGCCTGGCGCCGCGTGGTGGACTGCAATGACCGCGCGCTGCGTGACATCGTCATCGGCCTGGGCGGACCCGGCAACGGCTATCCGCGTCAGGACGGCTTTGACATCGTGGTCGCCTCGGAAGTCATGGCGATCTTCTGTCTGGCCACCAGCATCAAGGATCTGAAGGAGCGTCTGGGCAAGATCGTTGTCGGCTACACCGCCGCACAGAAGCCCATTCTGGCCCGCGAGCTGCAGGCCCATGGCGCGATGACGGCGCTGCTGCGCGACGCGATGGCGCCGAACCTGGTGCAGACCCTGGAGAACAATCCCGCCTTCATCCATGGCGGTCCGTTCGCCAACATCGCGCACGGCTGCAACTCGGTGATGGCCACCCAGACGGCTCTGCGCCTGGCTGATTATGTGGTCACCGAGGCCGGCTTTGGTGCCGACCTGGGCGCCGAAAAATTCGTCGACATCAAGTGCCGCAAGGGTGGGCTGGTGCCCGCCGCGGCGGTCATCGTCGCCACCGTGCGCGCGCTCAAGTTCCACGGCGGCGTGGAAGTCGCGGACGTGGGCAAGGAAAACGTGGCGGCCCTGGAGAAGGGCATCGTAAATCTCGAGCGACATATCGACAATGTGCGCAACAACTACGGTCTGCCGTGCCTGGTGGCGATCAATCATCGCAGCGAGGACACCGATGCCGAAGTGAAGGTACTCATCGAGCGGGCCGGAAGCCGCGGCGCCAAGGTCATCCTGGCGCGCCACTATGCTGAAGGCGGCAAGGGCGCGCTTGCCGTGGCCGAAGAGGTCGTGAAGATGGCCGAGCAGCCCAGTACCTTCAAGTTCGTGTACGAGGACAGTACGCCGCTGTGGGACAAGATGAAGGCCATTGCGACCAAGATCTACGGCGCCTCGGACATCACGGCGGATGCGAAGGTGCGCAAGCAGATCAAGGATCTGCAGGACAACGGTTACGGCCACTACCCGGTGTGCGTCGCCAAGACGCAGTACTCGTTCTCGACCGATCCGAAGCTGCGCGGCGCACCGTCCGGCCACATCGTGACCATCCGCGAAGTGCGTCTGAACGCAGGCGCCGAGTTCGTGGTGATGATCTGCGGTGACATCATGACCATGCCCGGACTGCCGAAGGTGCCGTCTTCAGTCAACATCGACGTTGACGACTCGGGCAAGATCGTCGGTCTGTTCTAGCCGAAGGCGGGCTTGACCACGGCCAGGATGACGATTGCTATCAGCAGCAGCCCCGGCACTTCATTGAACAGGCGGTACCAGCGTTCGGAGTGGTGATTGCGGCCATCGCGCAGGGCGCGCATCAGCGCCAGGCACCACAGTTGGTAGCCGATGACCAGCAGCACCAGGGTGAGCTTGGCGTGCAGCCAGCCCTGTGCCATGTAGGCCGGGGCCATCATGACGAGAGCCATGCCGAAGAGCACGGTGAGTACCGCGCCGATGCTGGTCATCACGAACAAGCGCCGTTCCATGACCACGAACCGGTCGCGGCTGATCGCATCGCTGGCGCCCACGTGATAGACGAATAGCCGCGGCAGATAGAACAGCCCGGCGAACCAGGTGACCAGAAATACGACGTGGAAGGCTTTGAGCCACAGCATCGGTGCGAGTATATGCCACTTTCGCCGGCACTCTGACCGGGGGTTCCGCTGCAGGCGCGCGGCGCCTCGCAGTGGCTCGGGAATTAACTCACTGATTTCTTTTCAATTATGCCTCGGCCCCGGCATGGCTGCGCCATCAGGGCCTGAATACGAACTCTTCGAAGTCCCCGCTGTCCACGAACGGTCTGTCGACGGGGAGTATGACCGGGCAGGGATGATCCAGGCTTGCGACGGTCGGGACATGAGTGAGCGGCTGATGCTCGATTTTCACACCGTAATAACCGGCCGGGACCAACCGTGGAAAGAAAGCGAGGCCATCGTCAGCCGAGAGCCGCACCGGATCCATGTCCTCGGGAGAACCATCGTCGATATCGGTCACGCGACAGAAAGTGACTTTAAGGCCTGAAACGGGGGCACCGTGGAACTGCAGGCGAATGGCCAGAAATCCCATCGCGCGCGCCGTGAGCACCGCGCTCTTGCGATCGCTGGTGCCCTTGGGCAAGCGAGCAATGCTGGCTATGTGAAGTGGCTGGGGAATGTCAGCGCTGGGCATATGTGCTAGGTTATTGGAATCGCCTCAAATACAGGACTCGCGTGCCAGAGCGTCATACCCTCAAATCCGGAGAATGCCTGCAATCGCTGGCGTATTCAAATGGCCTGCGGGACGGCAACGCCATCTTCGAATTTGGCGACAATGCGGACCTGCGTGGCAAACGACGCGGGCCGGCCGATGTGACCAAGGGCGACACGGTGGGCGTCCCCGATCCGCGCCCGAAAAATGCGGACCGGGCGACCGACGCGGTGCATCTGTTTCGTCTGGCCACTCCACAGGCGATGCTGCGCATCGAAGTCCACGATGATTTTGGCGAGCCAATCGGCTCAAAGCCTTATGCGTTGCATCTGAACGACACTATCCTCCAGGGCACCACCACCGATGCGGGACTGATTGAGCAACCGGTGCCGTTCGATGTTCCGGATGCGACTCTGGTGGTGTACGCGACCGCCAACAAGCAGGAGGGCCATTGGTGCTGGCAGGTGCGGATCGCGGATCTCGACCCCCCGGAAACGGCGGCAGGTAGCTGGGAGCGGCTCTGCAATCTCGGTTATTGGAATTCACTGGAGCCACCCGCCGACCTGGACGGTGCGGATGCCGGTGCGTCGGATGAGATGTCGCGCGACCCCCTGGTGCTGGCCATACGGGGCTTCCAGCACGACGAGAAGCTCAAGATCACTGGGCGCTTCGACGATGCCACACGCGCAAAGCTGGTGGAGCGACATGGGATATGAAACGTGAGCGAGCCGCGCGCACCTCACGATTGGCGGGTCCCGCGACACTGCTGCTGGCACTCGCGGCAGTTGGCCTTGCGGATGCCAGGACTGTCATGAACGACGACCTCAGCAGCATACCGTCGCAGCCCAGGCACATTGCGGTCGCGGCAAGTTCCTGGTCGGGAAGTCCACAGTCCCTGGTGGCCGCAGCGGAGGATTTGCTCGAAGGCAGCGGCCTGCTGAAGGCGACGGGCGCGAATATTCTTTGGTTCTCCGATCCCGCAGCACCAGCCAAATACCATGTCGTTGGCGCATATGGATTTACCTCGTCGGCATCTGTGCAACAGCTGGTGGCACTGTTGCGCGGTGTCGAAGCGCGCCTCAACGACGGGCAGCCGGCCCGGCAAGGCGGCCCCTTGCTGCTCGAACTGCAGTGGGTCGAAGGCGTCCACATATCGACACCCACGCTGACGTTGCCGAGTCCGAACATCCTCGGCACTTCCTGGGGAATCAATGCGTTCGTGGCCTCCTCCGAAGAGCCCTTCGGTGCGGCGTGTGCGGCCCGACGCGAAAACCAAGCCTTTTGCACAGCCGCAGGCAATGCCTCCCGGCACTCCGATATGACGCAGGTGTACGAAGTGCCCCAGGACGATTGGATTGGCGGTAGCGTGACGCCGGAGATCCTCAAGACCTGGGCTCATGCCCACTCCGGCGATGAGGAAATCCTCGCGGTCGCCGTTGACGCGATGCTCACCGCGGATGAGGCGCTGCGCATCAAGGAGCAGGCTCCGCACGCTGATACCTATGGACTGATCGACGATGCCATCCGCGCCGTGCGCGGCCGGGGAGCGGACATAGCGGTAGCGTTTACGGCGAACGTTGCCGTCGGTCCGCTTCAGACGCGCATCAAGTCCTGGCTCGAGGCCGTGCGGCAGGAGGCCGCGACCGCAAAGATCGTGCTGCGACGGGCTGCGGTACTCAAGATCGGGTCCGCAGAGGTGCGCGGCATTATTATTGGCCACAGATTGCCAGACCGGCCTCCCCATCCAGCGACGCGAATTGATACCGTGAAGGTCGAGGAAGGCGGGGGTGCTCCGGGCGAACCCCGGGTCTGGTCCGTGGTCCTGCAAGTGCCGCTGCCACCGGATACCAGGAAATAACCGCAGCGGCTACTCGGCAGCATCCCCGGTGTGCATGTAGGAGCCACGGCACTGCCACATCCACAGTTTCTTGCCGGCCGGAGCGTCCGGTATCGTATTCCAGTTATCCGGCAGGCTAAGTGGCTTCTCGAGTTCCTTGGTAGAGGGCACGCCGAGCGATAGATTGGTGTCCTTTTCGATTTTCGCGGGCATTCGGCAGGCGTGGCCGGTGGGCGGCGCACTCAGGGTGCGAAATGCGATGTAATTGCTGGCTCCGATGGCTTGCGCATGTCGCCAGCACCCCGGCGAGGACGGATTTCCGGGCAGCGCTGATCCAAAGTGCTCGGTGAACAGTGCCTGGCGAAACTTTGTCACCTGTTCGGTGCATTTGCCGTCCTCATTGCGCCCCGGCCAGAACGCGCACGCTATCTCAGTGTCCCGCTTGCCGGAGAGGCTGCGCTCATTGAGGTTGGCGCTGCCCAGGATGACGAATCGGTCATCCACGATCATCAGTTTGGAATGGACATACACCATGTAGCGCTGATGGCGCTCCAACCGCTGGTCACGGTCGCCGTTGGACCAGGTAGTGGATGGCGCTGTGTGCCAGTCCGCCAGGAAAAAGAAGCTGATGTAGCTTTCCCAGCCGGTTCCGATGCTGCAGATGATGTAGCGCATGGTCTCGAATTCGTTCTTGCGAACCTCGATGCCACCGATCGTGACCGGTGACCCTTCCGGGAACATCGGCGTCACCACATAGACGTGGAAGGCGGCGCCCTTGGTCTTCTTGTCGAGGATCTTCTTGACCAGCCTCTCCGGAATGTCATTGGCGATGCCCTTTTCGCCGAAGTTCTTGCCGCTGCCGATCAGATACTGATTCTCGATGTAGATGAAATGCTCGGCTTGATCGATGGCAAGCCGGTAAGACTCGAGAATGCTGGCTTCGAATCCATCCGGCACGGCCCTTTGCAGCTGGACTGCGCGCGGAAGCGGCAACAGTTCGTCCGGCACGCCGCAGCGGTTCGCCATGTTGGATCGAACGACCTGGGCGCTCCACGGACCACCATAGACTGCCGTACCATCGTCCTGCTGCACCCATTTATTGTGATCGCAGACCTTCTTCCAGACGTTGCTGACCGGATCGTCCTGGTCCTGCAGCGCATCGCCATTTTCCCAGGCGCCGCTGAATGGCTTGCCCCAGCGGATGACAAACTCGCGCATGAAGTCCCAGGTGGCCGGTCCCTCGACGCAGGCGTAGATGTCGTGCCAGGCCTGCCGCGGTAGTTTTAGATTGCCGTCGGTTTCGGCGTTGTACCAATCGTTGGTGGGTTCAGCTCCCCAGCTGACGGTGCGAGCCATGAGCTGCTGGTCGTGTCGCGACACCGAATGACCGGGCCAGTCGAGCCGTCCCTTGGTGAGGTCGAGCCCACCGAAGAAGACCTTGAATCCGATGCGGCCGTCGCTCGCGGGATGGTCCACCAAAACGAACTTCTGATGATGGCTATAGGAGAGTCCGGACGGTGAACCGGCACGCCAGCTGACCTTGCCTGACAGCCCCAGCTGCGTGTTGATTCGCTGCAGCCACCTGTCGGCGTGGTCATTCTGCGAATCCTTGGCGAAATGAGTCGTGTGGTCCCAGGTATGAATCGCCACCGTAAGGTCCTGGGACTTGCGCAACAACAGTGCGCCGATGGTTTCCGCGAGTGGGTTGGCCGAAGTAGCGGCGGGAAGCTTCGGACGAAACAGGGGCTGGAACGACCAGTCGACGACGAACACAAAGTGCTGCGCGGCTTCGATTGCAGCCACGATGTCCGCGAACGCCCCTGCGGTGCCCACGGCGTCAGTGGCGCCATCATGATACAACGTGAGCTTGTGGCTTCGATGCCAATGATACCGGGTTGAAGTCTTTTCGACCCCGCGCCGCATGCGAGTCGCCAACGCGGGCTTGGAGCGCATCGCCGGACTGTCACACCGTACCTGGATTTCCCACCAGTCGCCTTCATCGACTTCCTGCGCCTCGTGGGGAAGTGAAAAGAACAGACTGTTGTTGGTCCCGGGTAACACCACTTCGATCGTGGTCGCCTGGGTGACGCCATCTCCCGCGCCCCCGTCCTGCGGCGGCAGAGCGTCAGGCTGAAAGAAAAACGTCGGAGTGCCGGACAGCTGGCTTGCCAGTTCACTCTTGACGATGGTGCCAGTCACCGCGCCGAGTTTGATGTCGCCGCTGCTTTGCTGCCGGGATCGATGGCGCTTCTGGCCCGAGGGGGGAATCTCGAAAAATTCCAGCGTCGTTCTGGAGCCCGCCGGAAGCCCGCTGAAACGAACGATGAACTTTGCCAGGCCTTTGTTTCCTGCGGGGGCAACTTCAAGCCAGACTCTCGGCGCAGGTTTTTTCACCAGCGGATCCTACTGCCATTTCCCATCAGCGCCAACTGCATCTTGGCCGCGAATCAAGACCAGGCATTCTGGTCGCGATTCGGGAAGGAAATCTTGCATTGCCCGTCCAAGATTCCATCCAGGTGGGCGATACCGGACTCATCCGTCGTGCCGCTGTGCCGCGAATTGTCAGGAGTCGTAATGACATAGGGTTCGTCGGCAACGGGATTGCCCTCCGTGTCGACCAGTTGAATGGTTATCCAGTGGGTCTGCCGGAGCGCCTTCATCTGCGAGGGTGTGATGGCGGGTTCCGAGCTGGCGGCCTTCTCGGCCCGGGCCAGCGTGACCCGTAGCAACAGCACCGTGCTTGGCGATGGTGCATGAGTCGCGTCTCCGACGAGCTCCAGCGCACTGCGGAAGGCAACCCGCTGGGCCAGGGAGACGGGCACCTTCACACTCATGGTTTCAAGCAGCGTTCGCGCTTCAAGCAGCGGAACGATCTGGTAGCGTTGCGGAAAGTCGAGCGCACGCCAATCCGCCACCGGCAGTATCCGGTAGGTTCGTCCCTGGAAGCCGAAGTCTTCAAATTTATTCGGCAGCGCGTTCAGAGCCTCTTCTGAGCCCGCGGCTGAGTGCTTGAGCGCGATCTCGGATCTGCTGCCTTGGGTGTCCGTGCCGACGCTCGCCCCCATGCCGAGGCCCGCGGCACCGGCACGTTGCGCAAAGCCTTGTGGACGGCTCCCGATGAGTCCCGGCGGCGAAGCCGGAACTAGCGAGAGCGTTCCGGCCGCCGGTAGGGTTTCGCCCTCCAAGCCAATGGGACCGGGCTTTCGAAAGCTCGCCACGCGACTGATTCCCCCCGAGATCCACGCACCGTGTTCCGCATTATGCCCTTGTCAGTCAAAGACTTCAGTGACCAATCTGACCCACCGTCCACTATTGTCATGCGTGGCCGTCGTGACCGCGGTTTGCTAGGATGCGTGCCCCCTTTTGGAGACCATCATGCTGCGCACCCGATACACCGAACTGAGTCTGCTGATTGGCGGGGAATGGGTCGCCGGCGGTGGCCGTGAAGTGCTTCCGGTCATCAATCCGGCCACCGAAGAGGTGCTCGGCGAGCTGCCCCTGGCCACCCCGGCGGATCTGGACCGGGCCCTGGCCGCCGCGCGCGATGCCTATCCGGCCTGGCGCGCCATGCCGCCCAATGAGCGCGGTCGTATTCTCAAGCGGGCCGCCGACCTGCTGCGCGAGCGTGCCGACCATATCTCGCGAATCGCCACCATGGAGGAAGGTAAGCCCCTGGCGGAGACGCGGATCGAGGTCACCATGTCGGCCGAGATCTTCGAGTGGTATGCGGAAGAAGGACGCCGTACCTATGGCCGAGTGCTGCCGCAGCGCGCCTCGGGAGTCCGCATGTCGGTGCTCAAGGAGCCCGTGGGCCCGGTGGCGGGTTTCGCACCCTGGAATTTTCCGCTGGGCAATCCCGCCCGCAAGATCGGCGCGCCGCTGGCGGCCGGTTGCACCTGTATCCTAAAGCCCGCCGAAGAGACCCCGGGCTCGGCCCTGGAAGTCGCCCGCGCGCTGCTCGATGCGGGGTTACCGAAAGGCGTTCTGTCGGTGGTCTTCGGCGTGCCGGCCGTGGTCTCCGAGCATCTCATCAGCTCACCCATCATCCGCGCCGTGCACTTCACCGGTTCGATTCCGGTGGGCAAGCAGCTCACCAAGCTCGCCGCGGACGGCATGAAGCGCACCACCATGGAACTGGGCGGGCACGGTCCGGTGCTGGTGTTCGATGATGTCGACGTGGAGCAGGTACTCGACATGTCGGTGATGGCCAAGTTCCGCAACGCCGGCCAGGTCTGCGTGTCGCCCACGCGCTTCTACGTGCACCAGGCCGTGTACGGGAAGTTCGTCGAAGGCTTCGCCAGGCGTGCCGCGGCATTGAAGGTCGGGGATGGCCTGGTGGATGGCATGCAGATGGGCCCGCTGGCGCACCCGCGGCGTCTCGAGGCGATGCACAGCCTGCTGGCCGATGCCCGCCAGCATGGCGCCAAGTTTCACACCGGTGGCGAGCGCATACCGGGCAAGGGCTACTTCTTTCAACCGACGGTGCTGTCGGACGTTCCGGAAGCTTCCCGCATCATGAACGAGGAGCCCTTTGGCCCGGTGGCCCTGATCAACTCCTTCACCTCCTTCGAGGAAGCCATCACGCGCGCCAATCGTCTGCCCTATGGCCTCGCGGCCTATGCCTTCTCGCGTTCCTCGCGCACCGTGAACCTGTTGGGCGAGCAGCTCGAAGCCGGCATGATCGGCATCAACAGCTTCCAGATCTCGGTGCCCGAGTCGCCCTTCGGCGGCATCAAGGAAAGCGGCCATGGTTCGGAGGAGGGCACCGAGGGCCTGGAGACCTGTCTGGTCACCAAGTTCGTCAACGCATCGTGACCGCTTCGAAGTCGATGGACAAAATCATGGCGCTGGCGAAGCGCCGTGGCTTCATCTATCAGGCCTCGGAGATCTACGGTGGCCAGAGCGGTTTCTGGGACTACGGGCCGCTTGGCGCGCAGCTGAAGAAGAACCTGCGCGATGCCTGGTGGGAGGACATGGTCTTGAATCCCTGCGGCGGCGAACCGGGTCCAAACGGAGAGCCGGTGCGCATCGTGCCGCTGGATACCAGCATCATCCAGCACCCGCGGGTGTGGGAGGCGAGCGGCCACATCGCCGGCTTCAGCGACCCGATGGTCGACTGCCGCGAGACCAAGCAGCGTTATCGCTTCGATCATCTGATGCTGTACGTGCCGGTGAGCGGGGATCGCAACGGCAAGCCGCTGTTCGCCTTCACGCCCGACACTGCCAGCGAGCACAAGCAGAAAAAAAAGGCCGAGAAAGCCTTCGGTGAAACGCGTGCCGTGCCCTTGTCGCAGCTGCCACACGGGCAGTGGAGCCACGTCGTTGCGCCGGATGCGGAAAAAGTGGGCACACTGACCGAGCCGCGTGCCTTCAACCTGATGTTCAAGACCTATGTGGGCGCGACTGCCACCGAAGATGACGTGGCCTACCTGCGCCCGGAGACGGCGCAGGGCATCTTCGTGCAGTTCAAGAACGTCATCGACACCACCCGCGTGAAGGTGCCGTTCGGCATCGCGCAGGTGGGGAAGGCGTTCCGCAACGAGGTCACGCCGCGCAATTTCACGTTCCGCAGCCGCGAATTCGAGCAGATGGAAATGGAGTTCTTCTGCCATCCGGATTCGGCCCATGACTGGTATGCGTTCTGGCGCGACCAGCGCATGAAGTGGTGGCAGGGCCTGGGACTGGCCGGGGAAAACCTGCAGCTGCGGGTACACGAGCGGGATGAACTGGCGCATTACGCGAAGGAGGGCGCGGGCACCTCCGACGTCGAGTACCGCTTTCCGTTCACGGCGCCGGGCTTCGGTGAGCTTGAGGGCGTGGCGCACCGTTCCAACTACGACCTGGCGCAGCATCAGAAGCATTCGAAAGTGCAGCTGGAGTACTTCGACAACGAACGTGGCGAGCTGCTGCCCAATGGCGGCCACAAGGGCGAGCGCTATCTGCCGCATGTGATCGAACCGGCCGCGGGACTGGATCGCGGGGTGCTCGCGCTGCTGTGCGAGGCCTTCACGGAGGATCCCGCCCGCGCGAGTCCCGAGCTGCTGCTGCTGAATCCGCGCATCGCCCCGATCAAGGCGGCGGTGTTTCCGCTGGTCAACAAAGACGGCATGCCGGAGATCAGTGAAAAGCTCTATCAGGAGCTGCGGCGCCCA
>DASZCK010000291.1:0-42199 GCA_035943195.1 Steroidobacteraceae bacterium
CATCAGGGCCCGCGCACCGAGCAACGTCAGGAAACCCGCCGCGAGCCCGGAGCTGATCGAGGCGACCGAGAAAACCACCGTGCCGCAAATCAGCAGCAGTTTGCTGCGGCCGGTGAGGTCGGCAGCCCGCGCGAGCCCGAAGCTCGACAGGGCCCAGGTGGCCGCGAGGATTCCGGTGATCATCCCGACCTGGGTATTGCTCAGGGAGAACTCCGGCTGGATCATCGGCGCGAGCAGCCCGAAGGCGCTGCGGTCGAGGAACACGAATCCCAGATTCACGCCGAGCAGCGCGACCAGCAGAGTCTGATAGCCCCGGGTCATCATGAGACGCCCTTGGCCGCTTGCGAGCCCGTGAAAACGGCCAATTGAGCAGCAAAAGCACGCTGGTAGGCGGGCCGCGCCTCGCCACGCGCGACATAGGCGCAGAGGTTCGCATACCGGTCCAGCAGACCCGATCCGGCCAACCTGCGCAGCACCGTCACCATCAGCAGGTCACCGGCGCTGAACGCACCATCGAGCCAATCGGCTGTTCCCAGCCGAGTGGACAGCAACTGCAGTCGTCCATGAATGCGATCCTCGATCAAGGGCATACGTTCGGCGTGCCAGGTCCGGTCGCGCTCCAGCAGCATGGCCGTGCTGCGCTCAACGATCGGCGGCTCCACGGTGCTGAGCGCGGCAAACATCCAGGTGATGGCGCGGGCCCGGGCATTCGCATCGTCAGGCAGGAGGCCGGCGTGACGCTCTGCAATATGGAACACGATCGCTCCAGACTCGAACAGGGCCAGAGCGCCCTCCTCATAGGTCGGAATCTGCCCGAAGGGATGCAGCGCCCGGTGCGCGGATTCCTTCATGGCAGCGAATGAAATGAGACGAACGTCGTAAGGCTGGCCCACTTCTTCAAGCGCCCAGCGAACGCCCATGTCTCGCGCCAGTCCGCGGCCGCGATCGGGGGATCGTTCAAAGGCCGTGATGGTGGCGGTCATCAGCGCCCCTTGGTCGTATCAACCTGGTAGATGGGAAGGTCCCAATGGTTGGCGGTGAGCTCCCAGCGCCGGTTTTCCTCGCGTTTGCGCTGGGCCGCATCGGGGAACAGGGTAGCCGTGATCTCGTCCTCATGGCGCGAACCGTCGAAGTCCCGATAGGTGATCTCGACCCGATAGTCCCAGCGTGCCGCCTCGTCGGTATGAAGCTGCGGATGATAGATCCGGTAATCCAAAACGTAGCCGAGCGCCTTTTCCCGCTCGAGGATGGGGATCTGGTACTTGCGGAAGATATCCCACCACTCGTCGATGAAGCCGTAGCGCACGCGGTAGACCCACTCGACTTCATAACCCTTGACGCCCGGCTTGGGAGATTGTGCCCATGCGGCGCTGCTGCCCAGCGATGTGAGCAGCACTGCCAGCACCGCGCAACCCGTCCTCTTCATTTGTCGCATGGAATCGGCCCCCCTAAAGTGCACGCAGCGCCTGCGCTGCCGTCAACCTTCCGGCCCGGATCGCCGGAAAGATACCACCCAACAGCGCGATGACGACGCCCCACGCAAGCCCCAGGGCAACCAGCGACGCCGACACGCGCAATCTGAAGACTCCGCCAGAGTAGACTTCGCGGCCATCGAAGGCGAGCCACGCCAGCAGCGTGCCCAGTGCGGCGCCGACCAGCGCCAGCAGCATCGCCTCGAACAGCACCGAGCCCGCGATGTCCAGGCTCCCGAAGCCCAGCGCCCGAAGCGTGGCGATCTCGCGGGTCCGCATCCGCACCGCCGCATACATGATCTTCATGGCGCCAAAGAACGCGCCCAGGGCCATGATGACCCCGATGACGTAGGTGGCACGCGTCAGCAAGGCGAGCTGACCGCCCGTTCTGCGCAGCTGAAAGTCCGAGACCCGCTCCGCATCGACCGCGAGCGCCGGGTTGCCGACGATCCAGTCGTGCAGTTGCGTGAAGGCCGCGGGGCTCTCGAGCTTCACGATCACCGAAGCGAATCCCCAGCGCTTTGCAACCGACAGCAGCGTCTCCGCGTCGGCGAAGAATGTACCTTCGGTGGCGTCGCCACCGTTCGAAAAGGTGCCAACGATCGGCCAGAAGCCACCGGGCAGGAGCACCTTGTCGCCGATCTTCAGACCGAGAACCTTCGATGCGCCGACGCCTATGAGCAGCTCCTGCGCACCGGACCGAAACATGCGACCGGACTCGATGCGAAACTCGTCCCGTATCCGCACTCCATTTGCCCCGATGCCCCGGATCTCCAGCGGAGCCCCGAAAGTGCCCAGCGGTGGCATGACCCCCATTTGGAACTCGGCATCCGCCAGCGGCGCCCCATCGGATCCTTTGGCGATGCCCGGTGCATTCAGGATCGTGGCGATGACGTTGCGCCCGAGATTGGAGTTGGACTCACTCGGTGGTAGGCCTTTGGGCTGAATGATGGCGTGATCCTTGCCGCCTCCCGAAAGATTCATGTGGGTCTGACCGACGGCGATGGAGAGCATGGAAACGAGCACCGCCACGACACAGGCCACACCGGCAATGATGACCAAAGAAGTCCCACGTCGCTGCGGCAGCGTGCTCACGCCGATTGCCGACACCGCCATCAGCTGACGGAACATGTTCACAGCCGCGCCAGTGCCGGCGCGATCTGCATATTCCGGAGTCTCTGGAGTGGAAGCACCGCGCTCAGCGCGCCGACCAGCAGCGCTATTCCAAGGGCGAGTGCCACGATCCCGCCCGAGACGGTAGCGGCGGGCAGCTGCAGTCCACCCTCGCCGAGTCGCGAGGTGAGGGAGCTCAAGGCGGCGGCAAGTCCCGTGCCCAGGAGTGCCCCGGCAACAACCGGAAGCGCCGCTTCGAAAAACACCAGGACGGCGATCTGCCAATCGCCGAAACCGATGGTCTTGAGCAGGGCGAACTCCGGGATACGTTCCCGCACCGACTCCGCAATGCCATTGGCGCACAGGAACAGGATCATGAACAGTCCGGCCGCGCCGATGCCAAGACTCATCTGTCGCATGGAGATGACCGAATCCACGACGTTGCGCGCATCCATCTGCAGCGGCACGCAATAGCTCGGAGTCCCGGAGTTTGCGTAGCGCGTGTCGATCTGCCGGCAGATCGACTGAGCGTCGTCCGGATGGTCGATGGCGACGACGAATTGGACCAGGCCGCGCTCGCCCCTGGCACGGGATGCTTCGAAGTAGTCATAGTTGCCATAGATGTTCGGCATCCAGTCAACCTCAGTTGCCGGATCGTCGACGACACCCAGGACGACGAACGGCCATGCCACGCTGCGATCTTCCCGACGGCTGTAGTCGGTCTTCACCGGGAAGACGTCGCCTGCCTTCACGTGCCACCGTGCGGCTTCCCGGCGCGTGAAGAGGAGGCCATTCTCGGTATCCTGCAGCTGTTTCCAGTGCGCGGCACTCAGGCGCAGTTCCGGAATTGCCGCAATCGTGGCGCCATCGAGCGTCCAAGTGCCCACCCTCATCGATGGGTCCTGGTGAAAACCGAACACGCCCTGCATCACCCCCACGCCTCTAACCCCGGGGATACGCTCGATTTCAGCACGTCGCGCGATGTTGAGACCCGTGCAGCAGAAGCGCGCACTGACCATGAGGCGATCCATGCGGTTCACCTCGATGGCGTGATCGTAAGCAGCCCGCAGCGCCACCATCGCGCTGAACAGCGAAAAGGCGACGGTGAGGACGAGGAAGGTGAGCAGCGACTCGGTCGTGTGGCGGCGCAATGCGGACCAGACCAATGGAAGATATCTCATGGCCCGCGAGCGCATCCCGGTCCTTCTGAGGTTGGCCTCAGCCTGGCATCTTGCCGAAGCGGTGCTGCTCTCCGCCGAGCCGCACCCATGGCTGCGCACTGTCGCAGTAGACTTCCGACTGCGGCTTGACCCAGCTGCGGTCATCGAGGGTGCCGGCATTCACCATCACCATGCCCGGCAGCGCATCCGCCTCATCCACGATGCCCGAACCGCATTCCGGGCAGAAGCGCCGATGTATGGGCTTACCGGTGTCTCCCGGTTTGGTGAAGGTCTTGAGGGTTCCGGTCACCGTAAGAGCTCCGGCCGGAAGCGCTATCACCGTTGCGAAGGCGGACCCGGTGAAGTGCTGACAATCTGTGCAATGGCAAACGCCGATGAATACGGGCTCCGCGTCCGCGCTGAAACGGACCTTCCCGCACAGGCAACCGCCTTCAATATGCGCCATGAGAGTTTCCTCGCTGTCGTTAGGGATGCGGAAGGTGCGTGGCGCCCTTGGGGAGCTCCATGATCTCGAGCACATTGCCATCGGGATCGACCACGGTTGCGCTCTTCAACGCCATGCCCCCGATGGTGATCGGAGCCACGTCGGACTTGATCGTGGCACCCGCAGCCTTCGCGGCCCGCACGGTGGCCGCCAGATCCGAGACCTTGAACACCGCATGCATGATCGTGTCGTTGCCTGCGCCGGGATCGCGACGCGCAACGAGAAATTCCGGCGATGAGCCGGCTTTGGCCGCGGCGACCGTGGTGCCGTAGCGCATGATGATTTCCGTCGGCGGCTGGCCCACGTGGTCGATTTCCTTCAGGCCAAACGCGGTGTCGTAGAACTTCGCGAGCGCGACGACATCCTTTGCGCCAAGTCGAACCGCCAACACCCGGACGTCAGCTTGAACCCACGTCAACCACGTCACCGCCGTAAGCCCCAGTATCGCCCTTGTCATTCGTCGCATAGGTTCCCCCTGGATGATTTGTTGGATGCGGTTCGACGCCTCAGTGGCACTCAAAATCGTTGGCGCCGATGGGCTTGCAGTAGTCGCCCCAATTTCCTGAAGTTCGCCAATAGTCTACCAGTCCGAGATCCCGCAGGAGCTGTTTGAAGCGGGGATCCGGACGCAGGCGCTTGTAGAGTGGGTACCAGATGTCTCCGGCGTTGTTGCCGGCGAGGTCGACATAGGTCCGACGTTGGGCTTCTAAGGCGGTGTCGGCATCGCCAAGTATTGCAGCGATGCCCGCGATCCCCTCCATGCGGCCGGACTCCTGGAAGTCCGGATCGACCAGCATCTTTCTCAATTCCGCCCGCATCGCGGCAGGTTCGTCCAAGTGGCCGCGCAGGTGCTCGTAGGCGAAGCTCACGACCGCCGGCACGCCGTTCTTCACGGCCTCCGCCAGGACCTTCGTGCCGGTGCCTTGGCGCTGCGCCAGACATGTCGCAGTCAATGCGTCCGCCTCGTTATGGTCGCCTTGCAGTGCCCTGCTGCGGAGGTTTTCCTTCACGAGTTCGTCATAGCGTTCAGTCCAGCACAAAGAGATCTGATAAATGAACGAGGCACGGAGGGACAGCGGATCGGCCTGCCGGACACCCGCCCACAGGTCCACTGCCTCGCGGCTGCGCCCGACGGGCCAGGTGAAGGCCGTGTACGCGAGCGTTGCATTGGTATTGAGCGCAGGGGCGGCGGCCAGCGTCGCCTTGGCAGCGATCTCTGCCTGAGCCCATTTGTGTTGCGTCGTCCGCTCATTGGCGAGCGTCTCCTGGGCCCACCAGGCATTGGGAGCAAGCGCCATGGCCTCGGCGCTGGCCTTGGCCATCTCGGCCTGAACGGCGCCCGAATTCCCCTGCACAAAGATCCGTGTATCCGCGAGTGAGTCATACAAGCCGCTCCAGGCGCGACCGAATTTCGGATCGATGGCCAGCGCATCCCGGAACAGTTGATCGGCGTCCAGAAGATCCTCTTTCCCCGCGCCGCGGTCCCGCTTTGCCATCGCCTGCAGATACTTGTCGTAAGCCTCGAGGTTGGTCGTTCCACCCTTGGCGCGCGACATCTCACCTACGTTCAGCTTGACGCTGAGCGCACCTGAGACCTCCTTTGCAATCTCCTCCTGAACTGCAAAGACATCACTGAGCTCTCGGTCGTAGGTATGCGACCAGACATGTATGCCGTCCTTGGCGTTGATCAACTGCGCGGTGATGCGCAGATGAGTACCATCCTTGCGGACGCTGCCTTCCAGGAGATTTCCGACCCCGAGTTGCTCGCCGATCACCCTCAAATCCTCGTTCTTGCCCTTGAACGAGAAACTCGATGTGCGTCCCGCGACTCGCAATTCATTGATCTGCGCCAGCTGGTTCAACAGCTCCTCGGACAGACCGTCAGAGAAATACTCCTGATTGTGCTCGGGCGACATGTCGACGAAGGGCAGCACCGCGAGCGAGACTCCCACCGGCGCAGCAGTCACTGACGGGGATGGCGCGACCTGCGGATGTTCGGATTGTGCAGCGCGAGTCTGCAGGTGCTCGTCCGGCACCCGCACGAACACTACGAGCAGACCCGCTGCAATGAGCACCAGCAGCGACAATATGGCGAGCTCGCCAGGCCCGACCTTCTTCAGACCCTTGTGGCCGTGATACCAGGCGAGCGTGAGAACCAGTGGAAACCCCAGCACCAGAATACTCATCAGAATCCGGCCGATGAGGTGTGGCCATTCGAAGGCCTCGGCCATGAGCTCCTGGCCGTGAGCGATGGCGATGGCAGCGCCCAGGTAACCAAGACCCCACTGGAGGATCTTGTGCTCCTTAATGCGCTCCCAGGCGCCGGAGGCCGTGGATGCCTGCCGATCCGCGGCAATCACGGCGGGCTTCACATCCGATGGCGTCGGGGCCCCCGTTGCCCCAGTTTGATCAGCCACGTTGCATCCTTATCAGGCGCAGGCACGCCCCCTTTGTGCTGGCAATGGTACAACGCGCTGCTTGGACTGCGCCGCAACAATATTTCACGCGGGTGGGGGCGCCCAGAACACGATGCTCGCGCAGGTCGGGCAGAAATGAAATCGCAGCTTCCGGCCGTCGCGTGCCTCACGGACATAGGTGTTGTCCTGTCGCCATAGCCTTCAATTCGCCGCAACTGCAGCTGGCTGTTCTTGTCGTCTTGATTCATCCCCCGTCCATCGAATCAGTCCCGCACGAGCTTCCGATCGATGCTGGGTATGGTTGGCCGGCCACTTAGTGCCATTGCCCAGGTGAGTTCATTTTGCAGCATCCGCAGGATCTCTTGCGCGCCCTCGGCGCCATGCACCGCCAGGCCCCACAGCACCGGCCTGCCAACCAGAATGGCGCGGGCGCCAAGCGCCAGGCTTTTCAGCACGTCGGTACCGCGTCGAATGCCACTATCAAGATACACCTCCAATTTGTCCCCCACGGCTGCCGCGATCTCCGGAAGGGCATCGATGCTCGCGAGCGCGCCGTCGAGCTGCCTGCCGCCGTGGTTTGAGACCACGACCGCCTCGACGCCGTGATTTGCCGCCTGCAGGGCATCCTCAGCTGTCAGGATTCCCTTCAGCACGATCGGCAGTTTGGTGAACTTCCGCAGCCATGCGACATCGGCCCAGGTCGCCGGAGCGCCATCCGGGTACTCGAACTTCGTAGGTGGCAGTGCCTCGAGATTGCCGATCCGCCAGGGAAGAGCATCCTCCGTCCGCAGGCTTCTTTCCTTGCGGCCCCAGCGAGGCGCGTCAACCGTCAACGCGATCGCGCGACATCCGGTTGCCTCGGCGCGCTTGACCATTGCCGCAGATCGATCGCGATCGCGAAATAGATACAACTGAAACCACAACGGGCAGGTGGCGGCGCCGGCGATCTCTTCGATGGAGCGGCTGGATGAAGTGCTTGCGATGAGAATCGTGTCCGCAGCCGCCGCCGCCCTCGCCGTGGCGATTTCCGCCTCAGGCGAGACAAACGCGTGTTGGCCCGTCGGCGCGATCAGGATCGGGGCAGCGATGGAGTGACCAAGAACGTTTGTCGACGTATCAACCCGCGAGACGTCAACCAGCGCATTCGGTCGCAGCAGGATCTTTTCAAATGAGTAGCGGTTTCGGGCAAGCGTCACCTCATCATCCGCACCCGCGCAGATGTAGTCCCAGATTGCGGGCGGCAACAACCTACGTGCTATCAGTTCGTAATCGAAAACATTCAATGGCTTGGATTCGTTCACGAGCAGTCATCCTTAATTAAATGGTGCAGATCGCAGTGCTGGAATTTGCACTGGGCCACTTACTTAGGACGGCTATTACATGACGGGGGTCGGCGCCGGATTATGTTGATTTTGGCCAATCATACCTTCTTCGTACGAGCACTTGACTTCGTTCGACAGTTCGCCAATCATCGAACTATGGGTAACGTATTCAAAGCACTTGCTGACCCGACACGCCGTCTCATCCTGCAACTGTTGAAGGAACGGCCGATGAATGCCGGTGAGATCGCGGACCATTTCCAGACTTCCAAGCCCACGCTCTCGGCCCACTTCACCGTGCTGCGCGAAGCGCAGCTGATCGGCAGCGAAAAAGACGGCAAGCATGTCATCTATTGGCTCAACGCCTCGGTCCTGGAGGAGGCGCTGCTGGTTTTCGCCGGTGCTCTGGATCTGAATCTGAAGCCACGTCGTTCCACGACGCCGGCGGTCAAACCAGCCGCAAGGAGAAGCTGATGTCCGACATGATGTTGACCGATATGAACCCATTCTTCGAACGCCATGAGCGCAAGTCGCGGCGCCTCATGGTCGGGCTAAGCTGCGTCAGTCTGGCCGTGGGCGCCGGCACCTTTGCCTATGGCACGCTCACGAGCGGAGCGCCTGGAGCGCTGCTCGCGAAGCTATGGGCATCGATCCTGTTCTACCCTCTCATTGGTGTCGTAGTCTGGACCGTCATCGCCCTGTCTACGCGCTGGCGCCGCGGGGCTTCAACCGGGCGTGCCGCGATGAATCCGGATGACGCCCGGAGCGCTGCGCGGGTAGCCAATGCCGGATTGATCTACATCGTTTGTGTGGGCGCGATCATGATCGTGACCCAAGCGGCACTGGCGCTCGGATACTTCGGGGTTCTACCGCCCTCGATCAAGAGCGGGGTGTTGATCGTACGCGCCAGCGGGGTGGCGTGCGGTGTCCTGATCATGTACTTCGGTAACGCATGGTCCCGCAGGCCAACGCCTCGCACGCCGGCACAGAAGGCGGCGGCGCTGATGAAATTCAATCGCCTCGTCGCCTGGCTGATCGTGATCTACGGCCTGCTGCTGGGACTGTCGACCTTGTTGCTGCCGGTACGCTCACTCGGTATTGCCGTTCTGGTCCTGACCGTAGCGTTCCTTCTCTGCCTGGTCGCGAACGTCTTCAGGCTCCGCAACGCCGTGAAACGCGCGGATCCGTCGTGACGGAGACAGGCTAAGCCCAAACGGATGAGCCCTTGGCCGGGAGCTGTCGCGTGCCGATGGCCACGCCGTGCCGCGTTGCGCATACTTACGAGCAGGCCACGGGCTGGCACACTCGCCACCCAGCGGTATGAGCCAATGGTTACATCGTACGGCAAGCTGATCAGGTTCCCCCGGCAGATACGCATGACACTGCCGGCCGGCTCGCGCCTGTGGAACGTAGAAGGTATTCCGGTCGCCGAAATCCCCTCTGGTCGGCAAGACTGCGCGGTACTGGCATTCGACGCACCCAATCCGCGCCCGTTTTCGCGCTCTGCCCTGGTGAGCCGTGGGAAAGCGATTGCTCGCGCCGACTGGGACCGCCTGGTCAATGCATGCCGGTCGGTGCGGCCTCCTTCACCGCCGCCGGGCCGCCGCTGAAAGCAACGCCCAGCGGCTACTCATTACCATCAGTTTGGAATGACAGCCCGTCACACAGTCTGTAGAAGGCAGCGCCAACCAATGCCTGACCCTTGATGGTCGAGATGCTCAAGTCGCCAGCAATGATTCTGGCAAAACACTGCAACAGAGTCGGCGTCGCGTGCCGCGAGGGAAATTCTACCTGAGTCAAGTCGGGAATCAGTCGTAGGAAGGTGCCGCCAAACGCGATGCGTGAAAGATCACGGCAATCCTTGAATGTTTCCCGTTGTCTTGTGTCAAGTTCGGATTGCTCCTGCATGGCGAGCACGGCAATTGCCGCCTCGTCGGATAGGTTGAGAAAATCGGCGGCAGAGGCGACATCCAGATAAGGATGACCCAGCCCCGCACCGTCCCAATCGACGAGCCACACGCGGGTACCGTCCCACAGAACATTCGTCGGATTGAGATCCCCATGCGTCAGCACCCGCCTCCCATCTAGCGCTATGCTTTCCCTGGCCCTCGTCAAGCGATTCGACAAGGGCCGTGCCCATACCGGAAAACCGGCTCGTTGGAACTGCGACGCCCACGTTCCTTCAGCGAACTCCAGCGCCTGTGTATCTTGAAGGTCAGGTACCGGCAGGGAATGCAGTCTTGCCAGAATCCCGGCCAGACTCCGGAGCGCTGCCTCGTAAGACGAAGGCTGCGAGACGACGACGCTAAACGGAACGCCGGCGATCTGCTGTGACACGATCGCCTGAGCTTCTCTATCAACATGCAATATTGGCGGTGCAATTCCACTGTCGGCGGCGAGACGCTGGAGGCCGAGTGAGCGTCGCCAGAGCGCCCGGTCGCCGTGATAGATGCGAAGAGAGTAAGTGCCTTGGGTCGTCGTCACCGCGCGCACTGTTGCACCCGACAATCCGTCGACTGCACCCTTTTGAGAAAGAACTTCACCAAAGAGGCGGGCGGGTAAGAATGCGTTCACGTCCGTGCTCATGCACCATCACCCCTTGGCAGCAGTTTCCTGAGCAAACGACTCCAGGCCTCTTGATCTGCGGGGGTTACCCAGTCGTCGCCAACTGCCTTGAGATCAGGATCATCCAGGTGAAGACCCAGATTGCTAAGGTAGTTGGCGTCACAGACAAAGAACTGTTTCTGGTACGGAAGCAGAAAGCCGCCATGGGCAAAAAGGTGGGCTCTGCCTTCCGCATATGAACCGTACCAAACACTACACAGTGCTGAAGAGCCCCTAGGTCGCAGGCACTCATGCATGTCAACCGTGGCTTTCATGTCCCGCCAGGAATGAAAGCCCGAAGACCTGGCAATAATTGCAAAAGCGTCTTTCAGAGCGAACGGCAGGCCCGCCCTTCGCTTGGCCTTCTGAAGGAGTTTGGCTCTTATCCGCAGGGATTCAATGCGCGAAACTGACATGCTGTCTCCTGGTCGTTTGCCATCCCGCATTGGCAACCTAGGAATCAGTCTGCCCTTTCGGCCGAGCGCTCGGAGTGAGATTCTCTTGGGCGGGAAGGCACCTCCGAGGCACCTCAATAGAGGAGGCTAAATGGACCAGGGACGTCGGTCAAGACATTGGTGTCAGAGCGGGACCCGCGGGTTGAGCTTCTCTACCCGCTCAAGCACCGAAGTGTCGGCTGCCCTGCAGTCAGCACTCAATATTCGGAAGTACCGATCCGCTACTGCGCGATCACCGAGCTTTTCGGCGGCCTGAACGGTACCGATGAGAGCCGAGAACCGATTCGGGTCGGCCGCCAGGGAGAGTTGGAACTGCGCCAAGGCGCCCGCATAGTCACGATCGAGCAGCAACATGTCCGCGAGCATTTCGCGGGCGGGAATTTCCACTTCGCCTTTGCCGATGCTCGCCTGTCGGTCGGCAATGGGCCGCAGCAGCGCCATCGCATCACCGGTTCTACCTTGCGCAAATCGGTCCCACGCGCGAATCTCGTCCGGAAGCGTTGCGGTCGGTCGCTGCGATGGCGTGATTTTGGCGACCAGCGCATCCACTGAAGCCTCTGCGCGCTTTGCGCCCGGCGCGTCATGCTGGTGACCCGCCGCCATGGCGTTGGCAAGCAAGGCGAGGCCATCGGCACCTTTGTCCCCGGGAACCACTGGTTTAGTCGCCGCCGCCGCCGCCCAATCCCGCGTCTCGACCGCCAGCAGGAAGCCGTAGCGGGTTTCAACGGTTGCGTAGTACCCCGTGTAGCGCGGATCAAGATCTGCGACTTTGATGGACTTCGCCTCGTTGACGATGGCTCGGGCTTTGGCAATCTGGCCGGTCTGCAGGTAGGCGTATTCAAGGAACTCCATGGCGTGCAAGCGGTTCTCGGGGCCGGCATGAAGCTCGCGATTCTCCGCCGCCGCCTTCGAGGCGAGGTTCGCACTTATGTCCTCGCTCCAGAGTCCCAGGCGCGCAAAAATATGCCCCGGCATGTGCAGGGCGTGCGGCACGGCGGGTGCAATCTTGGAGTAATGCCGCGCGGCTTCCAGTCCCGCCTGCGCCATCTTGGGGTTGTCGGTGGCGTGAATGATGTAATGGGCAATTCCCGGATGATCCGGGAATTGGCGGAATAACGGCTGCAGAATTGCGACAGCCTTGCGCGGGTTGGCCAGGGCGACATCGTCCGGCCGATCCGAGTTCAAGAGCGCCAGCGCATAAAAGACCTGTGCTTCGATATCCTTCGGATAGGTCGCTGCAACCTGAGCCATGCTGTCGGTGTAGCGCCCGGCCAGTTTGTAAAAATCATCCGCTTTGAAGCCATCGAACAAGGCGTGGAGGGCGCGAATGTAGGCCGCTTCGCGCGAGTCCTTCTCCTTGGCTGCATCGGCCCGCTCGAGAGCCTGCCGTGCCGGCCCCAGGTCCGACGCCGCCGGACCTCCATTGACCTGATTGGCATGAGACATCGCAATGCCCCAATAGGCCATCGCGCACTCAGGATCTTCGGCAGCCACTTTAGCGAAGGCCTGCTCGGATTGCAGGAGCGCAAAGGAATGCAGCAGCGCGACCGCCCGATTGAACTCGATCCCCACGCCTGGCTTACAGGAGGTTGCAAAGGAGACTGAGCCCAAGCGTGCCGAGGGCGGCATGATATCCGCTTCGGTGTGCTCATGCGCGATCGCGGCAACTCCCCAGAGACATAGGAGCAATGCCAGCAACCTATTGATGCGAAGACCTCCGGTGCAGCCCGAGCTCACTTACTGACACTTGAGCACTTGCGCGCCTGCCGTCTGTACTCTCGCAGACACGACGGCGTCAGTGGCGGTCTTTGTGGCCCAGCGCTGGGCCTTCGCATCGACGTCGCGCGTGCAATCCGTGCCCGAGGCACAGGTGGGCGACTGCGTGCGCGCCAGAGCCTGCACCATGGCCGTGTACTCGTTTGAGCAGCCCTTCATGGCGGCACGTGCGACAACCTCCGAGGGAGATTGGGGATCGTCGAGTGGCGGTATCGCGGCACGAACGCACTCACCCCAGGCGTTGCGTGTGACGGTAAGTGCTCTTGCGGCATCCGGCGGCACGTCGGTGGTGTGCCGTGGTGTCGGGGCGGTCGCACACCCACACAGTGCGGCCGTCGCGGCCACCGCCGCCATCAGCTCGAGCAGATTCTTGCAGTTCATGGTTGCTCCTTCGCAGGCGCGAAGCAGGATCATACACCCGGTTATCGGGTACGAAATGCCATCGCCGGGGAGATCGAGGCGGCGCGAAGCGCCGGCCAGATCACGGCGGCCTGGCATAGCGCCAGGACAATGGCGGCGCCGGCGCCAACGAACCCGGTATCCATTCGCGTGATGGAAAAACTGGCAGCGAGCCAGATGTTCCCGCTCACCCCCAAGGCGATACCCAGCACCGCGCCGATACCGGCAATGATGAGATTCTCCAAGTGAAAGTACCTGAGAATGTCACTGCGCTGCGCGCCGAGCGCGCGGCGCATGCCGATGTAGCGCGTCCGCTGGGACACCCAATACGACGTCAGACCCACGACACCGAGCGCCGTCACCGTAAGCAGTAAGCCACACACGATGCCCAGAACGACGCTTTCCTTGCGCTCGGACTCGTACGCAATGCGGCGCATTTCGGCAAAGGTGCGCGACCAGTTAATGATTCTCTGCGGCGTGACTTTCAGCAGCTTTTCCTGAGCAGTCTGCAAGACGGAAGTCAGTCGTCCTGGGGTCGTTCGCACGACATACATGGTGTCGTTGCCCAGGTATAGGTATGGAAAGAAGGAGGCATTTTCCACCCCAGCATGGTCCCGGGTCTGGGAGGCGGACGGCGTCTGGGCGCGTTCCACGATCCCGATAATCCGGGCCGGCGGTGATTGGCCGAAATACACCACTTGTCCGAGCGGATTGGTGCTCGGGAACAGCGCCTGGGCAAGACTTCGGGTCACGATGACCTGGTCCGGGA
Organism: Steroidobacteraceae bacterium; assembly: GCA_035943195.1. Lineage (GTDB taxonomy): Bacteria > Pseudomonadota > Gammaproteobacteria > Steroidobacterales > Steroidobacteraceae > DAIDKA01. The sequence continues at coordinate 13,990 of DASZCK010000291.1, forward strand.
ACTTGGTCTCATCGTCGCGCACCTCGCCGATTTCCCCGGCCCGGAACCACCGTCCCGCGGTGAGCCTGAGCCCAAAGGCAGATAGGCCGCCGCCATCGACGAAGTAGACGGCGGATTGCGTGGTCGCGGACTGTTGATCTGGAGTCAGTTGCAGGGCAGTGATCCAGCCTGATCCCTCCAGCGGAAAGGAATTGGTGGCCTCCACGCTCACCACGCCCGGCACACTTCGCAGAGCGGCGAGATCCTCGAGAACCCTGGCCTTCAGGTCATCCGGCTGCCCGATCCATTGGTTGTGCAATACGCCGATATTCGCCTCGTCAAAGCCGGTCGGTCGGGCCATGTGCTGCAGATGCTGTTCAATGATCGACAGGGAATTGCTGACGATTGCCAAAGTAAACGCAATCTGCAGGCCGATCAGCAATGCGCCGAGCCTGTTGCGGCCCAGTGAGCGAACGATAAGCGCAACTTCCATGGGCTCAGTCCGTCTTGAGTTGCAGTGCGGGCTGCACGTGGCTCGCCCGCAGCGCCGGATACAACCCGGAACACACCGTTGCGACGACCGCGACCCCTAGTGTGATGAGCACCATCTGCACATTCAGTGAATACAGAAGCTGCGCCACGGGGCCGGCGCCGCGCTGACTGGCCTGGCCAAGCGCGGTCAGCCCGATACCGAGGGCACCTCCCAGTACTCCAACGACGACCGTCTCGGCCATGCACTGGCAGAAAATATCGAATCTGCTGGCTCCAAGAGCCCGCCGCACGCCGAGCTCACCCGCACGGCTGGAGAATCTGGCAAGCATGAGCGCGACCGCATTGATCAGGCAGACGACCAGAAACCCGAAGCCGATGAGCGTGCTCAATTTCACCGCGTCCGGGATCACCTTCTTCAGCGCAATCCACTCGCGTGCGGTATGCACCCTCACGAGCGGGGCCCAGTGAAAGCGCCCGACCTTGCGCTGCAGGGAGGCGTAGTTGAGCAGGAACTGCCGATACTCATCGATGGCGCCCGCGTTCGGCAGCTCGGCCCAGAACTGTATCCACACGCAGTCGGAATTCAGATGTCCCAGCCAGCCGGGAGGCGGCGGTGAATTGCAGCTGTTGTGTCCGAAGTGGCGCATCTGCCGATCGATCGCCGTCGAAAAGGGTAGATAAAGGTCCTCGGCCTCCACCAGGGCGCTCTGCGACATGTCATAGAGGCGTGGAACCAGCTGCCAAGGGGCCAGCACACCGACGACCCGGTAGTCACGGGCGTCCAGAGTCACTGTTTTCCCGACGGCATCGGTATGCCCAAAGAGCCTGGCGGCCAGCCCATCGCTCAGGACCACCACATTGGCGTGCTGCGCATCATCGGCCTGCGACCACGGTCCCCCTGAGCGGAACGGTGCCTCGAACATCGTGAAGAAGTCCGCGTAGGTCGCGCGACCCGCGACGTGGAAGGTCTTGCCTTGGGACGGCGTCACATTGGGCCCTATGCCGTACATGGCCGTCTGTCGTACCGCCTTGTGTGACTCCATAAGGGCCATGGCATCCCGATAGCTGAGTTGATCGGGAAGGTCATCAATGATGCCCGCATGGTTGACGCCCCGCGGAGTCGGACCCCATGCATCAATCTGCGGCACGATGAGTCGAGCTGACTTGTCCGGGACCGGGTTCCCCAACAACTCGTACATGACGGAAAACTCGGTCATGCAGGTACCGATACCAATTCCCACCGCCGCGACCACCAGGACGGTCAATGCGACGTTGCGCTTGAGGCTGCGGATCGCCAGCTCAAGGTAGTGGCCGAACATGCTGCTCCCAGGAATTGATGATTGTCGGCTTTGGTGCACGGCCCATGCCAATATAGTCTCGGGCCCTAAATCCATGTAGGGCAAGGTATTTATGAATGACTCTGCATGGCTGAGATGAAAATGTGTCCGACCGATGCGGACACCGGACACTCAACCGGACATTCAGGTCGTCGACATATGCGCCACAAGTAAAATACTCACATACACTTTATTCATGTTTGGAGGGAACCGAATGCCTGCCGAATGCGTCTTCTGCGATATCGTGCGGGGCGCGCAACCGGCAAGCATCGTCTGGGAAGACGAATCCACGATTGCAGTTGTGGACCTGCGGCAATTTCACGCGGGTCACGTGCTCGTAATGCCGCGCTGCCATTTGAGCGACGTGCGAGAGTTAGACTATGCAACGGGAGCCGCGGTCATGGCGACAGTAGTGCGCATGGCGCGCGCGGTCGCGGTGGCGTTCCCCAATCACGGCATGAGTCTGTGGCACTCAATCGGTGAAGCAGCCTTTCAGGAGGTCCCGCATCTGCACATTCATGTGCACCCGAGAATGCTGGGGGACGGCTTGTTGCAGGTGTATCCGCGCCTCGCCGCAGTTCCGGACAGGGCCGAGCTTGACCGGTACGCCGCCGTCTTGCGGGCTCAGCTGACCTGATCGAGGCGCGGAGCCAGGATTTCCCGCCGCAACTTCGCACGGTTGGCGGCAAGCCAATAGCCGGCAAGCAGCGTCTTCATATCGAGAATGACGCCGCTACGGACACGGTTCATCAACTTGCGGGGGCTCAGGATGACCGTGCGAATGTTCTCGGCCTCACTGGCGTTGCCGTGGATTTCGCTGCTTTCCGGCGCATCAACGATTCCGTAGACGATGGCAATGCTCTCGGAAGTGCCGCCGGGACTGACGAAAGCCTGCTGGTGGATGACTCGCGGACTGCGCAACGTCAGCCCCGCCTCCTCACGTGCTTCGCGAGCAGCGGCGGCAAGGACGTGTTCGCCCGGCTCGACCACACCGGCAACCAATGAATCGGAAAACGCAGGTCCGCCCGCCACCAGAATGCCGGGGCGCAGTTCGCTGATGAGCACTACCCGGTCACGCACCGGATCGTAGGGCAACACGGCCACGGAGTGACCGCGTTCCATGATGAGACGCACGACGCGCTGCTGGCCGCCCCCGTGCAGAGTCTCCTCGATCTCATAGCGCCGCACGGACAGGAAGCCCTGGTATTCCGTCCGACTGTCGACGATGCGCGCCGCGAGCGTTCGCTTCACCTTCGAGCTCCTCGCATCTCGTTGGCGATCCCTAGGTGGGGCAGCGATAGGCAACACCGGACACGATGGTTCTCGGTCCGGCCGCGATGCCTATCCTCTGCTGCGTCACAAAGAGCGTGTTCCCGCCGAGGCCTATGATCACATTGCGTGGATCGACAAATTCACCGGCCGGCTGCTGGAAGTTCCCGACCGCCGTACAGGCGGCGACATCTGTCGCCCTTCGAACGATCTTCACGTCGGCCGCGCCCGGGGCAAGCACTGGTGCTGCGCAGCCGGACAGCAGCAAAAGCGTGGCCGCCACGGAAAGACTCAAAACATGATGCCGCATTGACCTCTCCAAATCGTGGCGACCTTTCCTCGGGTGCTCACTGCGGCCCGAACGCGAACCACATGCCGCGGTTGAGCGCGACCGGGATCACGCTAGCATGATTTTCACCGGCGAAGGCGACGAAGCTAACCTTGTAGTCTTGTCCACCTTGAATCCTGCCAAGTCTGGCGGCAAGGTCCCGCGCCCCAGATATCATGCCGCTCCATGCGCTCGCCATCTTTACGTAGGCGGTCAATTCCGTCGCTTTGTCCGGCGGCAGCGAGTTGATAAAGGACTGTGGTGGATTGGGGCTGTCTGGCTCGTCCGCGCCGACGGTGATGAGAACTCGCGGGGCAGCGCCATGGCTTTCGATGACCTTCGCGAAGCTTGCTTCATCTGCCAACACCGCGTCGGCGTCCCACCAGATGCTGGGGCTTGCCGCAATGAAGGTCCGAAAGGCGCCAGGTTCGGTAAACAGAGCCCGCAACACCGCCAGCCCGCCAATCGAGTGGCCGAATATCGCCTGGTTGGCCGCGTTCACCGGAATGAGTTGCGCAACTTTAGGCTTGATCTCCGCCTCAACTACCTTGAGAAATTGATCGAGTCCGCCGATGTTGCCCGATGTAAGTCCTGTCCAGGCCGGCGCGAGGTGGTTCGCTGCGACCGGAAGCGTGTAGTCGTGGAGGCGCAGCATGTTGATGACACTGCCGATGTCCGCAATGCCAACCGGGGTCTGGTCCCCCGGCTTGCGTACCGCATAGCGGCGCACGACATCCATATCGCCGAATACGCCATGGCCGATCGCAACCACGACGGGCGCATGGACAGGGTCGTTGTTCAGCGTCAGCTCGACATCTGCAGCCGTCCCAAAATTGAGGTCGCCATCCAGGACATAGATCACCGGATATCCCTGTGGGGGAGGCGGAGTGGCGGGCACGCGGATGAAGAGCGTATAGCTCTCGGCATTGATGGCCGAATCGAACTTTATCTTGTAGGAGGACGGGACCGAGACTTCAGCCGTCCACGGGGGTCCCGACGTATTGCGTGGAGCAGTGGCTGCCAGATCGGGATGACTTACCCCGGCGGCAAATGAGGCGAACAACAGGACAGCGGCAACTTTTTTAATGGTCACGATAATCTCCCATTCGTGTATTCGTGCGAGCGGAGGGCCTACTCCACCTGCGGCGGGTGAGGCGCGTTCGAATCCGGGACGTACTCGAGAAGGTCCCCGGGTTGGCATTCCAGAAACTGGCAGATCGCTTCAAGGGTCGCGAAGCGCACCCCGCGCACCTTCCCGGACTTCAGGAGCGACAGGTTTGACTCCGTTATCCCTATCGCCTCGGACAGCGCGTTGGAACGCACTTTGCGCTTGGCCAGCATCACGTCCAGTCGCATGACGATGGCCATCAGACGAAGTCCTTTCTTTCGAGGTCCGCCTGGCGGGCCAACTCCATCACGTGTGCGATGACATAGATCATCGCGCCGAATATCACGGCCAGCGCGGCGTTGGCGGTGCTCTCGGCGTTGATGCCAGTGACCCGGACGAATAGCCGCCCGGAGATATTCGTAGCGACCGCAGCGGCAACCAGCCACATCGCGAAGCCCTTGATGCGCAGGATGTTGGCCTGGGAAAAGACGACGCCCCGGCAGTAAAGACCAAAGAGCCGGTAGAGGTGGCTGAGAACGAGCGCATTGCAGGTTGCACACAAGGCCGCGAGCCCCGCCGCCGCGTACCGTTGCTGCAGGCTCAATGTGTCGACCGGGATACTGACCGGGCTTTGGAAGTGCATGTCGGGTCCTGCAAACAGACCGACTCCAAAGGCAGTGAAGCTGAGGTATGCGCGCCAGGAGTCGTGGTGACCAGCCAGGAACAGGATGATCAGGACCTGGTAGATCGGCACGATCAGTGCCATGGCGAGCGCGATCGCAATCAGAACTCTGATGGGCCGACTCAGTGCCCGAATACGCGAAAGTGCCCGACTTTCGGGCGAAGCAGCGACGACAGTTTCCACGGGAAGCCCCAAGTGACCATGACGTTGGGGCAAACAATACACTAAATAATTACTGTATTACAACAATTATTATTCGTTATGACCCTTCAGGACGCCTGGTACCGGTGTTGCCGCCGGGCCGGTCTACTCCAATCCATCTGGATCTTCGCCTACTCTCCCTGCTGATGTTCCCGGCGGGAGAAGCCGATGCAATACCAGGGACTCATTGCTCTATTGGCCGCTGTCTCCGCAGCGGCCGCACAGCCGACCGTGCCGGACGAGCTGGCGCCGATCAAGGCCAGCCTCGCCAATAGCGGAGAATCAGTGACGCTCGAGCTTCACCGTGTCGAGGGCGCGCTGCGCGGCGTCACCCGGCCGAAGCTGCAGACAGCCAAGGCAGGATGCCTCGAACAGGTCGCCTTGTATCGCCGGGCGATCGCCAGCCAACAACCACAGCCCACCTATCGAGAAGAGCCGCCCTTTGATTTAGGTCGCGATTTTGGACCACCGCAGGATTGGAAGGCGATCGTCACGGCCGCCGCCGAACCCCAGGCGGAAATAGACCCGAATGCAACGCCGAGTCAATCCAAGATCTGTTTTGTCCGTGCGTCATTGGGCACGACACAGTGCACGTACTTCAAGGATCTATTCAAGTCAGCGCTGGCCTTTCAAGGGCTATCCGGGCTGTCGATCGTGCCCTTGACATCGGAACCACACCCGACGAATGCCCTGTTAATGAAGGCAGTGGCCTGGTATCCCACGGGTCAGCTAAGCGAAACCGCGATTTGGAATTACGACAGGCGAAACGAAGCGTTCCGGTTGGCGGTTGCCATGGAGTCCCCGGAAGTGCGGATTGTCAGTAGCGGACTATTGGCGGGATATCTGATAACCGCCGATTGGCAGTGGGAAGCAGGCGAAACACGCTTTGGAAGCAATCACAAACGCCGAATAGCGGTGTACCAATTCAACGCCAGGGACTCGGCCATGGGCTATCACAAGGTTTTGGAATACATCACGGCGTCGAAGTACGGTCCTGAAAACGACCATACGATCGATTCTGAGATCGGTACCATTCGCAAAAGAATCATACGAGCTCGTTAGCCGCTGAGTCGCCGTCACCTGACCATCACTGCTTCGGCGTCTCCGCAGTCGTGAGCTCATTAAAAAACGCCCGAAGATAGAATTCGGAGTCGATATGGTCGCAAGGTTTGTGCGGGTCGCAGAGATCTCCAAGAAGGTCCTTCCAGGGGCTCAACACATTCATCTGCCTGATCTCATCCAGGCTTTTTCCTGCCCGAATCTGCTGCTGGATGGCGTCCCGCATGGCCTCCAGGGTGTGCAATGCATCACGCACGTCTCCAATGGCTGCCACTGTTCCATGCCCCGGGACGATCTTGGCGTCTGCAGGCACGAGGCTCAGGATGGTCCGCAGCTCGTCAATGACTCCGATTGTCGTGCCATTATTCGAGTGATCAGATCCTCCAAATCCATTTGAGAAAAAGGCGTCTCCGGTTTCCAGGACATTCGCCTTCTTGAAATAGACCACGATGTCGCCGTCGGTGTGCCCAGTGGGGAGCTTCGTGATCTGTATTTCCTCGTCATCTGTGTAAAGCGTCATAGCGCTATCAAAAGTAATGGTCGGCAATCCCGTTCCAGGTGGCGGTCCGCAGGTCGACTTCGCCGCCAGCCGCGCACGGACATTGCGATGTGCGATGACCGTGGCGCCTTCGCGCAAAAACGATGCATTGCCCCCTGTATGGTCTCCGTGACAGTGGGTATCGATGACGTATCGCACGGGCTTGTCGGAGAGTTGCCTCAGTGCTGCGACCATCTTCTGATGCACAGATTCTTCTGCGGCATCCACCAAAACCAGGCCATCGCTGCCCACCAGCGCGACGACGTTGGCGCCACAGCCACCGTCGCACCGGAGCAGGTACACATTGCCGGCGACTCGATGGACGCTGATTTCGCGCGCTGGGGTGGCAACTTGCTGGGCGAAGGCGGCACCGCAGCAGACTAAACAAAGTAGCCCGAGGCGGAAAATCGCCGGCGTACGCATGGTGACCTCGGTTGCGTTGCGGTCAGTAGTTACTCGTTGCCAGAGCATAAATCAGTACACTCCGGGGATCAGACGCTTCGTTCGCCTCATGTACTCGCGGTACACCGGACCGAGGGCAGTGCAGAGCACTTCCTCCTCAATGCGAATGCGATTGGCGATCGCCGCCACCACCGGCGTCAGGAGCGCGAGGCAACTCAAGACATTGCCGAAACACAGTCCCGCGCCGATATGTACCACCAGGATGGCGGTGTACGAGGGATGCCGGACGAATCGGTAGGGGCCGGACTCGATCAGTCGATGGTCGGTCCGGATCGCCACGTTGATGGTGAACAATCGCCCCAGCGTCGCGATCGACCACCAGCGCAGCAGCTGACCTGCGACCATGAGGAGAAGTCCCGCGCGGAATATCGCGACTGTGCCGAAGCTCGCCGCATGTATTCCCAGCAGCGCGAAAGCGCCTAACCAGGCAAGAGGAAAGCCGATGGCGAACCAGCGGAGGGAGCCCCGATCCTCGATACGATCCTCGGCTCGGGCCGTCAGCCGCGGGGCGAGCACCCATTCGAATCCCCAGAATATCGCGCAAAGCACGCCGAAGAGCCGGTGCCCATCGAACCCGAAAATCGTTCCGGCGGGACCCATCATCGGCACTCGGGAGGCAGGTGTTGCGACAGACAGGCGCGCCCCGCGCCGATTCTGTGCCAGCTCGCCGACATCTCAGCCCCCGCACTCTGGATGACCGCCCTACAGTAGCCCATTGTGCGTTCCACTGGATAGCGCTAGCCTGCGACTGAGGCCCCTGGTGATTGTCAAACCGAGACGTCTCCAAATCGGAGACACGGTGGCTGTGCTTTCTCCTTCGTGGGGAGGGCCAGCGCGCTTCCCCGCCACTTTTGCGGCGGGCATTCGTACTCTCGAGAGTTTGGGTCTGCGCGTGCGGGAGTATTCGTCGACGCGCTCGCTCGCCGCGTCCGTCGCCGAACGCGTCGCCGACCTCCATTCAGCGTATGCGGATCCCGAGGTCCATGCCGTGATCGCCTCGATCGGGGGTGACGATTCAGTCTCACTGCTGCCACATCTGGACTCGACGTTGATTGCAGCGCACCCAAAAATCACGCTCGGGTATTCCGATACCTGCACCCTGCTTTGCTATCTGCGATCGCTCAACCTGGTGGCGTTTCACGGACCGAGTGTCATGGGTGGTCTCGCCCAAGCCGGTGCGTTTCCACCGGTCTTCCTGCAACAGCTGTATGCGCTGCTGTTTGAGGTTGTGCCAACGTTCGAATATCCAGTCTTCGGCCTCTATTGCGAGGGCTATGAGGAGTGGTCGAACCCGGACAATGCGGCGCGCACCAAACCACTTCTGACCGATTCCGGCCCAAAAGTTCTCCAAGGTACACACGCGGCGCACGGGCGGCTCTGGGGTGGTTGCCTGGAGGTACTTGAAATGCTCAAGGGGACCCCGTGGTGGCCGCCCGCGGAAACCTGGGCCGATACCATACTGTTTCTCGAAGGCTCCGAGGAAGCACCACCGCCAGAACTCTATGAACGTGCTCTGCGCTCGTGGGCCGCGGCCGGTAACCTGGCCAAGGTGAAGGCGCTCCTGGTTGGCAGGCCACGAGGCTACAGCGCCGCGCAGAAACTCCAGTTGGATGCCGTGTTGCGGACCGTCGTTGGAATCGAGGCGGGTCGTCCGGACTTGCTGATCGTCACTAACTGCGATTTCGGACATACCGATCCGCAGTGGCTGCTGCCAATCGGCTGCAGGGTCGAGGTCGAGACCCACGGGCGCGTGAAACTGCTGGAGCCAGCCGTGCAGTGAGCAGCGGTGCAGCCCCCCTTGACTCATAACGCAATATATGTAGAGTTAGGGGGATGGAAAGAAGCCGACGTCCATCCCGGCACGCCCTGGCGTTGCTGGACGCGCTGATGCAGCGGCCGCGGGCCTGGCATTACGGATACGACCTTTCGCGGGTTACCGAACTCAGGTCCGGGACGCTGTACCCCATTCTGATGCGGTTGTGCGGGCGCGGCGTGCTTGAGTCGAGGTGGCAACCGCCGGCGCAGGAAGGACGGCCTCCGCGCCACATGTACCGCTTGACGGCTGCCGGCATCGCTTTCGCCCGTGATTCACGGGCGGCACAGCCTGCCGGTCGCCGGGTTGAGTCAGCGGCAGAATACGCGTGAGTCCGCGCACCAATCCAACGAGCAGGCTCGCGCGTGCCCTGACCGCGCATGCGGTGCGTGTGGCAGGGCCGGACTCTGCCGAGTGGGCGACGGCCATGATGCACGAGCAGGAGCACCTGCCGCCCGATGCGTCGGCCCTTTCCTGGGCATTTGGCTGCGTGTCGGTCAGTTATCGAGGCAGGCTTCGTGCCATGTTCAGATTTCCCGCGCCGCTGCGCTGGGTGGCTCTGTTCATTCTATTCCTGGTGAGTTTGGGGCCACCCCTTGCAAACTTCATTCAAATTGCAGTCAGCACGGCCCAAGGTCATCCGCTCTCATGGGCCGCCACCTTGCACCTATCGGTGCTGCAGGAGGGGCTGATATTCGGCTCCGCGACGTTGATCGGCCCCATCGGGGTTGTGGCCGCCCTTTGGACCTTGCTGTCGCGAGCCCACCGGCCCGGCAGGACGTTCATGGTCGTTCTGTGGACGCTCACCGCCTGGGCGGCTGTATACGTCGGATTGCCCGCGCAGTCCGCCGAGTGGCGGGCTCTTGCAACCTCGCGCGCGATCTTCTCGCTCATCTTGAGTTTCGTCCTCCTACCCGCCCTGGGAGTGGCGCTGCTGCAATGGCTCGATGCGCGCAGGCGTCGGCTGGCCGACTGAACCGCTGGCTATTGCCAATGCCTCGGTGGATAAAAATGCTCGCGCTCTGGGCCCTCATCGTCTTCATTCTGCTGGCAATCATCTCGCGGTTCCTGCCGCCGGGTGTGCCCGTCCATCCGCACGTTGGATCCTAGTGCTGAATGTCCCGTATTAGGTGTCTGAGCGTCCGCGTCTATTGACCTTGCACTTCCTGCAACATGCGATCGTGCATGCTGCGTCGCTCTACGTTGAGGTTCTTTTCCAAGTCCGACGAATAGAGCGCCTTTAGATAAGCGGTGTCAGCCGTCGTAATGGACGGGGGCGGTGCTCTTCCGGCACAGTCGGCCGACAGCAGATCGACGATGCTCGGTAGCTCGCTGCATCCATCTACGGATGTTCGAGTCAGCACCAGCATGGCGATGTAATCGGCAATCGACCGCAGGGAGTGTTCGCTAACCTGCTTGGCGTCGACAATCACGAGGACATTGAGGAACCCGCTCTTCACTCCCACGCTAAGCCGGCTGGCGCTGCCGGGTTCCTGGTCGTTCTTGAGATAGGAAATGGTGGGATTCTGGATATTCAAGTATGGGCCATCCGTATCGATGACCCAACCCGTGGCCGCCACGGCGGTTGCGGTGGTGTACCAGGCTTGGATCTGATGACTGACTGTCAGCAACTCCTTCAATGATCTCCCGTCGTGGCCCAGCAGCCCACGGTAGGTTTTGGCGAAATAGTCGACTTGGGCCTGGGGATCGGCCGTGAAGATGATTTCGATAGTAGCCTTGCAGTGCCCGTAGACCGCGGTTGGCGCGCCTACGTCTGTCGCCACGGCGACGACTCGGCGAGAGACGTAATCCACAGCTGCCGGCTTGAGTCCTACCGTTCTCGGGCAAATAACGCTCGGACCTCCGCTCCAGCGACTCACTTGGTTGCTTTTGAAACTCGGCGCGCCGTGGGACTGCACGAAACGAGGGATGATGACCTTGTCCAGCCTGCGTTGATCAAGCTTCTGCGCGGTGACCGTCACTTCTTGGGGCGGCTGGGTGTGGTTGTCTGACGAAGGGGCGGCGGCAGCCGCAGGAGCCTGCTCTGCGGCTGCCCCCACCCGCGTGCCCGCGAGCGTCGCCAGTCCGGCGGCTACAATGAGGATTTGCAAAGTCCGTAGTGCCTGCACGAAAGGTAGGCTACCACCCGGTTTGGAGCTGGAACAAATGTTGTTGCATTCCGAGCAGAGACCGGGGCATTCGCAATTATCTAGACGACCACGATCACTACCCATGCGAATAGCAGTGAGACGCGCACCGGCGAATGCCCGATGCGTCTGCATCGCCGCGCGCGATGACGGCCTTTGACAACTGAACGCAGAGGCTGGAAAGGCAATCGCGAATTCCTGAACAAAGATTGACTAGAACTGTCCGCATTTGTCCGGTGTCCGGACAGCGGACACCCCGCCGCCCTCAGCGCAGCTGCGCGCCCTTCAGATTCAGGAAGATGCGATCGAGAATCGATTGGTACGTTTTGTGCACTTGGTCCGAGCATCAGAAGCGTCTGCAGCCCCCGCGCGTGTGCGCAATTGAGGAGATCTGAATTGCTCGGATACTACTTCCATCTTGCAGTGCGGAGCCTTCGTCGGAACCTGGCGCTGACCTTACTCGCGATTGCGGTCATCGGTGTGGGCACCGGTGCCTCGATGTCGATGCTGACGATCCTGCGTGCGGCCTCGGGCGATCCAATCCCAGAAAAATCTACGCAGCTGTTTACACCGCAGATCGACAATTTTGGTCCGCAGCCCGGCGCCCCGCCCCAAGGACAGGACGAGCTGCCGACGAGTTTGACGTACACGGACGCTGTCGCGCTGATGCAGGCGCGAGGTCCCGTCCAGCAGGCGGCGATGTATCCAGCGAAGGTAACAATCATCGCCTCAGGCACACGGGAGCTGCCGCTTCAGGGTCAAGCACTCGCAACCGACAGCGGTTTCTTTCCAATGTTCGACGTTCCGTTCGAATACGGGGGAGCGTGGAGTCGAGGAGAGGATAAGGACCACGCACCGGTAGTTGTGCTCGCGCACGCATTCAACGACCGGCTCTTCGGCGGGGCAAACAGCGTCGGTCGGAGTCTCATGATCGACGGGAAGCAGTACCGGATCATCGGCGTCACGGGGACCTGGCAGCCAAGTCCGCACTTTTACGATCTTGGCATCAACAGCAGCTACAGCAGCGTGGATCAGCTGTACCTCCCGTTCACCCGCGCCATCGACGAACAGTTGCAGACATCCGGAGGTCTCAGCTGCGACAACAATGGTCCCGGAAAAGGCTGGAGCACCCTCCTGCATTCCAATTGTGTCTGGATAAACATCTGGGTCGAATTGCCCCGCGCCGGTGATGCAGCGAAATACAAGGCTAACCTGCGCAACTATGCGGCGGAACAACGGCACCAGGGGCGCGTCAACTGGCCACCCCACGTTGCGCTGCGCGATGTCATGCGGTGGCTCGACTATAACCATGTCGTACCGGCCCCGGTGCGTACGCTCACGAACGTCTCGTATGCGATCCTGTTGGTCTGCATATTCAACGCGGCCGGCTTGCTGCTCTCCAAGTTCATGACGCACGCCGCCTCCGTAGGCGTGCGGCGCGCACTTGGGGCTACTCGTTCCGCGATTTTCGCACAGTACCTGATGGAGGCCGGTGTCATCGGCTTGGCCGGCGGTCTGATAGGCATTGGGCTCACAAAGCTAGGGCTGGTGAGCTGCCGCTCGGCGCTTGCGCAGGACCTATCCGTATTGACGAGGCTGGGTAGCAGCGACATGGCTATCGCGTTCGCAATGGCGATCGCGGCGGCACTGGTTGCCGGACTGTACCCCACCTGGCGCGCGACCCGGGTCCCGCCGGGCTTGCAACTTAAAGCGCTGTGATAAGGGGCTACTATCGTGGAACTGGGTCAGATTTTGTCCTCCCTGCGGCGCAATAAGGCGGCCGTAGCGTTGATCACGCTGCAGATCGCAGTGACCCTCGCGGTGCTCTGCAATGGGCTGTTCATTATCCAGCAGCAAACAAGGCTGAGCCGCTCGCCCAGCGGCGTCCAGGACGAAGCCGGCGTGTTCATCATCACCAATCAGTGGGTTGGGTCGTCCAGCGATGGGGCCGCGCGCGAGCAGTCGGATCTGGCTGCCTTGCGAGGTCTGCCGCAAGTTGAGGACGCGACCGTATCTGTCGATCACCCACTCGGCGGGGCCTTTATGGGGGAGGGTATCACCGTCAATCCGAGCGATCCGAAATCCGGGGCGTTTACCATGGTTTACCCGGTCGATGGCCATGCGATCCACACTCTGGGTCTCAAATTGATCGCCGGACGTAATTTCCGCCCGGAGGAGGTGGTGGTTCGCAACGGATTCGGGCAACCCGCCGCCAGTCTCGCGGGTGCGATTGTTACGGAGGCGGTCGCCCGCCAGCTCGCACCAGACGGAAAAGTCCTGGGTCGTATTGCAACGATGATTCCCGACGGCACAAGAGTACCGATAATTGGCATCGTTGAACGCCTGCAGTCGACACCGCTTGCCGGCGATGCTCCGCTCGCTGCCCAGTCGATACTGCTTCCGTACCTGTGGTCTGATTCTCAGATCTTCTATATCGTGCGAGCGAAACCCGGTCAGTTCGCATCAGCCACGACTGCGGCGCGCAATGCACTTTACGGGATCAGTCGCGATCGCATTGTCATCGGTATCCAATCTTTCGCTGAGGCACGCAGGGACGCGTATCGCAGCGCCCGCGGCGTGGCGCTGATCATGGGAGTCATCAGCGCCATTCTGCTCAGCGTAACGGCATTCGGCATCTTCGGACTCACGAACTATTGGGTCTCACAGCGCACGCGCTATATCGGTATCCGGCGTGCCCTGGGAGCGACGCGCGGAACGATTCTGAGGTACTTTCAATCAGAGATCCTATTGATCACAGTCGTCGGCTCCATTCTCGGCGTATCACTGGCACTGGCCGCCAACTTTTGGATGCTGCGGAGCATCGCCCTCACGCGATTGCCTCCGACATTCCTGATCGTGGGGGTGATCGGAGTGTTTGCTCTCGGGCAGCTCGCGGTACTTTGGCCCGCCCTGCGCGGCTCGTGGATAAGCCCAGCGCTTGCGACGCGATCTGTTTAGTCGCATTACTGAAATTCCGGCCAAAGGAGATATAGGAGTAACACGGCCCAGTACGCTGGCAGGATGCGAAATGCCCGGCGCAAATAGAATTTGCCGAGGGCCAACGGCGAGCCGTGCGCCATCGATTTCAGCACCTGGGTACCAATCAGAAAGCCGCTGAGCACAAAAAATAGCTCGACGCCCATCCAACCGTAACGCGACAGCCATCCCCAGCCAGGACCAAGGCCTCCGACACGCTGAGGCTCGGCGGCTCGTCAGCCTGGGAGGCATTGCCGGACCCCCCGGGGGGCGAAAGAATTGACCTGGTTTCAGGGAGAGGCTGTAATGAACTTCCGTATTCGACGCCGCTCCCGCAATGCGCGCGATTCAGGCTCTTCTATTCGTCGTACTTCTATCCGTTGGCACCGCACCGGTGTGTGCTGCGTCCGCCCATGCCATTGCGACGTCACCCGCGCCTGCTGACAGACTAGAGGAGGTGGTCGTCACCGGCGAACAGGCCAGTCCGGCCCTTTGGAAGGTTACCTCGGGGCAGCATGTGTTGTGGATTCTGGCGGCGCCGCCGACACCGCTTTCTACCAAGGTTGTCTGGAGAACGAAGCAGGTCGAGGCTGCCATTGCCGGCGCTCAGGAACTGATTCTGGATGGGGGTATTTCCTTCAATTCACGGAAATCGGCAACGTCATTGTCCGCGGCAGCATGCGAGGACATCCGTGCAATTCCCGGGCGCGAAACGTCGTTGAAGGACGTGATTCCCGAGGACCTGTACCGCCGCTTCGAAGTATTGAAGGATGCGTTCGCCACAAATTACGACTCGCTCGAACAACTGCGTCCGTGGGCTGCGGGGTTCGAACTGAACAAACACGCGATGATTTCGCTGAAGCTCTCCACCACTGCCGTTTCCGATACGCTGGTGCGGCTTGGCTGGCGGGCGCAGCTGATCACTCTCTATACATACGCGCCTTACGCCGTATTCATGAGGAACAGCAAGAGCAACCGCATGGTGTCTTGCCTGGAGGAAATCGTGTCGGAACTGGAAGCGGATCGTGACGACCTGCGGACGCTAGAACACGCCTGGTCGGTGGGTGACGTCGATGCGTTGCGGGAGCTCACGCTGCGACAGAAGCCGGATACCTGCATGCTGGACATGTTCGACAACGACCAACAAGCGACGGACGCGATCGCCCACCACACCGAGCAGTGGCTCGCTGCGGTTGACCTCGCCCTCAACACCAACAAAACGACATTTGCCTTGGTGCCGACGCGCAATATCTTCGCACCTGACGGATGGCTGACCGCTCTGCGCGCGCGTGGCTACACTGTGCAAGAGCCTCATTGAGAGCCGGCGGTCGTACGCAGCAGCTTGAACGCGTGTGTCCATTCATTGCGCGTGAAGCCAAGAATGCACCACAGCATGCACAGCGGCTCGATGGCGCGTGCCGCCTCAGCGCCGCCCATGTCGGCGGTCTCCCAGCCGAATTGATCGAGAATCTTACCTACGACCTGCTTGGCCGCCTCATCATTGCCGCAGATGAACATCGTCGGCCGACCTGACGCGTAGCTGGGATTCACAAAACGCGCTGCGCCCACGGAATTGAAGGCTTTAACCAGCCTGGCCGTCGTAAATTCCTGCTGCAGCTGCTCCATCAGCGAATGGTTCATCTCCGTAAAGAAGGACAGGACTCCGTGGTCAGGCGGGCTGTCGCTGATAGGGTTGGTGGCGTCAATTACCACTTTGCCAGCGAGATTGCGCTCGCCCGCCGAACGCAACGCCTGGGCAGCGGCCGAGCCCTTGACCGCGAGCACGACGACATCAGCAAACACCGCCGCTTCGCCAAAGGTTCCGAGTTTCGCGGTGGAATTAGTCTTCTGCCACTCAGCCAATTTCCCCGGATCACGCGTGCCCACCATCGTTTCGTGTCCGTGGCGAAGGAACCCGGCTGCCAACGTTTGTCCGACCGAGCCGGACCCGAGCACCGCAATCCTCATTTCATTCACTCCGGTCTGATCCCACGACGCCGCGCATTGCGGCACGAGGGGCTGATTACGTTAACGACAGGGTAGGCGAATATCCAAGGGCACTGGAAGCTCACTCGCAGACTTTGCCGTGGCGATCCACGCCGATGCTGGAGCCAAGGTGCGCGGCCGTGCAACGGCCTATTCAAGACCATCTGTGACCTTACCAACAGGTGAAAACTGGCGGGCTCCCTAGCAATTTGCCGAAGGCGGATATTGTCCGCTGGGTGGGTGCAGTCTCCGGGGCGTTCGCCTAGAACCGCGGCCTGGCGGGGAGGTACTTACCGAGGATAATGCGGCCCTCCCCGGAAACCATACAGCGTGCCCTGACCCAGGCCACGGAGCGCTTTGCCGCCGAGCTGGCCGAGCCGACGCCGCAGGCGCCGTCCTGGAACGACTTCGAGTGGTCCATTGCACGCGCCGCGGCCGTTCTGCATGGAGTCACTCCTCTGCTTTCAAGCACCTTGCGTTGGACGGGTCCGCAGAGCTGGCAGGCCTTCCTCATGCAGCAGCGCCAGCAGACCTTGCTCAGGTACGAGCGCATTGCCGCGGTGCTACGGCAAATCACAGACCAGGCGGCCGCCCAGGGGCTCGCCTTCGTGGCGCTCAAGGGATCAGCGCTGCATGCCCTGGGCGTGTATACGGCAGGCGAGCGTCCCATGGCGGACATCGATCTGCTGGTGCGGCCAGCGGATGCGGCACGGGCCGCTCAGGTGCTGGCGGCGGTGGGCTATGTCCAAACCGGGGCCGTCTGGAAGCATGAGATTTTTGAACCCGCGCAGTGCGCTGGGCCGGCCAATCCGTACAAAGGCATCCTGGCGAGTCTTCCTTTGGGTGAGCACGAGGCCTATCCGGTCAAGGTGGAATTGCACACTCGTATCGTCGAGCGCCTGCCGCTGGCGGAAGCCGAGATCACCGAGCTGGTGTTTCCTGCCGGTGCGACACCCGGACTCAATCCCTATCGCTCCAACAGCGCACTGTTGCTGCACCTGCTGCTGCACGCCGCCGGCAATCTGGCCACTCGCTCGATGCGGCTCATGCATCTGCATGACCTCGCGCGGCTGGCCGCGCCGATGACCACGCCACAATGGGAAGAGCTCTTGGGCCTGGGTTCCACTCCCAAGTCATTCTGGTGGGCATTCCCACCCCTTCAGATGCTCAACCACTATCAGCCCGGTCTGGTGCCGCAAGCGGTGATCAATACCGTTCGGCAGGCGTGCCCGTGGACGCTGCGGCGCCTGAGCCACCATGCGACGCTGACCCAGTTCTCGCTCGCCTCGCTGTCGATACCCGCCTTTCCGGCCATGGCGTGGTGCACATCGACCGGCGAGCGTCTGCGCTATGTCGGCCAGCGCGTCCGGCCGACCCCGGCTACGCTGGCAATGCGCGCCGTGGTGGCCGACGAACAATGGGCGGCTCAAAGCACTTGGTGGTGCCGATCCCAGGGGCTTCGCATGCTCCAGTGGCTATTTGCCCGCCCGCCGCGCCAGGCCCCTATGTACATCGTCCGGCTCGCCCTCCAGAACCCAGCCTGAACCTTCCTCCCGCCGGGGGGTACTCAACACAAGGGCCTGGCTTTCCGTGGGTTTCCTGATGCTGTCTGTTCTGGTTACGCACTCATATTTTCTGCGGTTCGATCCCAAGCAGGTTCAGCGTGCCAAGCCCTATCCACCGCTGGCCACGCTGCAGGTTGCGGGCATGTTGCGGCGGGGGGGCCACCAGGTGGCCCTGTTCGACGCCATGCTGGCGGACGGCCTGGAGGACTACGCACTCAGCCTGCAGCAGTGTGCACCGCAGCTGCTGGTCATCTACGAGGACAATTTCAATTTCCTGAGCAAGATGTGCCTGGGCGCCATGCGCCGTGCAGCCTGTGAAATGATCCGCGCCGCACGCCTGCGCGGTGCCCGGGTCATCGTGGCGGGATCCGATGCCAGCGATACGCCGGAACCCTATCTGGCCGCCGGGGCCGATGCCGTACTCGTCGGCGAGGGGCTCGAGGCCCTGGGGCAGCTGGTGCAGCGTCTGGACGCCGACCCGACCGTTGACCGCGAACAGCTGATACTGGGCATTGGCGGCATCGCGGGCGCGGGCAGCAGCAAGGGGCGGCCCAAAGTCTCGGCACGCCGGGTCGATACCAGCCAGCCGGAGCTTCCGGCCTGGGATCTCATCGACATGGAACGCTACCGGCGCACCTGGCACGCCGCGCACGGCTATTTCAGCATGAACATGGCCTCCTCGCGTGGCTGCTCGTTCCGCTGTGCCTGGTGCGCAAAACCCATCTGGGGTAATCGCTATCTGCAGCGTGAACCGGCCGCGGTCGCCGAGGAAATGCTGCATCTCAAACGGCGCTTCGCGCCGGACCACATCTGGTTCGCCGATGATATTTTCGGCTTCCGCGCGGATTGGGTGCAGGCATTCGCGCGCGCCGCCCAGGAGGGTGGCGGCGCCGTGCCCTTCACCATCCAGACCCGCGCCGACCTGATCACTCCGGCAATGGCGGCCGCGCTGCGCGAGGCCGGCTGCCAGGAGGCGTGGCTGGGCGCCGAGAGTGGCAGTCAGAAGGTCCTGGATGCCATGAACAAGGGTGTGCAGGTCGCCGAGATCCACACCGCGCGGGCGCGGCTCAAGGCCCAGGGCATCCGCGTCGGCTTCTTCATCCAGCTCGGCTACCTGGGCGAAGAGCTCGAGGACATCCTGGCGACGCGCGAGCTCATCGACACGGCCTGCCCGGATGACATCGGCATCAGCGTCTCCTATCCGCTGCCCGGCACCGCCTTCTACGAACAGGTCAAGGCGCAGCTGGGGGCCAAGACGCATTGGCAGGACAGCAGTGACCTCGCCATGATGTTCCGCGGGACCTACGGCTCGGAGTTCTATCGAGCCGTGCGCGACCTGCTGCACGAACAGGTGAAGCTGCAATCCAACCTGGGGATTGCCGAGGGGGAGCCCGCCCGCCAGCAGCTGCGCCGGTCCTGGCAGCGCCTGGTCGCGCGGGAGGGCGAGTGCCGCACCTAGCACACGTCCTGCTCGTCAATCCGACGATCACCTCGCGCCGCAGCGCCCGCTTTCCGCTCGCCGCGCTCAATCTCTCCGCCGCACTCGACGGTCGCTACGCCTCGAGCATTCTTGACGGCAACGTGGACCGCGACTTCGTGTCCACCGCGCTCACCCGCATCGAAACCGGCGGCGTCGATGCACTCGGTGTCAGCGTCATGGGAGGGCCGCAGCTGCGCACCGCCATCGCGTTGTCGCAGGCGGTGCGCGCACGCTTTCCGCAGATCCCCATCATCTGGGGCGGCCACTTTCCGACCATCTGCGCCGCAGCCTGTCTTGCCGAAGCGTTTGTCGATTACGCCATCCGCGGCCAGGGAGAGGAGACTCTGCTTGAGCTGCTCGATGCCGTGTTCGAACGGCGCTGGGAGTCGCTGCCGAAAATTGCCGGACTGTCATGGCGCTCCGGCACGCAGGTCATCCATAACCGCAATCGCCCCTTCTCATCCGCAAGTCTGGCCCGCGAACTGCCGTTCGAGCGGCTCGGAAATCCGCGCCGCTACCTCGCCAGGACCTATCTGGGGCAGCACACGACCGGATACCAGGCGGCATTGGGCTGTCGTTTCCGCTGCACCTTCTGCGGCGTCGCGGCGATGTTCCGCGGACGCACGGCGCTGCCGCCGGCGCAACGCCTGGAGCACGATCTGCGCTACCTGCGCGATGACCTGGGCGTCGACTCCGTGCAGTTCTACGATCACAACTTCTTCGACCGCGAAGAGGACACGCTGCCGCTGCTGGAGGTGCTGGCGCAGTTCCAGATGCCCTGGTGGTGCTACGCGCGCTCCGATGCTTTGCTGAATCTATCGGCGCAGGGCTGGGCCCTGGTGCGCAAGAGCCGCCTGAGCATGGCGTACATCGGTGCCGAGTCGCCGAGTGACTGGCTGCTGCACGATATCCGCAAGGGCACCAAGACCGATCAGACCCTGGAGGCGGTGGAAAAATGCCGCAGCAATGGCGTGATTCCGCAGCTCTCCTTCATGCTGGCGCCGCCGCAGGACCCGGAAGGCGAAACCGAGCGGGCGTTTGAGTTCATTCGCCGCATCAAGCGCGTGCATCCGCGCACCGAGATCATGCTGTACATCTACACACCGCTGCCGCCGGCCCCGGGCGGCAGCAATCCGCATGTCGAACGCTCGGTCGCCAATCTGAAGACCGCGGACGGCAGCCCGTTGCGCTTTCCCACCACGGCGCGGCAATGGGCCGAGCAATCCTGGGTCGAGTACTGGTGTCATGCCAACACCCCATGGATCAGCCCGCAGCTGCGGCAGCGGATCCAGGACTTCACCACCGTGCTCGGCTGCCGTTTTCCCACCATTACCGATGTGCGCTCCCCGGTATGGGGCAAGTCGGCACTGAGCGCGCTTGCCTCCTGGCGCTATCGATTCCGACGCTACGGTCGGCCCTGGGAGCTGGATGCCTCGCAACGCTTCATACGTCTGTGGGACCCACGCGTCTCCGGTCTGTAGCGGCGCGGAGCTCGGATCCGCATCCTGATCCCTTCGCCGAACGCGAGCTGCAGGCGCGGGTAACGCGTCAACTGCTGGGCGCCCGTTTTCATTTCGAAAGCACCAGTCCGGCGCTGCTGCACCTGGTGCACTGGGCCTTCGGCGATCTTCCCGAACACAAGCTGTCACGGACCCCCGCGCAGCTGACCATGCGCCTGGTGCTCAATGAATCCGCAACCGCGCCGCGCCGACGCTCAGGACCGCCCGAGCTCACCCTCATGGGCGGCGCTGGACTCCTGGGCGCGGTCGCCGGACCGTCGAGCTTCGTCGCGCTCTCACCGGATCAGGGCGGCGCGCTGGTCACGGTCGCAAGCCAGATGCTGGACTATCCCTACCATGCGCGCTACGAGCTGATCGAGTTTGCGGTCTACACCCTCGCCACCCGCGCGCTCAAGCTCATCCCGCTGCATGCGGCCTGCGTGAGTCTGAATAACCGCGGCCTGCTGCTGATGGGGGAGAGCGGGGCCGGCAAGTCCACCCTATCGCTGCAATGCCTGCTGCAGAAGCTGGAATTTGTCTCCGAAGACGCCGTATTCGTGAGCGCTCAGGATCTCAAGGCCACCGGCGTCGCGAATTTCCTGCATGTCTGTCCCGATACCCTGCACTGGCTGCCCAAGGAAACGGCGCTGCGCCTGCGCGCCTCCCCCCGGATCCAACGTCGCAGCGGTGTGCGCAAACTCGAGATCGACCTGCGAAGCGGCGAGTATCGGCTGGCTGCCCGACCTCCGCAGCTTGCGGCGGCCGTGTTTCTCTCACCCCGCGCCGGTGGCCGTACCCTGCTCAGACGGCTGTCCGGCAAAGAACTCAGTGCGCGACTGCTCGCCGCGCAACCGTACGCAGCGAGCCAGCCTCAGTGGCGGCAGTTCGCCGCGAACCTGGGGGCGGTCGGCGGCTATGAGCTGCGTCGGGGGCGCCACCCGCAGGAGGGTGCCGAGCGACTGCGTGAACTGCTACAGGGCGGCAAATGAGGATCGCGCGGCTTTGGACCCGCGGGCCCCCGGTAGCGCTGCGCGAATGGCGCAGGCGCTCGCTGCGTGGCGCCTATCTGCGCGGCAGCAAGCGTCCCGAAGCGACCGAAGAGTCCGATCCGACCATCGTCGCGACCGGCAAGGCCCTGCGCGAGGAGCTGATCGCGCGCAACGCGAACAAGCATAGTGCCGCCGGTTACCGGGTGCTGATGCTGCGGCCCGGCAGCATCACGGCGGAAATCTGGTTCGGCGACCTGGCGCGCTGCATGCGCCATGCCGGCATCGACTGCCAGTTGCTTCCCCCCACGGCCCAGTCCGCCGAAATCAGCGCCGCCATCGAATCCCTGCAGCCGAACGTACTGATCACCATTGAGACGAACAAGATCCTGCAGACGCTGGATCTCGAGTACCTCAAGCGTCACAAGCGCGCCCACGGATGCCTGCGCCACTTCATTCCGGTCTGGCACTCCGAGTCGCCCCGTGCGCATGTGCCGCTCGCGCGATCGACGCCCGCTCAGGATGAGGAACGCCGGCGTCTGCGCTCGAAGGGGCTCACCGTGGATGCCTATTTTTCAATCTTCGAGCCCGAATTCCACGAACGCTTCCAGCACGACCCTCACGGTCCCGCCATCGAACACGAAACCATTCCACAAGGCTTCAATCCCTTCGTCGACTACCCCCTGGCGGTCGAGCGCTGCTACGACTATTTCATGGCATGTTCAATGAGCGAGGAGCGCGCGCAAGTCGCCTACCGCTACCTGCGACCGATCCTGCGCCGCCACTACGGCCTGTGGGCCGGACCAGAGTGGGGGTTCGGCACCCATTCAATTGCGCCGGCCGACATGCCGCTGCACTACGCCAGGACCCGCATTGCCTTGAGTCCGCTGGTGGCCTTCGTGCAGATCTATGGCGCGGAGGTCACGCACCGGGTGTATGCCGCCGCCGCCTGCGGGGCCTTCCAGCTGACCATGCCGACGCCGATTACCGAGCGGTATTTCACGCCCGAGGAACTCATCCAGGCGGCGACGCCCGAGGATTACGCGCAACTCTTCGACTACTATCTGGAACGCCCTCAGGAGCGCAACGCGATCGCGCTGGCGGCGCTGCGCCGCGCGTACGCCGAGCATTCCTGTTTCCATCGGGTCGACAAACTGGTCTCACACTGGGACAACTGGCGACGCCGCGGATTGTTCTGAACGTCCGCGAGAGCGGCTCATCTGCATGAACGGATACTCGATAAAGCGGTACGTCGCGTGGCAGACCAGCAGCAACACAGGAACGATTCCGATCACGGTGACCCAGTGCGCCAGCGGCGACATGGCCTTCGCGCGGCCCGCACCGACGATGTAAATGAAGGTGACGTACAAAACCAGCCCATGCAGCAGGTAAACACTGTATGCCATCTCCCCCAATTTTCGCGCCGTCGGTCGAGCCAGTAGGCCAAAGAGGTCATTGCCGGAGGCGATAATGCAGAAAAACACGGCCAACAGCGCGCACTGTGGGAAGCCATACCCTGCGGGAAAGAGCGCAATGGCACACCCAAGGCTCGCAATGGCCAGAATGGCCGCAAACCAGGATCGAGCGACAGTGCAGAATGTGCTAAGCCGCGCCAGCACCGCTGCGAGCATTCCACCTGCGAATATCAAGAGCATGACGGGTATGAATTCACGGTAGCAGGCGATGCCGATCGCAGCTACAACCAGGAGCAGATAACGCCACGAAGGGCGAGCGCCGACGGTCAGCGCCAATACCGGCAAGGTGAGGTAGAACACCCACTCATAGCGCAGAGTCCAGACCACCCTTGCCACGGCGACTTGCGCAATCTTCATGTTGTTTATGTCAGGAGCGCCGAGCACGGCGAAGCTGAGCCAGCGGAAGACCTGCAAGGCGACCTTTGCGGGAGAGTCGTGCAATTGACCGGCAGAGGACACCAAAACGATCGATAACATCAGCGCCATCGCAAACAGGTACAGCGGTGTGAGGCGCAGGACTCTCCCGAGGTACAGCCGCTGCCAATCGAACTGCCGATGGCGCGCTTGGAGCAGTTTCGAATAGAACAAAAAGCCGGTGATCATGAAAAACAGCGCCACGCTGTTTTGCGCCAATTGTGCGTACAACTGGGAAGGCGGCAAATCCCATTTGCCGGTTCTCAGGTAGAAATACCAGATGCAGGAGTGATGCAGAAATACCGACAGTGCGAGGTAGCCGCGCAGTCCATCGATGGCGAGGAAACGACCCGAGCCTGCGACCGGCGGGTATCGCTTGGACAGCAGAAAGCATACCAAGGTACCGGCCAGCATGGCCACGAGGACCGGAACGGGACTGGTGGGACTCATTGGCCGTCAGTCAGTGGCATGCCGGAAACGGGCGGGCCTGGCGCGTTCTGAAGTACTGATAGATGCCGCTGGTATGAAAGAACTGGCTGCCCTCTCCCGTTGCAAGGTCGGATACGATGCGTCCGACAAAGAAGGTATGCGACCCGATGGTGTCGAAATCCAGGATCGCAAGCTCCCGAACCCGCAGCGCAATGGCCGGGCAGGGCAGGGAAAGATTGCGGCTGCGTTCGATCCTGAATGGCAGGGCTTCCCAGTTGACCTTCGCGTGCTTGTGGTGAATCCCGAGCTTATACGCGGTCGCGAACTCGCGCGCCGGGACATCGGAGAGCGCGACACAGCGCGCGCTCTTCATCGCCGCGATCGAGGGACTGGTGCTGCGCAATGCCAGCGTGAAGTGATCGGCCGAGATCGGGCCGATCAGATCCATGGGAAAGAGGTTGCTGTGCGCGCCGTCATCCACCGACACCAGCACCACCGGTCGCGGACAGATGTAGAAGATCATCTGCTGCTGCACGGCTGCCGGGGGCATGAAGAAATTGTTCGGATCGGTGTTGGCGCGCATGCGACGATTCTGCAGCCAGCGGTTCCAGGTCCGGTGCGGCCAGTGCAGGCAGCGCTGCGTTCCGTCACGGACCTCGAACAGACCAATGGTCGCTCCCGAGGTGGCCCAGTTGCGCAGGTGCTGCAGTTGCAGTGCGCCCACGGTGCGCCCGGATTCAAGATCCACGAACTGCAGTCGCGGTGCCGCGTCCGCTGCAATGGCGGACAGCAGCTGTGCCTCCAGCCCCAGGGCCAGCGTGAAGGGTCGCAGGCTCGCGACCACCGCCGCGCCCGTCACATCGAAAGTGCCGCGGGCCGTCGTCAGTCCGACCCGGACGGCCTGCTGGGGTGCCTGCAACGCAATCGGCGGCCACTGCGGCAACGGTCGCAGCCATGCCTTCAGGACCACGGGCAGCGGTAGCGTCATGTCGCTGTCTTTTCAAAAAGCAGGAAGATGAAGCGACTGCGCAACAGATGCAGCCACGCCAGCCGACCCGCGCCTGCCACGTCGATGCCATCCCGGTGCGCCCCATCGGGCGGGAGTCCCCCGAATACGCGTACCAGGCGAAAATCGGGGCCACTTGCGCGGCGGAAGTGTTCGAGCCGACGCCGATAATGCGGCGCCTGAGGCCCGGGCAGGAACAGCTGGCCGTCGCGCCACAGACGGGGCGCGCGCCGCCACCACCAGCGGCTGCGCAGTTCGCCGCTGAAACAGGGGTTCAGAACGCTCGCGAGTACCCGGCCCTGCGGGCCCGTGAGCGCGGCGAACGTGCCGAACAGTTCGCACAGATCATCGACCAGGTTGAGGGGCGCGAAATTCGAGATGACGAGGTCGGCACGCCGCTTCGGCTCCGTGTTCCCGGCCGCGAGAAACTCCCGATAGCTGCCGGTCTCAAGGTTCACGCGCCCGGAGTCGATGACGTCACGGCAATGATCGACGAAGTACTCGCGCATGAGCGGATCGACGTCGTAGGCATCGACGCTAAAGCCCTGCTCGGCGAAGTAACGCGCGTCGATTCCGGGTCCGGCACCGAAGTCGAACAACCTGGCGCCCGGTGCGGCAATCCGCAACACCAGCTCACGAAAGGCCGCGCGCGTGCGCCGATCCTCCTCCCGCGCGTTGATCTGGCGGACATACTCCGCACCCGCCGAGGTGTGCTCAACGTACCGCAGGTCGGGATTTTCATGCGGGGCACGCATCAGGCGCGTTCCAGCTCGAGCAGATAGTGATCCGCCAGCTGTGGCAGCGGCCAGCGGTCGTCCCAGCGGCGCTCCAGGCGCTCAAGAGTGCCAAGCAGTCGCGGATAGCGTCCCAATGACCCTTCAGTGTAGGGCGGCGGCAGCAGGGCGCCGATGGCACCCGCCCGCAGCAGCCTGAAATCCGGTGCGAACGCCCGCACGGTGGCGGTGATGGAGGGATAACGGACGGTGATTCCGGACCACTCGCGGCTGGCGCGCAGGCGGCGGAATGCCGCCCCGGGACGCCCGCGTGCCAGAAACCACAACCACTCCCAGGGCACATGCGGTCCCATGATGCACAGCAGTGCCGTGGCGCCGGGCCTGAGCCGCGCGGCGAGGGCGCCCGCCGCATCCTTGAGGTCGGACACGCAGTTAAGACCGCCGAAATTGGAGAGCATGCCATCGAAGGGTGCGGCCTCGAGATCGTGAAGATCTTCCCAGGCCAGCGTCTGGAACCGCACCGCGGAATTCTCCGGCAGAGCGGCGAGCTTGCGGCGTGCCACCTCGATCATCCCCACGGAGCGGTCCGTGGCCAGCACCTGCATGCCTTGACTGGCGAGCCAGCGGGCGTCCTCACCGGTGCCGCAGTTCATCTCCAGGATCCGGAAGCCCGGCCGGAAGCGCGCAGCGCAGCGGGCCCAGACGGCCGCGCGCATGGCGGTGCCGATGCGAGTGCGCGTGAACTGGCCGTCATACGCCTCCGCAACGGTGTCGAAGACGTAGTCGCGCGCGGTCAGATCAGGCCTCCGTTTCGGCGGCCAGCCCCAGCATGGACTCGCGCGCATTGACAGCCGCGGCCCGCTTCAGCGCAGCGCTCACCGGGTCCTCGGTGGCGATGCGCGTGGCTTCCACTTCATTGCGCAGCCACGCGTCCGCCTGTTTGTAGTAGCCGCGCGAATGCCGACCGCGGATGCGAAAGTCGCGATCGGTCGCGGCAGCCCATTCCTTTTCCAGTACCACCGACGGCGCACTCTTTTGAAAGTAGCCCGTGTTCTTGATGGGATAGGCCACGGTCGTCAGGTAGACGTCCGGCTGGCATTCCTTCACGAGTTCCACGGTCGCGGCGATGTCCTCGACCTGCTCACCACTGTAGCCCCACATCAGGAACATGCCCACCTGTATGCCATGCCGCTTCGCCGCCTTCGCCGCCCAGGTCACCTCCTCGACCGTGACCCCGCGCTGCATGGCATCCAGGATCCGCTGGCTGCCGCTCTCGGAGCCTATCCAGATGCGATAGCAGCCCATGTCGGCGAGGGTTTCCAGAACCTCTTCCTTGAGCATGCGGTCGGCGCGCGAGATGGTCTCGAAGGGCACACGCAGATTGCGACGCTTGAGTTCCTTCGCATAGCCGTACAACCACGGATGACTGATGGTGAAGACATCATCCGCGTACCACACCTGGTCCGGCTGCCAGGTCTGCATGATGTGCTCGAGCTCCGCTGCACAGTCGAGGAAGCTGCGGCGACGGTGGGTATAGCCGTACACGGCGTGGGAGCACCAGTTGCAGCGATAGGGACAGCCCCGCGCCGTGATCATGTTGACGCTGCCCATGCCGTGCTTCTCGCGCCAGACGTCGACATAACGCTGCTGGTCGATACGGCCGCGGTCCGGCCAGGGCAGTGAATCAAGATCCGCGATCTTGACGCGCTCGGCATTCGTCACCACGGTGCCCTGCTCATCCCGGAACACGCAACCGGCCACGCCGTGCAGACGTTGTGGTCCCCGCCGATCGAGTGCCGGCAGCAGTTCCTCCAGGGTCGTCTCGCCTTCGCCCGTCACGATGACGTCCGCCCCGTGGGCCAGGTATTCGGCCGGGTAGTTGGCGGATTCCGGTCCGCCCAGCACCACCGTCCAACCGTGGCGCTTGGCCACCGCAATGATGTCCAGGACCGGTCGGCGGGTCATGAGATTGGTATAGATACCGAGTACGCCGCAGCCGGCGGCGAGGCGGTCGAAGAGCTGGCCGCGTTCCGCGAAGGTCGAGTCGAAAATGTCGACCGGCAGGCCCGCCCGCCGCAGATAGGCCGACAGGTACAGCAGACCCAGCGTCGGGTAGGGGCGCATGATCTGCATCTCCTTTTCGTCCTCGAAAAGGAAATAACCATGGGTCAGAAGCAGCTGGGACATCTCCGTAGGTGCCGCAATTGCCGCGGGCGGTTCAACCCTCGCTCGGGAACCGTTAACT